>JBAYZB010000083.1:0-12397 GCA_041672765.1 Gammaproteobacteria bacterium | reverse complement strand
AGCACGCGCTTGTTGGGTGGGTCCACTTTGCGCAGCTCGCTCATCACCGCCCGGATATTCTTTCTGGCCGCGATGAAAAACACCTCGTCATCCACCTCGATGACGGTGCTCCCCTCCGGGATGATCGCCTTGCCCTGCCGGAAGATTGCCGCGACACGAGTCTGTATCCCGGGCATGTGATCACGCAGGGTGCGCAACTCATGCCCCACCAGCGGCCCGCCATGATAGGCGCGCACTGCCACGAGCTGCACCCTGCCACCCGCAAAATCCAGCACCTGCAATGCGCCCGGGTACTCGATCAACCGCTGGATGTAGTCGGTGACCAGTTGCTCGGGGCTGATCAAGACATCGACGGGCAGCGCTTCCTGGGTGAACAGCTTCGGTTGGTTCAGGTATTCGACCGCACGCACGCGGGCGATCTTGGTCGGCGTGTGGAACAGGGTGTAGGCCACCTGGCAGGCCACCATATTGATCTCGTCGCTGTTGGTGACCGCGATGATCATATCGGCATCCTCCGCCCCTGCGCGCTGCAGCACGTCCGGATGGGAGCCGTACCCGGTCACGGTACGGATGTCCAGCCGGTCCTGCAGGTCGCGCAGGCGGTCCCCGTCGATATCAACGACGGTGATGTCATTGGCCTCGCTGGCCAGGTTGTAGGCCACGGAAGAGCCCACTTGGCCTGCACCCAGGATGATTATCTTCATAAAAACAGGCTGAGGAGTTGGGAGTTACGAGCAGCAAGCAGCAAGACGAGGTCCTTGGTCACTTGTCGCTCGTGATCTGTTTGGGATCGATCCCCAGGGCGCGCAGTTTGCGATACAGGTGCGTCCGCTCCATGCCCACCTGCTTGGCCAGCTTGCCGATGCTGCCGCCCGTTTCCTGCAACTGATGCTCCAGGTATGCCCGCTCGAATTCCTCGCGCGCCTCGCGCAGCGGCAGATTGAACGATATCGGCGCCAGCGCTGCAGGCACGGCGGCCGTCGCCGCGACATTCGCTGCCGACGCTGTCGAGCGTTGCTGCGCCGGCGGGCTGCCGATCGCCGCCTCTATCTCTTCGACGGTGATCTCTTCGCCGCTGCCCAGAATCAACAGGCGCTGCACCAGATTCTTCAGTTCGCGGATGTTGCCGCGCCAACTGTAATTGCGCAACCGGTTCTGCGCCGCCACGGAAAAATGCCGATAGGGCAGATTCTCCTGGTTCATGAAGAGATTGACGTAGTAGTTCAGCAGGTCGGGCACGTCCTCGGCACGCTCGCGCAGCGGGGGAACGCGCAACGGCACGACATTGAGCTTGTAATACAGATCGTCCCGAAATTCGCCGGTCCGCACCTTTTCCTCCAGGTCGTACCGTGTGGCCGCCACCACGCGCACATCGACCCGTACCGGCTCGCTGCCGCCAACCCGCAGAAACGTCTGACTTTCCAGCGCGCTCTGCAACTGCGCCTGGGTCTGCAGGTCCATGTCGCCCACCTCGTCCAGGAACAGCGTGCCGCCGTTGGCCTGTTCCAGCCGCCCATAGCGGATCTTGCCGCCCTCTTCGCTGCCGAACAGTTCCACGGCCGAATTTTCGCGGGCGATGGAACCGACCCGCACCTCCACGAACGGCCCTTCGCGACGCGCACTGTTGGCATGCAGATAGCGCGCGAGGGTTTCCTTGCCGCTGCCGGGCTCGCCCGTGATCAGCATCCAGGTGTCATGCTGCGCAACCCGCCGGGCCTGGTCCCGCAGCCGCTGCATGACAGCGCTCTTGCCGATCGGCTCGATGACGGGCTGGGCCTGCTGGCGCAAGCCGATGTTCTCCCGATACAGCTTGTCCGCCTGCAGGGCGCGCTCCACGGTGAGCAGGAGCTTGGCCAGGGACAGGGGCTTCTCGATGAAGTCATAGGCGCCCAGGCGCGTCGCCTCGACCGCCGTCTCCACGGTGCCATGGCCCGACATCATGATCACCGGGCAGGGCAGCCCGCCCGCCTCGGACCACTGCTTGAGCAGCGTGATGCCGTCGGTATCCGGCATCCAGATGTCCAGCAGGATCAGGTCCGGACGCCGCGCACGGCGGGCGCGCTGGGCGCTCTCCGCGTTTTCCGCGACGCTCACTTCATAACCCTCGTCCTGAAGGATCTCGCGCACGAGGTTGCGGATCTCCGGTTCGTCGTCCACAACCAGGATGTGGTGTCCTGCCATATGCTCCTCCCGCTGCTAATGCTCTGACGTACGGCTTCAAAGGCCGCAGGACTCAGCCCGCCTGCGGCTCGCCGCGCTCCGTGCCCGTATCCGCCCAGGATCTGGCCGCGGCCGCATGGCCACCGGCGGCCCCCAGCAGCGGCAACCGAATGGTGATGCGCGCGCCGCCCTGGGGCAGATTCTCGCCCGTAATGACGCCGCCGTGCTCTTCCACGATCTTTTTGACGATAGCCAATCCTAGTCCGGTTCCCTTGTGCTTGGTAGTGACGTAGGGTTCGAAGATCTGTCCCAGCATGTCCTCGGGAAAACCCGGTCCGTTATCCTCGATACACAGTTCGACCCGCGGCAAATCCGCGTCCTGCACACACTGCGTGCTGACCGTCAGCATCGCATCGGGCTGGCCCGCTATCGCCTCGACGGCGTTCTTGATCACGTTGTGCAGCAACTGGCGCAATCGGCCAGGATCGGCCTCCACCCGCGGCATTTCCTGGCACAGATGCTCCACCAGATGCACCGGTGCGTCCGCGCCTCGATAAAGATCCAGCACCTCGCTGACCAGGCGATTCAAGTCCAGCGGTCCGAGCTGGAGTTTGGGCGCGCGCGCGTATTCGGCGAAGGCGTTGACCATCTCCTTCATCGTCTCCACCTGCTGCACGATGGTGTGCGTGGAGCGGTCGAGAAGCTCTGCGTCCTTCGCCTCCATGGTCCGCAGATACTTGTGCCGCAGGCGTTCCGCCGCCAGTTGGATCGGCGTCAGGGGATTCTTGATCTCGTGGGCCAGACGCCGCGCCACCTCACCCCACGCCGCGTCACGCTGGGCCTGGATCAGCGCGGTTATGTCATCGAACACGATGACATGACCTGCCGGGCGGTCGCCGGTACCGGGCAGCGACGTGCCCCGGCACATGAGGATCTGCCGCCCGGCAGGACCTGGCAGCGTAATTTCTTCGCGCCACTCCCGCCCGTGAACCGGCAGATGGGCCTCCGCGACGGCAATGAAATCGCCCAGCATCGGCTGCTCCGCCGCAATCGCGCGCAGGGAAGCGCCGACATGTTGCGTCAGATCGATGCCGAACACCTGCCCCGCCGCCGCGTTGGCCATGCGCAATGTCGGTTCTTCGCCGATGTCCAGCACCAGCACGCCGGAAGACAGACGGCCCAATACCGCCTCCAGATAAGCCTTCTGGCTTTCCGCCTGCTCACGGCTGTGCTGAACGTCGGCGCGGGCCTTGGCGATCCTGCGGGTCATCTCATTGAAGGACTGCACCAGGAACCCGAGATCGTCATGGCCGGCCGGGGGCAGGCGCTTGTCGTAATTGCCCGCTGCCACGGCACGCGTCCCTTCGGCCAGTTCCCGGATGGGGGCCACAAGACGCCGTGCGGAGAAAAACGCGCCCCAGACGGCGGCCAGCACACTGAACAGCAGCGCCAGCGAGAGGGTGAGCGTGAAACTGTATTTCAGCGGACCGCGCAGATACACCAACTCCTTGTACTGCGCATAAGCCGATTGCACGCTGGTCGCTTTCTGGTCCAGACGCTCCGGCACTGGGAACAGCGCCTGCAGAAACCGCACCCCCGGATCCTGACTACTAGGCGGCACCAACACCGCCGCCCGGACATGAAGACCTGCGTCGCGGATCGGATCCAGGCTTGCGTAGGACCCTCCCTGGCGCAACTGTAACAAGACGCCTTCGGTCGGGAGATTCGGGATGATGGCCGCCGTGGGCTCTGCGCTGCTGGACGCGATGACTCTGCCATTCTGGGCCAGCAGAATAAGCTCCGACGCGCCGCTGCGGCTGCGCAGATCGTTCAAGGCCAGGGCGGCCAGGGCGTCGGGCACATCGATCAACTCCGCGGCCAGCATCTGGGTTTGCCGCAGCGCATCGCGAATGCGGAAATCCAGGGAACTGCGGCCCAGATCGAGCGCGTCTTCCAGCGCCTGCTCGACCCGCACGTCGAACCAACTGTCGATGCCGCGATGCAGAAACTGCAGGGAGTAGTAATACACCACGGTAACCGGCACGACAGCGAGGAGCACGAACGTGATCACCAGGCGCAAGGTCAGGCGGGCACCGGCGACGCGCGCCCTGTGCTGGCGCAGGAGCCGGTAGAGACTGCCGCCGATGAGCGTGATCAGCGCCGTGAGCCCGAGCGCATTGAGCAGCAGCAGCCACGAATACAGGCGCCCGAACTCCGCCGAGTCCTGGGTGGCGATGCTCAACAGGTGCAACGACACCAGGAGCAGCACGAAGAGCGCGCCCACCGGTATTGCACCGGAGATCAGGCGAAGCAGGAGTTTCATGGTCCCTGTCGTCTATTCACGCACCTGCGAAGCGACATCCCGGATGTCCTGTCACACGCGCCTTGGATCGAGATAACGCCGCAACCCGCCGAACGATGAGACACCGGATATCCCACGGTTTCAAAGTTCCCACGCATACCAAGCGCTGCTCGCCCGCCAGCTTGGCGACAGGTAGGCAAGCACCCGGAGCGGCGCCGGCAGCGCCTCGATATCCAGGCGCGCCCGCAAACGGGCCATATATCCTTTGCCCTCGGTCAGCAGCTTGCGGTCAAGCACAGGCAAATCGTTGATCACACCGACGGCCGCGATAGCGGCACCGCGGCTGGGATAGCTCTGCTGCGCGCGCGTGTTCAGGTTGGTGACCAGATACCGCTCGGAAAGCGCATGGTATTCGAGGCGGTAGCGCTGGCGCAGGCTCGCGATCCGCTCGTTCCACAGGTACCGGCGCGGCCGGTACACCTCGATATCGATCTCGATGGTAATGGGCACGCCGCTCTGCAATGCATCCACCACCTCCTCGCCGAGCCGGATATCGATCCAGGCATCGAGCTGGTATACCTCATTCACCAACTCCGTATGCGCCTCGTGCACCGCGAACTCTTGACCGAAGGCCGGCCCCGCGATGAGACCCGCCGGCAGGAAGCAGCAGACGAACAGAAGGAAGGCAACGGATGTTTTCCGTTTTCCGGACCAATCGCTAAAACCGCAACCTTCCATCTTCGTCATGCCGCCAGGTGCTTCTCGATGCTGGCAAAAAAGAAACCGTCCATTCCTTCCTCACCGGGAAGAACCTGCCGCCCGTGAGTACATGTCGTCCCCCAAAAGGCCGGAATCCTCTTCTCCCGCGCATCATCGTGGCGCGCCAGAAACGCCCCGATCTGCCACTCGTTCTCGGCGCGCAGTACCGAGCATGTGACATACAGCAGCCTTCCGCCCGGCGCAAGCAACGGCCAGAGCGCGTCGAGAATCGCCCCTTGCTGCTCGGCCAGGACCGGTATGTCGCCCTTCTTGCGCAAGACCTTGATGTCCGGATGCCGGCGGATCACACCCGTCGCCGAACAGGGCGCATCCACCAGGATGCGGTCGAAGGGCGTGCCGTCCCACCACTCCTGCGGCATGCGCGCATCCCCGTGTATCAGGCGCGCTCGCACACCCGAGCGTTGCAGGTTCTCTGCCACCCGCAGCAGGCGCCCCTGATCGATATCCAGGGCGACCATATCGAGCGCGGGCTCGAGCTCCAAGATATGGGTGGTCTTGCCGCCGGGCGCAGCGCAGGCATCCAGCACCCGCATCCCCCTCTCGGCTCCCAGCAGGGCGGCGGCCATCTGTGCGGCGGCGTCCTGTACCGAAACCACACCCTCTGCAAATCCGGGCAGGCGCTCCACATCCATCGGCGACTCCAGCACCACCCCCTGTTCGGCGTAGCACGCAGGCCGGGCGGCAATGCCGGCGTCCGCCAGTACCTGTAAATAGGCGTCCCGGGTGGTCCGCGCGGCATTGACCCGCAAGGTCATGGGAGGGCGCTGATTGTTGGCCGTCATCAAGGCGCGGTAATCGTCCGGCCAGTCCGCGCGCAGCAGCGCGTACAGCCATTCAGGATGCGCGAGCGCCACCCCCTCACGCCGGTCCACCAGGGCCAGCAATCGCTCCCGCCCCCGCAAAAACCCCCGCAGAACGGCATTCACCAATCCCGCTGCCCAGTCCTTGTTGAGGAATCGTACCGCCTCTACGGTTTCGTGGACTGCGGCGTGCGGCGGCATATTGAGAAAAAGAAGCTGATACAGGCCCGTCAGCAGCAGATTGCCCACATCCGCATCCCGCGCCTTGAGCGGCTTGCGCAACAGTTGCGCCGCGAGGGCATCGAGCCGCGGATACCAGCGCAACACGCCGTAACAGAGTTCCTGCACCAGTGGGCGGTCGCCCGGCGCCGCCTCTCTAAAGGCGGCCGGCAAGGCGGCCGAAAGAGACCTGCCCTCGGCGGTGACGCTGGTGATGGTCTTGGCCGCAAGGGCCCGGGGATTCATGGACAGGATCGATCCGCTGAGTTGAAAACAACAATTTTAACATCTTTACAACAAAAAGCGGATTGTGCGGCCAAAAAGCCACACTGGAGCGCGATCCCGCTGGGAAGCGGGCAGCGCCCGTGTCAAGCGTTCGGGGAATCTCCGAGCCGGACGCCGGACAGGGAACGGGCGTTCAGGAAGTCCGCTACGCCGAGCGGGCGCCCGCCCGGGAGCTGCAGTTCGAGGAGGCGCAGCACTCCTTTGCCCGTGGCCACGTCGATGCCCTCGCGGCTGGCGGCAATGACGCTGCCCGGGGCGGCGCTCGTGTCCTGCTCCAGCGCACGGGCGCACCAGATGCGCAGCGTGTCGCCGCCCAGCGTGGTGTAGGCCACGGGCCAGGGATTGAAGGCGCGCACGGCGCGGGCCACTTCATCCGCGGAGAGAGACCAGTCCAGCAGTGCCTCCGCCTTTTCGATCTTGGGGGCGTAACAGGCCAGGGCGTCGTCCTGGGGTATCGGCGTGATGGTGCGCCGCTCGATCCCGGGCAGGGTATCCACGAGCAACTGTGCTCCCAAGGCGGCCAGGCGGTCGTGGAGTTCCGCCGCCGTTTCCTCCGGCCCGATGGGGCAACTGGCCTTGGCGAGCATCGGCCCGGTATCGAGCCCCTCGTCCATCTGCATGATGGTGACGCCGGTTTCCCGGTCCCCCGCCTGGATGGCGCGGACGATGGGTGCCGCCCCGCGCCAGCGCGGCAGCAGCGAGGCGTGCACGTTGACGCAGCCGAGACGCGGCGCGGCCAGTACCGGGGCAGGAAGGATGAGGCCGTAGGCCACCACCACCATCAGGTCCGCCCCGAGGCTCGCGAGCTGCCGCTGCGCCTCGGCGTCCCGCAGACGCTCCGGCTGGAACACGGGAACCCCGTGTTCCAGCGCCAGGGCCTTGACGGGACTCGGCCGCAGCTTGCGGCCACGCCCGGCGGGCCGGTCCGGCTGGGTATAGACCGCGCAAACCTCATGGCCCGAGCGGAGCAGGGCCGCAAGCGTGGGAACGGCGAATTCGGGGGTGCCGGCAAAGATGATCTTCACGGGATTACATCCAAAAAAGCCGCGCCTTCGGGGCTGTTGACGGGCGGGTGCGCGGACTTTCGCGTAGTTGTTCTGGGCAAGGTCCCGCCACGGATCAAAACATAACAGGAAAGAAACTTTGGATCGAGCGCCAGGGTCTCGGTCGCCCCTGCAGGATATGGGATCTAAATTGCCGGCCGCCTGTGCGGTGCGCTCGGCGACTCGGCGTGGCGCGCTGCCTTTTCCAGCTTTTTCCGCACGCGCTGGCGCTTCAACTCCGACAGATAATCCACAAACAGCTTGCCGTCCAGGTGATCCAGCTCATGTTGGATGCACACCGCCAGCAACCCGCCGGTCTCCAGTTCAAAGGGCTTGCCATCGCGATCCAGCGCTCGCACCTTTACCCATTCCGCACGCCGCACCGTATCGTAGTATCCGGGAACGGACAGGCAGCCCTCTTCCATCTCCTCTTCGCCCCGGCGCTCCAGGATCTCCGGGTTGATCAGCACCAACGGCGAATCCTTGGCCTCCGAAACGTCGATCACCACCACGCGCTTGGCAACGTTGACCTGGACGGCCGCAAGACCGATGCCCGGCGCCGCATACATGGTTTCGAACATGTCGTCGACCAGCCGGCGGACCCCGTCATCCACCTGCTCCACCGGCAGCGCCTTGTTGCGCAGCCGCGGATCGGGATAGTGGAGTATGTCAAGGATAGCCATGTGAATTCCGTCAACGTATTCCAAGTACTTAGAGCATAGCCTGCGGTACGACGATCATACTGGACAGCGGTCCCGATGCGCCACACTTTGAGTAGTGAGGTTTTTCCGTTACACTCCGCCAAACCCCTGAGCAGAGGGCAAACATGCTAACAAGAAAGTTATTGGGACTCTTTCTTTCCCTGTTACTGTGCAGCGCCCTTGTCGCGGACGACAGCGCCGTGCTGAATCCCAAGCATCCGGAACGCTATGTAGTGGTGGAAGGAGACACGCTATGGGACATTGCGGCACGTTTCCTCCGGGATCCCTGGCTGTGGCCGGAAGTCTGGCACGCAAACCCCGAGATCGCCAATCCGCACCTGATCTACCCCGGCGACATCATCAGCCTGGTCTACGTGGACGGCAAACCCCGGCTTACGCTCCAGCGCACCGGCCGGCCCACAGTGAAGCTCTCGCCCCAGGCCCGCGTCGAGTCGCTGGATACCGCCATTCCCACCATCCCGACGGACGCGATCAAGCAATTTCTCAGCCGCACGCGGATCGTAACGGATGAGGAGATTGCGCAAGCACCATACATCGTCGAGAGCGCCGAGGAACACCTCGCTACGGCCGCAGGCCACCGCGTCTACGTTCGCGGCCTCAACTCCTCAGACCGTACCCGTTTCGGGGTGTTCCGCACCGGCGAGATCTACCGCTCCCCCAGTTACAAGGAGCCCCTTGGGCGAGAGGCGGTCTATCTCGGCGAAGCGCGCGCGCAGCAGTTCGGCGATCCCGCCACCTTCATGCTGACCAGCTCGACCCGGGAGTCGCTCATCGGCGACCGCCTGTTCCCCCTGGATGACGAGATCATCCCGCACTTCGTGCCCCACGCACCGCAGCATCCAGTGGAAGGGCATATCATCTCGGTCCTCGATGGCGTGTCCCAAATCGGCCAGCATCAGGTGGTGGTGGTGGACCTGGGAGCGCGCGACGGGATGGAGCGCGGACATGTCCTGGCCATCCACCAGGCCGGCCCCATGATCCGCGATACGGTCTCGGACAAGCGGAACGAACTGGTCAAGCTGCCCGACGAACGCGCCGGCGTGCTCATGATCTTCCGCACCTTCGAGCGCGTCAGCTATGCGCTGGTCATGAACATCACCCGGCCGGTCCACGTTCTGGACATGGTGCGCAATCCATAGTGTAAGTGCGCGATGGGCCGGTGACGCCGACAGGAGACCGGCGTCACCGCCCGCTTCCGGGGGATGGCAGCGCAAGGGCTCGCAACCGCCAGGAAGGAACTCCCAATATCGCCATGAAGGACATCGAATACTGGCTTGCCTTGCTACGCGCCCCGGGCATCGGACCTGTCACCTACCGCTCGCTCCTCTCCCGTTATGACACACCGCGCGCGGTCCTTGCGGCCGACCGGCAGGAACGGGCCTCCTGGGGCGTGTCCGCCGCAACCCTGGCCTACCTGGAAAATCCCGCTTGGGATGCGGTGCAGGCCGACATGGAGTGGCTGGAACAGCCGGGCAATGAGGCCATCACTCTCCATGACCCCGCCTATCCGGCGCTGCTCAGGGAAATTTCCGATCCTCCTCCCGTGTTGTTCATACGCGGCAACAAGGAAATCCTTGGCAATCCCCAAATCGCCATGGTCGGAAGCCGCAACCCCACCGCAGGCGGCAGACAGAATGCGCGGCAATTTGCCCGGGAACTGGCCGCGGCAGGCTGGACCATCACCAGCGGGTTGGCGCTGGGCATCGACGCGGAGAGCCACCGCGGAGCGCTGGAAGCCGGAGGCATCACCATCGCGGTCGCGGGCACGGGCCTGGACCGCGTATATCCGGCCAGCCACAAGGAACTGGCCCACCAGATTGCCCGGCAAGGCGCACTGGTATCGGAATTCCCGCCCGGCACCGGCCCCAAACCTGAGCACTTCCCCCGCCGCAACCGCATCATCAGCGGGCTGAGCCTCGGAACCTTGGTGGTGGAAGCGGCATTGCGCAGCGGGTCCCTCATCACGGCCCGCCATGCCGCGGAACAGGGACGGGAGGTCTTCGTGCTCCCCGGCTCGATCCACAATCCACTGTCCCGCGGGTGCCACGCATTGATCCGCCAAGGGGCCAAGCTGATCGAAAATATTCCAGACATCCTGGAGGAATTCGGCCCGCTGCTTCCCCCCGTCGACGCCACCGCCCCTGCGGCACCGGCAGAGATTGCCACGCCGGATCACGAGCAACGACGGGTCCTGGAATGCATCGGGTTTGAACCCACGACCATCGATGCGGTCGTAGAACGGAGTGGATTGACGGCGGAGAGAGTTTCCTCCATCCTGCTGGTACTGGAATTGCATGACCATGTGGCATCCATGCCCGGTGGCACGTATGCACGGGTCAGCAAGAGGGTCTGAGAATGAAAGAAAACGTACTCGACGTACTGATGTATCTGTTTGAAAACTACTTATATGATGAATCGGACCTCGAACCAGACCAGGAAACCCTGAAGGTGGAGCTCCTGGAAGCGGGTTTTCCGCGTACGGAAGTGAACAAGGCCCTCGAATGGCTGGAGGCTTTGGCCAGCCAGCAACTGGACCCCGTCCCCTCCCTGCAAACCGGCCGTTCGATCCGGGTGTTTTCGGAAAAGGAGACGGCCAAGCTGGATACGGAGTGCCGCGGCTTCCTGATGTTCCTGGAACAATCCGGCATCCTGACGCCGGCGAACCGGGAATTGGTGATTGACCGCGTCATGGCTCTGGAAACCGAAGAGATCGACCTGGAACAACTCAAGTGGGTGATCCTGATGGTCCTTTTCAACCAACCGGGACAGGAGGCGGCCTACGCCTGGATGGAGGACCTGGTGTTCGATCACGTAGGGGGACCGCTGCATTAGGAGCGCCCGGAAGCCGCCGACTCTGTCCACAGTGCCGGCCCATGCTGCGGAAGCGCCTCCCCTCCACCATAAGCCGGCACCCGCCCGGTTGCCCGATCTCATGGTTTCCAGCCGATGACTCACTGCTAAACTGGAACCCTTAGGCAGCGCCTGCCGCGTTCGGCAGCCTGCCGAACAATGCGGATTTTCGACTATTGCGGCTCCCTTGTGTGAGGATATGAGCAAGAACCTCGTCATCGTGGAATCTCCGGCCAAGGCCCGGACCATCAAGAAATACCTTGGCAAGGACTTCGAGGTAATGGCCTCCTACGGCCATGTGCGCGACCTGGTGCCGAAGGAGGGCGCGGTGGATCCCGACCGCCACTTCGCCATGCGCTACCAGATCATCGACAAGAACGAAAAGCACGTGGACCAGATCGCCAAAGCCGCCAGGAAAGCCGAGGCACTGCTGCTCGCCACCGACCCGGACCGCGAGGGCGAGGCCATCTCCTGGCATCTGACCGAGATCCTGCGCGAGAGGAAACTGCTCAACGGCAAGCCGGTGCGCCGCGTGGTGTTCCACGAGATCACTCAGCGCGCCATCCAGGAGGCGATCGAGCATCCCCGCGACCTCTCCATGGAACTGGTGAACGCCCAGCAGGCCCGCCGCGCCCTGGACTATCTGGTCGGCTTCAACCTGTCGCCGCTGCTGTGGAAGAAGATCCGCCCCGGACTCTCCGCCGGCCGCGTGCAAAGCCCCGCGCTGCGCATGATCGTGGAGCGCGAAGAGGAGATCGAGCGCTTCCAGCCGCGCGAATACTGGACCATCGAGGCCGACGCGGCCAAAGACGGACAGAGCTTCGTAGCCAAGCTGGTCCAGCATCACGGCAAGAAGGTCGAGCAATTCACCATCACCGACAAGGACACCGCGCAAAAGGTCACCAAAGAACTCGTCAAGACGGCGGGCGGCAAGCTCGTGGTCGCGGAGGTGGAAAAGAAGCAGCGCAAGCGCAATCCGTCCGCGCCCTTCACCACCTCGACGCTGCAGCAGGAGGCCTCGCGCAAGCTCGGCTTCTCCGCGCAGCGCACCATGCGCATCGCGCAGCAGCTCTATGAAGGCATCGACATCGGCGGCGGCGCGGTGGGCCTCATCACCTACATGCGTACCGACTCGGTCAATCTCGCCCAGGAGGCCATCAACGAGATCCGCGGCCTGATCGCCGCTCGCTATGGCGCGCACAACCTGCCCAAGAGCCCGCATCTCTACAAGACCAA
>JBAYZB010000082.1:0-12462 GCA_041672765.1 Gammaproteobacteria bacterium | reverse complement strand
AGCCATCGGGTGCGCTCCGTCGAGGCGCTGGGATAGCCGTTCATAGGAACCCGTGCAGCCGGGCCGCCAGGTACGGCGCCAGCGCGGTGACCAGCAGCACCAGCGGCCACAGATTGCCCGTGCGCAGATCATAAGACGCCAGCAACTCGCGCCATGACTTGCCTGCGGCGTAATGGCCGAAGAGAAATTCGAACAATACCGTCAGCGACGCCCACAAACCACCGATAGCCCAATACCCGGAAGTGTCCAGTGGGCTGAGGGCGGGCAGCAGAAGCCACGTGACCAGAAAGATCAGCAGCGCCAACGAGAGCCCGCTCAGCGGAAGGGCAGCCTGCCGCCCGAATAGAGGCACGAGCAGTTTCTCGCGCAGCGCCCCGTTGAGAATGGCGAGCACGACCAGCAACAGCCATATTCCGAAGGCCTTGAGCAGCGTCATGCCGAAATCATAACTCCATCCAATCGCGTATCAGGCTGAGGTACTCGCTACTGCGACCACGCCTCGAAATTGTTAGCGCCTGGTGGCTGCAGGGCGGGCACTGATCCATCCTGTGCCGCCCGTTCAAGGTTTTTCGGGGCCATGCCCGCCCCTCCCATGCCACGGGCGCCGCCCTGTGGCCGCACTGGGACTCGTGATATCTTTGCCAGGCGATCGAACCCCACCGAATCCGATAACTGCGTAGGTATTCATGAAACGAGTCCCTGTCCCGTTCGCACGTCCTCTGCTGTTCGCCTGTCTTGGACTGCTGCTCGCCTCCTGCGATTGGCCGTGGAAGGATGATGATGACGCCCGGGTCATCCGGCTGTCGGGCACCGTGGAGGCGCGGGAAGTGGACCTTGCGTTCCAGGTGCCGGGCCGGATTACGGTGCTGCATGTCGACGAGGGCCAAACGGTGGCGGCCGGGGATGTGGTGGCGGAACTCGATGCCTACGACTTCGAACTGGCGCTGCAGCGGGCCCGGGCCGAAGCGGAGGCGGCGCAGGCGACGCTGGCCGCGCTGCAGGCGGGCACGCGCGAGCAGGAGATCCGCGCGGCGGAGGCCACACTCGCCAAGGCGCAGGCGGAACTCAAGTTCGCCCAGGCCGAGGTGCGGCGCATCGGCGACCTGGTGGGGCGGCGTCTGGCGTCGCAGGAGTCGCTGGAACAGGCACAGCGCCAGCTCGACGTGGCGCAGTCCAACACGGAGGAGGCGCGGCAGCGGCTCGATCTGTTGCGCGAGGGGCCGCGCAAGGAGGACATCGCGCGGGCCGAGGCGGAGCTGGCCGCGCGCCTGGCGGCGGTGCGGGTGGCGGAGCAGCAGCTGGCGTACACGCAGTTGCGCACGCCGGTGGCCGGAGTGGTGAGCGTGCGCCTGGCGGAGCGGGGCGAGGTGGTGGCCGCCGGGCAGCCGGTGCTGCGCGTCGCCAAGCTCGGCGAGCCCTGGGTGCGAGCGTATCTCGAAGAGCCGGATCTGGCGCGGGTGCGGCTCGGCCAGGCGGCCGAGGTGCGGGTGGACGGCCTGCCGGACCGGACGTTTCCGGGACGATTGAGCTTCATCTCCCCCGAGGCGGAATTCACCCCCAAGACCGTGCAGACGCGGGAACTGCGCACCGATCTGGTGTACCGGGTCAAGGTGGACCTGGAGAATCCCGAGGGGCTCCTGAAGATCGGCATGCCGGCGGATGTGTATCTCGAAGCGGCGGCGCCATGAGCGAGCCCGTCATCCAGGTGCAGGGCCTGCGGTTTGCCTACGGCGCGCGGCCGGTGCTGCACGGCGTCGATCTGGCGGTGCGGGCCGGCGAGATCTACGGGCTGGTGGGGGCCGACGGCGCCGGCAAGAGCACGCTGCTGCGGATCGCGGTGGGCGAGCTCGCGCCCGGCGGGGGGAGCGTGCGCGTGCTCGGGCGGACCCCCGCCGATCCCGAGGTGCGGGCGCAGATCGCCTACATGCCCCAGGGCTTCGCCCTGTATCCCGATCTGACGGTGCGGGAGAACATGCAGTTCTTCGCCGACCTGCACGGGCTTTCCCGGGACGACGCGCCGCGCCGGATTCGCGCGCTGCTGGCGCGGACCGGTCTGGAGGGCTTCGAGGAACGCCGCGCGGGGCAGTTGTCGGGCGGCATGATGCAGAAGCTCGCCCTGGCCTGCGCGCTGATCGCCGCGCCGCGGGTCATGTTCCTGGACGAACCGACCACCGGGGTGGATCCCCTGTCGCGGCGCTCCTTCTGGAGCCTGCTGGACGGGGTGCGCGCGGAGGGGGTGGCGGTTCTGTACGCCACGGCGAATTTCGACGAGGCGGAGCGGTGCGACCGCATCGGCTTTCTGGAGGGCGGGCGGCTGAGGCGGCAGGGCACGCCGCTGGAGATGGCCGCCGCGCCGGGCGCCACCCTGGTGAGCGTGACGGGCCCGGACGCGCGCCGCCGGCGCCGTGCGCTGCGCGGTCTGCCGGGCGTGAGTCTGGTGTTTCCGGTGGGCGCGCGGCTGCACGTGTGGCTCGAAGCGGGGTACGGGCCGGAGACGTTTCGCGCCGCCCTGGCCGGGATCGCGCCGGAACTGCGGGCGGAGGTCATCGAGCCTACGCTGCACGACGCGGCCCTGCGCGAGCTGGCCCTGGCCGGGGGGCGGAGCTGAACCCATGCCTCTGGCCCGATCCGCACCCGCCACGAAGTCCGGGCCGGTGATCCAGGCCCGGGGGCTCACGCGCCGGTTCGGCCGGTTCGTGGCCGTCGACCACGTCGACCTGAACGTGGCGCGCGGCGAGGTGTTCGGCCTGCTAGGGGCGAATGGGGCGGGCAAGACCACGGCGATCCGCATGCTGTGCGGGCTGTTGCCGCCCACGGAAGGCGCCATCCAGGTGGCGGGCATCGACATGGTGCGCCACGCGCGGCGCGCCCGCGCCCGCATCGGTTACGTGGCGCAGCGCTTCGCCCTCTACGGCGATCTGACCGTGGCGGAAAACCTGGAGCTGCAGGCGGGCCTGTACGGCCTGGTGGGTCGGCGCAAGCGCCAGCGCCTGGACTGGGCGCTGGAACGGATGGAACTGGCGGACAGCGCCCGGGAACTGGCCGGGGAGCTGCCGCTGGGCTACCAGCGGCGCCTCTCCTTCGCCGCGGCCTTGCTGCACGAGCCGGAAGTGCTGTTCCTCGACGAGCCCACCTCCGGGGTCGATCCGGTGGCCCGGCAGGATTTCTGGGAGCTGATCTACGACCTGGCCGATACCGGCATCGGCATCCTGGTCACCACCCACTACATGGACGAGGCGGCCTTTTGCGACAGCCTGGTCCTGATGCACGCCGGCAAGGTGGTGGAGCGGGGCACGCCCGACTCCCTGCTGCGCCGGCCCCTGGCGACGCCGATCCTGGAGCTGCATGGGGAGACCGGCGCGTTCACGCCGCTGCTGCAAAGCCTGCCCGAGGTGCGGGAGGTGATCCCGCACGCCGGCCGGCTGCGCATCAGGCTCCATCCCGGCGTCGACGTGGAGGCGGCGCGCCGCAGCATCGAGCAGGCGGCGGCCCGGCGCAGGCTGGCGGTGACGGGGTTGGCGCCGGCGGCGCCGGAGCTGGAGGACATCTTCGTCGCCGTGCTGGAGGAGGCGGAGGTGAACCGGTGAGGCTGCAGCGCGTGCGCGCCATGGCGCGCAAGGAGTGGTGGCACCTGCTGCGGGATCCGCGCAGCCTGGCGCTGATCATCCTGATGCCGGCGATGCAGTTGTTCCTGTTCGGCTACGCCATCCGGCTGGACATCACCGAGGCGCCCCTGGGCGTGCTGCAAGAGGCGCGCGACGCGGCGTCGAACGACATCGTGGCGCGGTTCGACGCCAGCAGCGCCTTTCGCGTGGTGGCGCGTTTCGAAGATCGCAGGTCGCTCCAGGCCGCCATCGAGCGGGGCGACATCTGGGCCGGGCTGGTGGTGCCCGCGGACTACGCCCGGGACCTGGAGCGCCGCGCCGCGCGCCTGCAATTGATCCTGGACGGCGTCGACGCCAATACCGCGCGGCTGCTGCGCAATTACGCCCAGGCCCTGGTGAACGATTACGTCGGCGCCTTCCGGCAGGGCCCGCCGCCCATCCGGATCGAGAGCCGCACCTGGTTCAACGAGGCCGCGGAAAGCCGCCTTGCCATCATTCCCGGCGTGATTGCGGTGGTCATGGCGGTGATCGGCGCGCTCATGACCTCCCTGACCGTGGCGCGCGAGATCGAACTGGGCAACGTCGCCATGCTCGCCACCACGCCCTTGAGCCGCAGCGAGTTCCTGGCGGGCAAGCTGCTGCCCTATTTCGTGATCGGCATGCTCGACCTGGTGATCGCGGTGCTCGCCGCCGTGTTCATCTTCGACGTGCCGCTGCGCGGGCCGTTCCTGGCGCTGGCGGGGGTGGCGGCGCTGTTCCTGCTGGGGGTGATGCTCCAGGGGACGCTGATCTCCATCACGGCGGGCAACCAGCTGCTGGCGAGCCAGATGGCGACGGTGAGCACCTTCCTGCCCGCGTTCCTGCTCTCGGGATTCATCTTCGCCATCGAGAACATGCCGGTGGTGCTGCAATACCTGACGCTGGTGGTGCCGGCGCGCTACTTCGTGACGCTTTCCAAGGCGATCTTCCTCAAGGGCGTGACGCCGCTGCTGCTGTGGACGGAGGCGGCGGCCCTGGCGCTGTTCGTGCTGGTGCTGGCGCGGCTGGTGTTCGTGCGCGCGCGCAGGCTGGGGCTGCTGTCGTGAGCCGCGCCATCCTCGCCAGCCTGATCCGGTTGCGCGCGCTGCTGGCCAAGGAGTTCCGCCAGCTCCTGCGCGATCCGCGCATGCGCTTCTTCGTGGTCGTCCCGCCGGTCACGCAGCTCATCATCTTCGCCTACGCGGCCACCTTCGACGTGCGCGATGCGCACGTGGCGGTGGTGGATCAGGCGCGCACCGCCGAGACGCGGGAACTGTTGCAGGCGATCGGCGCCACCGGCCATTACACGCTGCATCCGTTCCCGGACATGGCGGCCGCCGCCGCGGCCATGGACCGCAACCGGGTGCGCGCCATCGTGCGCTTCGCGCCGGATTTCCCGCAGGAGCGCGTGGTGCAGGTGATCGCCGACGGCTCGGACTCCAACAGCGCGCAACTGGTGGCGGGGCAGTTGCAGCAGATCCTGCGCGACAACGCCATGGCGCGCGCCGGCGCGCGGCCGCCGGTGGTGCTGGAGGAGCGCGCCTGGTACAACCCCAACCTGGACGACCGGGACTATTTCGTGCCCGGCATCATCGCCAACGTGGTGCTGATCGCCACCATGATCCTCACCGCCATGTCGGTGGTGCGCGAACGCGAGCTGGGGACGCTGGAGCGGCTGCGGGTCACGCCGCTGGCGAAGCTGGAGTTCCTGCTGGGCAAGATGATCCCGGTGGCCGCGCTCGGGCTGTTGGACGTGCTGCTGGTCGCCGCTCTCGCGGTGTTCTGGTTCGAGGTGCCGTTTCGCGGCAGCGTGGCGGCGCTGCTGCTGGGCAGCCTGCTGTTCCTCATGAGCTCGCTCGGACTCGGGCTGCTGATCTCCAGCTACTCCCACACGCAGCAGCAGGCGATGCTGCTGTCGTTCTTCGTCATCATGCCGGCGATCGTCCTGTCCGGCTTCGCCTTCCCCATCAGCAACATGCCCGAGATCGTGCAGCCCCTCACCTATCTCGATCCGCTGCGCTACTACCTGGTGGTGATCCGCGACGTGTTCCTGAAGGGCAGCGGCGTGACCGATCATCCCTTCCAGTACGGGATGATGGTATTGCTCGGCGTGGGGGCGCTGCTTTTGAGCATGCGGCGGATTCGGTAAGTCTGGATTTCACACGGCGCTCGGCAATAGATGTAGGGCGGGCATCGCCCACCGAACAATGCCTTGACAACCGGCGCACGGTGGGCGGTGCCCACCCTACATTTCAACGCAGGCCGCCCTGCCGGATGTCGACGATTCTCGCAGCCTGCGGAGGAGGGGGCGGCACAGGCTGCAACCGGCCTTCGTCCAGGCGCAGGTGCACGTCGCCCAGCGGGAGGATCGGCTGCAGTTCGTGGCTGGTGATGACGAGGGCCATGCCTTCGGACTTGAAGCGGCGGATCAGGTGCACGGTCTGCTCGCGCGCATCCTGGTCCATGCTCGCCACCGGTTCGTCCAGGAGCAGAACTTCGGGCGACAGCACCCAGGCGCGGGTCAGCGCGACGCGCTGTTTTTCGCCGCCGGAGAGTTCCCGGGCGTTGCGCGCGGCGAGGTGGGACAGGCCGGCCCATTGCAACGCGTCGGATACCTTGCGCTCCACCACCGCGCGCGGCACCCCGGTCTGGCGCAGGCCGTAGGCGATGTTGTCGCTCACGCTGCAGTCGAACAGATAAGGGTACTGGTGCAGGTACACGACGTGGCGCCGGTACTGGCGCAGCGCCCTGCGCCAGGACAGCGTCCGGCCATGCCAGGCGACCCGCGCGCGGTCGGGCGGTTCGAGGCCGGCGACGACTTTGAGCAGCGTGGTCTTGCCGGCGCCGTTCTTCCCGCTCAGCAGCGTGCAGGTGCCCGCCCGGATGGCAAGACGCTCGATGTCGAGCAGCGGCTGGCCGCCCATGGTCTTGTACAAGTCGAAGAACTCCAGCAGCAGCGGGCCGTCGTCCCGAGCGGTCATGCGATCTTCCCTTTGCCCTGTACCATGCTCAACGAGAAGTTGAGGAACAGCGCCAGCATCACCAGCACGAAACCCAATGCGATGCCCTGCGCGTATTCGCCCTTGCTGGTCTCGAGGGCGACGGCGGTGGGGATGTTGCGCGTGTAGTTGAGGATATTCCCGCCCACCACGATGGAGGTGCCCACCTCGGAGATTATGCGGGCAAAGGCCGCGATGACGGTGGCCAGCAGGGCGAAGCGCACCTCGTACATGAGCGTGAGCGTGGCGCGCCAGAACGAGGCGCCCAGCGTGCGCGCCGTTTCCCAGGCGCGGCGGTCCGCGGTCTGCACGGCGGCATGGCCCAGGGCGACCAGCAGCGGGAAGGCGAGCACCGCCTGACCGATGACCATGGCGGTCTGGGTGAACAGCAGCTTCAGGTCACCGAACGGGCCATTGCGCGTGAGCATCATGTAGACCAGCAGGCCCACCACCACGGCAGGCATCGCCTGGAGCGTCTGGAACGCCGATACCAGCGCGCGCCTGCCGGGGAAGTGGACGTAGGCCAGCAGGAAGGACAGCAGCAGCGCCGCCGGCGCGGCCACCAGGATGGCGCGCAGCGAGACGCTGAACGAGATGGCCACGATCTTCCACAGGGCCGGATCGCCCGAGAACAACAGGTGCATGGCCTGGACGCTGGACGAGATCAATCCTTCCATCGGCGCTTACTTGTCTGCAGCCATGCGCTTTTCGGTGGTCGCACGTTGTATGGCGGTCGGCGTGAACAGCGGATCGCCGGCGATCTTGAAGCCGCGGATCTGGTCCTGCCCCTGGGGCGAGGTGATCCAGGCGATCAGCGCCATGGCGCCCATGTAATTGGCATCGGGATAACGGGCTGGATTCACGGCGATGATGCTGTAGGGGTTGAACAGGCGTTCATCACCCTCCACCAGGAGCTCCAGAGGCAGCTTGTCCTTGATGGCGAGCCAGGTGCCGCGGTCGGTCAGGGTGTAGCCGCTCAGCTCGCCGCTCATGATCAAGACCTCTTCCATGCCCTGGCCGGCCTCCCGGTACCAGGCGCCGTCGGGCCTGGCTCCGACGCTCTTCCACAGTTCCAGCTCCTTCTTGTGCGTGCCGGAATCGTCGCCACGGGAGACGAACACCGCCCCCTTTTCCATGATGTGCGCGAGTGCGGCGGAGGCGTCCCGCAGGCCGCGCACGCCCGCCGGGTCCTGTTCGGGACCGACGATCACGAAATCGTTGTACATCACGGAACGGCGGTTCACGCCATGGCCCTCGGCGACGAAATTATCCTCGGCGGCGGGGGCGTGGGTGAGCACCACATCCACGTCGCCATCCTGCCCCATGCGCAGCGCCTTGCCCGTACCGACGGCGATTACCTGGACCTCATATCCCGTTTCTTTCTTGAATGCCGGGAGCAGGGCGGCGAGCAGACCCGAATTTTCCGTGCTGGTGGTGGTGGCGAGTCGGACGATATGCGGGTCGGCGGCCTGGGGCGTCAGCGGGAGCAGCAACGCCAGCACTGGCAGCAGCACGCGGATAAGTGACGGGATGAAGCGTGTCCTTGGATGGTGTCGTGTCATGCGCATGATTCCCTTCCAGTTATTGAGGTCCTTGTGGTGAGCACGTCGATGGTTCCGCATAAGCTCAGCAATTCCAGTGCCACGAGCGCAAGTCTCTGAGAATCGATGGCATAGTTGGTCTATATATTTCCTTAACGCAGTCGGCAAACGGGACAAACTGGGTGGTTTGCCATGTTGGGCAAGACAAAATGACCCAATCCATGTTCTTGCAGGCTGGTGCCTTGGTCGTTCTTTTTCGCTGTTTTTCCCGAGCTGCCACGGCCGAGGAATAGAGGTGGATCGCGATGCCGCTGAGTTCGGACTTCAATGCGCCGGCGTACCTGGATGATCCGGACAGGGTGGAAACGCCGCAATGGCGGGGCGGCTCGGTACTGGTGGTGGACGACGAGCCGGGCATGCGCAATTTCCTGCGGCGTGCCCTGCACCGGCATTGCGCCCTGGTGGAGGCGACCGACAGCGCGGAGACCGCCGAACAGTTGCGCCTGCGCTGCCATTTCGACGTGATGATCCTGGACATCCGGCTGCCGGGCCGCTCCGGGCTGGCGTGGCTGGAAGAACTGCGTACCGAAGGCCATCGTGTCGACGTGATCTTCATCACGGCCTATGCGGATATGGATACCGCGGTGGCCGCGCTGCGCCTGGGCGCGGCGGATTTCATCATCAAGCCGTTCCGCATGGAGCAGATCGTGGCCGCGGTCAAGCGCTGCCTCGCGCAGCATCAGTTGCAGCGCGAGAACTATGTGCTGCGTCGTCCGATCGAGCAGCTCTACACCATGGATGGCATGGTCGGGCAGACGCCGGCCATGCACGAGGTTTGCCGCGTGATCAGACGCGTGGCCCCGACGCCCTCCACCATACTGATCGAAGGTGAATCCGGCACCGGCAAGGAACTCGCCGCGCGGGCCATCCACCGCATGAGCGGGCGTGCCGGTCCCTTCGTGCCGGTCAATTGCAGCGCGGTCGCGCCCGAGTTGCTGGAGAGCGAATTCTTCGGCCACACCCGTGGCGCCTTCACCGGGGCCCAGCAGGCGCGTGAAGGTCTCTTCACCTATGCGAATGGCGGCACGCTGTTCCTGGATGAAATCAGCGAAATGCCGCCGTCCATGCAGGCGAAGCTGCTGCGAGTGCTGGAGGAGCGCGCGATCCGGCCGGTCGGCGCGGAACGGCAGGTGCCGGTGGACGTACGCATTGTGGTGGCCACGAACCGATCATTGGCGGAAATGGTGCGCGCGGGCACGTTCCGTGAGGATCTCTATTACCGGCTCAACGTGCTTACCATCCGCATGCCCCCCCTGCGCGAACGCATGGAGGACCTCCCGGCGCTGGTGCGGTTCTTTACGGATGCGCTGGCGGCGGAATTGGGCGTACCGCCCCTGCGCTTCACCGACGAGCAGATCGAGAGCCTGCGCGCCTATCATTGGCCAGGCAATGTGCGCGAGTTGCGTAACGTGATCGAGCGTGCGCTGCTGCTTGGCGCCCTGCCCGCTGATCATCTCGGCCAAGGCGCCGACGCGGGGAAAGACTGGCATGTCCGCACGGGGGATGATTGGGGTTATCCGCTCGGCTGGACTTTGGAGGACGTGAAGAAACATCACATCCTGCGTGTGCTGAACACCGTGGATGGCAACAAATCGGAGGCGGCGCGGCGCCTTGCGGTGTCGCGCAAGACCCTGGAGCGCAAGCTCGCGCGCTGGGCCGGCGGTATGCCGGACGATGAAGAAAGATGACCGGACCGGGCGGCAGGCGGTGCCGCGATTTCACACAGAGGACATGGAGGGCACGGAGCTTTGGGGAAAGAGAAACGCTGCAATTCCCTATACCCACATCCCTCCGTGGCGCTCTGTGCCCCCCTGTGAAATCCGCCGCGGAGGAGTAGCGGCAGGTCGCGTCGGCGCAGCGTGATCCGGCCTGCATTCACTTGCAACTGCCGCGCAACCTGGATTTACGCAGCGGCTGCCCGCATAGCGGAAGCCTGCATCCCAGGAAGAGGCTTCGATGCTGAAACGCCTGTGGTGGTCCGTTCAGCGCAGCCTGCGTTACAAACTGCTGGCGATCGGTCTACTGCCGATACTTTTGGTCATGCCCGCCACGCTCGGCCTGGCACTCTACTGGAGCGAGCGCTTCACCACCGAGCAGTTGTTCCGCAGGGTGAATTCGGATCTGGCGGTAGCGGAGGATGCGTTCCTGCGCCTGCAGCAGCATTACCTGGACAAGCTTGGGAGCCTGGCGGAGTCGTACGTATTTCATACCCGGTACCTGCAGCGCGACGGGGACGAGGTGAGGGCGCTGATCCGGGATTTGAAGGAGCGTGCGCAATTCGATTTCATCCACCTGACGGACCCGCTGGGCGTGTGGTTGTTCGAGACGGAACCGGCCCGCAGCAAGCCTTCCATCCTCATCCAGGGCGCCCTGGAGGGACGGGCGGGCAGCGGGATCGAGGTGTTTTCCTACAGCGATATCCTGCGCGAAGGGAACGGCCTGCCGGAGAAGGTGGTGCTGCCCTTGATCGACACTTCCGGCGGCGCGCCCGCAGACCGGCGGGTGGAAGACCGCGCCATGGTGTTGCGCTTGGTGTATCCGGTGACGAATGCCGAGGGCAAAGTGGTGGCGGTGCTGGACGGGGGCGTCCTGCTCAGCGGGAATTACCGTTTCGTCGACGCCATCCGCGATCTCGTGTACGGCCCCGGCAGCGTACCGGAGGGCGGGAGCGGTACCGTGACGGTGCTGCTGGACGACGTGCGCATCAGCACCAACCTGCGCGATGGCGCGCAACGGCGAGCGGTCGGTACGCGGATGTCGGAGCAAGTGCACCTGCTGGCCATGCAAGGGGCCGGGCGCTGGGTGGGGCGCAGCTTCGAGGTGAACGGCTGGCACATCTCCGCCTACAGCCCGATCTGGGACGTGCACGGACAACGGGTCGGCATGTTGCACACGGCGTTCCTGGAGACGCCACTGCGCCAATCCCATCGGCACGCGATGCTGTTGCTGCTGGGAATGCTGGTGGTGATGATGGGAATCTCGTCCTGGCTGGTGGTGCGTGGTGCCAAGTCCATCTTCCAGCCCATCGAGGCCATGACGGCGGTGGTGCGCGCGACACAGGCGGGGCAGGGCCTGCGGAGCGGCCCGGTGGCCGCCGCAGACGAGATCGGCGAACTCGCGCGCCAGTTCGACCGCATGCTGGACCTGCTGCAGGAACGCCAACGCCAGATCCGGCGCGCGGCCGAAGAGCTTGAGCGCAAGGTGAATGAGCGCACCCGCGAACTGCAACAGAAGAACGCCGATCTCGCCAGCACCATCCGCCTGCTGCGGGAGACGCGGCAGCAACTGTTCGTGGCGGAAAAACTGGCGGCCCTCGGGGAACTGGCCGCCGGCGTGGCGCACGAGATAAACAATCCGACTGCCGTGATCCTGGGCAATATGGATGTGATCGTCGCCGAACTCGGAAAGGCGGCGGCCCCCGTCCAGACGGAGATCGACCTCATCGTGGAGCAGGTCTATCGCATCCGGTCCATCGTCGATCATCTGCTGCAGTACGCGCGCAAGGCCGAGTGTGCCGGGCAGCTCGACCGGGTGGACGTCAACCGGGTCATCGCCGAGACGCTGCCGTTGGTGCAGCACGAGCTGGAACGAAAGTCGGTCGTGTTGACGGCGCGGCTGCAGGCGCAGGCCATGGCGGAACTGAATCCGCAGGACCTGAAACAGGTCCTGGTGAACCTGATCGTCAACGCCGTGCACGCCGTGCCGGTGGGCGGGCGGATCGAACTGCTGACAGACGACTGGCAGGACCAGGGCGTCACGATCACGGTGCGCGACAACGGCAGCGGGATTCAGTCCGAACATCTGAGCCGCATCTTCGATCCCTTCTTCACCACCAAGCAACAGCAGGGTACCGGACTGGGCCTGTACGTGAGCTATCTGCTGATACGGCGCTATGGCGGCAACATCACGGTGGAATCGACGCCGGGACAAGGCAGCGCCTTCCGGCTGTGGCTGCTGTCCGAGGCGCCTATGGAAGAAGCGGTCACGCAATGACCGGCGGCATCGTGGCGACCAGGTGCGGCGCCGAACAAAACGTCTAAGCTAGTGTTGATGGTTTCCCGTGTGGTAATTACCTGAAAATGCTCATGCGATATGCCGCGATTCGATCCCCCACCGGAAATCTTTGCGCCTGTTTCCAGTCATGAGCCGACCGATGCGGCATGCGGACAGCATGCCGCGCATCGGGCCGACAGCGTGCTTGCCGATTGGCGCGCGCGCGCCCTGGCGTTGGAGGAGGAG
>JBAYZB010000081.1:0-12547 GCA_041672765.1 Gammaproteobacteria bacterium | reverse complement strand
TGCGCGCCAATCGTGCCATTACCGAGGTGACGGGAAGGCGCCCGGACGAGGTGATCGGCCGCAAGCTTTCGGCCCTGTTCCATTCCGCCGACAGCGGGGCCTTTTGTCCGATCTGCGATGCGGTGCAGGGACGGCGCGATGCCTTCATCACCATGGAGGCGGACGATCCCAACAACCCCTCGGGCCGGCCGATGGAGATCACGGTGAAGATGATCCGTGACGGGGCGGGCACCCCGATTGGCGCGCTGGTGGGCCTGCATGACCTGACGCGCACCCGTGCGCTGGAGGAGGAGTTGCGTCTGGCCGCCAGTGTATTTGCGGGTATCCACGAGGGCATCGTCATTGCCGATCCTGCGCGCCGCGTGCTGCGGGTCAACCGCGCATTCACCGAGATCACCGGGTTCGATCTCGAGGAGGTGGCGGGCAAGACGATGCAGGAGGCGCTCTGCGCCATGCCCGACGCCGAGCATGACGCGAGGATCTGGAAGGCCGTTGAGGAGTCCGGCGTGTGGCAGGGCGAGGCGTGGTATCGGCGCAAGAACGGCTCGATGTTCCCGGTGTGGCATCGCATCAGTGCCCTGCGCAACGGCCGGGGCGAGGTGCTCCATTACATCAGCCTGTTCTCGGACATCACCGAAAAGAAGCTCTCGGAGGAGCGCATCGATCATCTCGCCCACTACGATGTCCTGACGGATCTGCCCAACCGGCTGCTGTTCAACGACCGTCTGCGGCATGCCATGGAACGCGTGGCCCGGCAAGATACCAAGCTCGCGTTGCTCTATATCGACCTGGACCGTTTCAAAAACGTCAACGACACGCTGGGGCACCAGATGGGCGACGACCTGCTGCAGGTGATCGCCGAACGGCTGCGGGCCAGCGTGCGGGATCAGGACACCGTGGCGCGTCTGGGCGGCGACGAATTCGCCGTGGTGCTCGAAGATCTGCGCGATGCCAGAGACGCCGGAGGCGTGGCGCGCAACATCCTGGAGGTGATCGGGCAGCCGGTGACCCTGCGGCGGCACGAACTTTTCGTCGGCGCCAGCATCGGCATCAGCGTCTTCCCGGAAGACGGCAAGGACGTGGAGACCTTGCTGAAGAACGCCGACGCCGCCATGTACCGCGCCAAGGAACACGGACGCAACAATTACCAGTTCTATACCCCGGAACTGACCGCCGCCTCCTTCGAGCGGCTGGAGTTGGAAAGCAGCCTGCGCCGCGCCCTGGAGCGCGACGAACTGGTGCTCTACTACCAGCCGCAGGTGTCGGTGCACACCGGCGAGATCATCGGCGCCGAGGCTCTGCTGCGCTGGCGTCATCCCGTCAAGGGGCTCATCCCGCCCGACAAATTCATTGTGTTGGCCGAGGAGTCGGGACTCATGGTCCCCATCGGCCGCTGGGTGTTGCGCACCGCATGTCTCGACATGCGCGCGTGGGCGGCGGAGGGGCTGGCGTTGCCGCGGGTGGCGGTGAACCTCAGCGGCCAGCAGCTCATGCACGGGGACATGGAGCAGATCGTCAGGGAGGTGCTGGAAGAGACCGGACTGGCGCCCGCCGCCCTCGAACTGGAGATCACCGAAACCTTCGTGATGTCGCATCTCAGCTCGGGCATCGAGTCGCTCCGAGGGCTCAAGGCGCTGGGCGTGACCCTGGCCATCGACGACTTCGGGACCGGCTATTCCTCGTTGAGCTATCTCAAGCGTTTACCTCTCGACCGCCTCAAGATCGACCGCTCCTTCGTGCACGACATTCCGGCCGACCGCGACGACATGGCCATCGCGGCCGCCATTATCGCCATGGCGCACAACCTCAATCTGCAAGTGGTGGCGGAAGGTGTGGAGACACAGGAGCAATTGGACTTCCTGCGCGAACACGGCTGTGACGAGGTGCAGGGGTTCTACTTCGGCCGGCCGGTCCCGGCCGATGAATTCCGCGCGCTGCTCGCCGGCGGGTTGCGGGCCCGGATATAGGAGCCCGCGGTCACGGCGGGCTGGCTGCCGCGTTGCGGAAAAAGCGTACGCGCTCTTCCGTGGGGGGATGGGTCGCAAGATAGCCTCCCGCCCATGAGTCGTCATCACCGTTCCGGTCCGGGCATTTTTCGGGTGTACCGCTGTCGTTACGGTCGCCGCAGCGGTGCGCGCGCTCCAGGCGTTGCAGGATGTCGATGAAGCGATGCACGCCGATGTCGTTACGCTGCAAGGTCGCCAGGGCAAAGGCGTCGGCCTCGCGCTCGTACTCCCGCGAGTACCCGAGTTCCAGGAGGATTATCGGCAGTGCCGTCACGATGGACGACACGGAGGACATGTCTCCCAGGATCAGCACGGGCAGCAGGGCCAGCGCCGAGCCCTGGAGCGCGCGGCGCAATCCATGGCGTTGCACCACGTGGCCCATCTCGTGGGCCAGCACCGCCACCAGTTCGTCGTCGTGTTGCGCCAGTCGCACCAGTTCGTCCGTGAAGATGATGGTGCCGGAAGGCAGGGCGAGGGCGTTGGCGCCGATGGTGTTCCTGGCGCTGCGAAACTCCACCCGGATGGCGTAGTCCTCCGGTGCCTGCGCGATGAAAGTTGCAAATCTCTTCTCGATGCGCGCGCGCGTCCCTTCGTCCAGTTCAGTGGGATTCAGCAGTTGCGCGTCGAGCAGCTCCAGCACTCCCTGATCGATCCGTGCGTTGACGGAGGGCGGGAGGGCGAAAGCCGCCGCCTCGGCGAGCCACGGGATGCCGTGACGCACGAACATCCAGGAGACGGCGATGGTGACGGCGAGTCCCAACAGCACGTAGCGCATGCGCGATTCCAGCCGATGCAGCAGCGTCTGCCACGGGGAATCGGCCAGGATCTGGTCGATGGCGTCGTTGTCGGCGGTTTCGAACTTCGCGCCGTTTGGAAACTGGATATAGCGTGGGGTGTTGCCCAGGCGCGAGGAGATTTGAAGCCGCCGCAGGGATGTGTAGGGCACGAGTTCGGCGCCGTCGGCGTGGACCGCCGCGGCGCCGCCCGCCACATGCAGTTGGGCGGTGCGGCGCCGCGAGCTGGTTCCGTCGTAGAAGACGCCCGAGATGACCATTACAGTCCGATGTCGAAGTCGAAGATGTCGACCATCTCCTGGCCCAGGGAGCTGGTCTCCGCTTCCTGTGCCGCAATGAAGCCATCCAGGCTGCCCGTGGCGAAGAACTGGATGTGTCCGGCGGCGTAGCGGGCGGTGCGCACCTTCGCCCAGGGATAGAACAGCCCGAGGGTGAGCACCATGGCCAGCGTATTGGTCAGGAACAGCATGGCGAAGGAGCGGAGCTCGTAGGAGCCGACGAGGTTGTGTTCGCCGAGCACGGTGTTGTTGTACTTCAGGTTGGTGGTGCTCACGGTGAACCAGGCGAAGATGCCCAGATAAAGGGCGAGCATACCGATGACGCCGAGCGGGGGCACGAGGGCGCCGAGCAGGCTCGCGATCAGGCCGCCGACGAAAAGGATGGCCAGTGCCATGAGGAAAACCATGAAGTAGTCCTTGGCGCGGGCGCGGAAGGTGAACTTGCTGGTGCCGTAGCGCGAGTTTTCCACAATGAACCGGTTTTGCTTGTAGAGGGCATAAGGGAACATGATCCCGAACGTCACTAATCCCACCAGCGGCCAGACGATGAACGCCATCGCCGCCTCGCCCAGCCGGCCGTCGAAGCCGAAGCGTATGTTGCGATAGGCGCTGTAGCGCGCGCGGAAGGCCAGGGCGCGCACGATCAGCCAGGGCATGAGCACGATGATGAGCAGGGAGAACACAAAGCCCAAAATCGGCGACAGGCTGCCCACTACATTGAGCACGATGAAGAAGGCGACTGCGATCAGTCGGCCCTTCAGGATGGAGACCGGGTTCGCCAGGTACTCGAAACTGCTGCCGTCGAGCCGGGTATTGCCGTAAAAGTAGCGATTGGTGCGGACCTTGGCCCAGGCCGAATAGATGCCGAGCGTAACGATGGTCAGCAGGATGTTGACGATCCAGATCTTGAAGTACTCGAACCCGTTGCCGGTGAACTCGAAGTCGATCGTCCGTGGCTTCTCGGCGGCATGGGATGGCGCGCTTGCGACGGAGGTCCCGGGCGGAGTCGCGCTGTCGGCTGTTTCCAGGGCGTCCCGGACGGGCAGGTGGGCCGGTTCCGCCGGCGTGGTCCGTGCCGCGGCGGGCGAAGCGGCGGCGGTTTCGGGCGCTTGCGCTGCGGCCGGCCGCAGCGTGGTCTTGATGCCGATATCGGTCAGGTAGGCCTGAAAACGGTTTGCATCGGCATCGGTGAGATTCTTCTTCAGCACCACCCGTGGATGCGAGAACAGCCGCTCGATTGCTTCGGTGCCGAGATTGAATGCGGCGGCAAAGCGCGCCTTTACATCGTCCGGATCGAGGCCATCGAGGATCTCTCCATTGAAAACGATGTCGTACTGCGTGCCGGACATGGATCCCTCCCTTCGTGATTATTGTGATATGCAGGGCTGACAACTCGTTTTCATCGTGGATCGGCGACGCCATCCCTGGGTCGAAGCAGACTACGCCAAGCGCTCCCGCATCGCAACGGTCAGCCGCCGTGCGGTGCGGTGATTGACCGCCCGACGGGGGCGATGGTACAAAACCACGATTGACGAAAGGCGGGCTGCATCCGGCGCAGGGCGATGAGAAACGGACGTGCCGCTGGACGGAAAGGATTTTCTCTGTTGTGGCGGATGACGGGCGCGCCGTTCCGGCAAAATTCAATTGTCTTGAAATCAGGGAAACGGCGATCGCCGATCTCGTGCATGACATGGCCGTCATTCTCCGCATGAAATCCTCGGGCCGGTTTTCGCCTTCGGCGAATCCGACGGCGGGATGTCGTTACCGGGAACTTCGGCACGATGCTCATCGTCCGTCTCCCCGCGCCTTCGAATGATCGTGAAACTTGGAAAAGGGACGGCTCGTGATGCGCCGGAAGAGGTTCAGATACCGAGCGCACCGGCCATGGCATTGGAGCAGACCATGAAACGCATATTGGCGATCCTGGCGCTGTCGCTCGTTCTTCTGTCCTTTTATTCCCCGGTTGGCCGGGCGGACCCGAAGAACTACACGTTCGGGGTTCTGAACCAGCGCAGCCTGAGTCTGACCGCCGAGTACTGGAATCCGATATTGGAGTACGTCAGTGCCCGTAGCGGCGTGCGGCTGGAATTGGCCATGGGCAATAACGCGCCGGAAACCTCCGCGATGATCGGCGCCGGGGTGTTCGATTTCATCTACTCCAACACCATCTTCACGCCTGCCAACGCGCCGGCCGGGTACCGAGTGTTTGCGCGGCCCATCGAGGAGGCCATTCAGGGCCAGATCGTCGTGCTCGACCGCTCGCCGATCCGTTCGCTGCGGGATCTCGACGGCAGGGAAGTCGGCTTTCCGTCCCCTGTCGCCTTCGTGGGCTACGCGGTGCCGATGAATGCCTTGCTCAAGGCCGGCGTGACGGTCCAGCCCGTGTTCTCGGGCAACCAGGAGGGCATCATGGGCCAGTTGAAGGCCGAGCGGGTAATAGCCGCTGGAGTGAACTCCAAGGTGATGCGTAACTATGCGCAGCGCGAAGGGCTGGACTATCGGGTGCTGTGGACGTCCGAGGATTATTTCAACCTGCCGATCTCGGCCCACCCGCGGGTTCCGGCGGAGGTGGTGCGGGCCGTGCGCGATGCCTTTGTCGGGATGGCGGATGACCCGGAGGGCGCAAAGATCCTGAAGGCGAGCGCGGCGGTGATCAAACAGCCCCCGCCGTATGGGTTTGTGCGTGCGGATGATGCCCAGTACCAGAATTACCGCGAATACTACCGGACGACCCTGGTGAAGGATCTGCAATAGCGGCGCGGCAGCCGTCCCGCCGCGCGCAGCCCTCGAAGCGACTCTCCGCTATTCGATCCCCATGTCAGTCAGGCCGCGCTAACGCCCCTGCCCGGATCCCTGGTCGTCGTCCTTGGGCGGTCCTTTGGCGGACCGCTTCTGCACGCGCTCCAGATACCGGTTCGACCACTGGCCCAGCATGTAGATCGGATAGCCGATGACGATCACGGCGAGCAGAATAAAGATCAGCACCGAGGCCGCCGGCGGCAGGTGCGGCCAGATCTCGTCAATGAAATAGATCGACCCGAGCACCAGCAGGGCGGTGATGCCAAGTGCGGTCAGGAAGGCAATCAGGTCGCGGGATTTCAAGGCTCCGATCTCTGGGGAATGGGTTCGATGCGAGGCAGCACCATCACCGCTATTCTAGCCGCGGCTCTCGACGGATGGACCATCCCGCAAGGTCGGCTGCACGCCAGTTCTTCAGTCTGACTGGTTCTTTACAGCCACCGCCGTGGTTGCCTGCAACCACGCCCCGCATCAGTAAGCTTGTGTTGTAATTGGTCTTTTTCTAAAAAATTTGCCAGCCTGTTGATTGTCAGCCGGTTCGGGATTCCGTCCCTAGGGTTGCATGCGTGGGCACGAGGTTTGCTGAAACATGTGCGGGAATTCGTCCGCGGGTTTTGCGAGGAGTTCCCGAACACCCCACTACAAGGTAAGAGGAGGATCTGGTGATGCAATGGATGGAACCGGCATATTGCGACCTGCGTTTGGGCTTTGAGGTGACCGCATACGTCTATGTGCGGTAGTGCGAGGAGTAGACGATGGAGAGGGGCAGATGCATCTGCCCCTCTCCCGTCCCCATGACAACACATGAAGGGCAAGGAGCATGACCGCGCATTCGAAGCTGCAAGCGAGTGATTGCGTCGAGATCGCCCCCGCGTTCCGTTTCCGTTGGGAAGAATCGCAGGGCGCCCATGTCCTGCTGTACCCCGAGGGCGTCGTGAAGCTCAACGAGAGCGCTGCGGAGATACTGAAGCGTTGCACGGGCGAGCGATCGGTGACGCAGATTATCGCGGACCTCGAGCGGCAGTTCCCCGGCGTGGACCTCGCGGCCAGTGTGCACAGATTCCTGGAGGTGTCGCATGACAACGGATGGATCCGCGTTAAGGCTTGACGGCCAGGGGCGGCCGCTGTGGCTGTTGCTGGAGTTGACCTATCGTTGCCCGTTGAAGTGTCCGTGGTGCAACAACCCGCTCGACTTCGCGCGCTACCACAACGAACTGACGACCGAGGAGTGGAAGCGCGTACTGCGGGAAGGCCGTGCGCTCGGGGCGCTGCAACTGGGCTTCTCGGGCGGCGAACCGGCGTTGCGCGACGATCTGGAAGAGCTGGTGGCGGCGGCGCATGGGCTCGGCTACTACACCAACCTGATCACTTCCGGCGTCGGACTCAACCGCGCGCGGCTCGCTGCGCTCAAGGAAGCGGGGCTCGACCACATCCAGCTCAGCATCCAGTCCAGCGACGCGGCCGTCAACGACGCGCTGGTGGGCGCGACGGCTTATCGGCTGAAACGCGAGATCGCCCGCGAGATGAAGGCGCTGGGCTTTCCCATGGTGCTGAACGTGCCGGTGTGCCGTCAGAACATCGAGCAGGTCGATGCGATCCTGCAAATGGGAGAAGAGATCGGTGTGGAGTACGTGGAACTGGCAAACATCCAGTACTACAACTGGGCGCTGCTCAACCGCGCGCAGTTGATGCCGAGCCGCGAACAGATCCAGCGCGCGGAGGCGGCGGTGCGGGCGGCGCGCGCCCGGCTCGGCAACCGCATGAAGATCTTCTTCGTGATCCCCGACTATTACGAAGGGCGGCCGAAGGCCTGCATGAACGGCTGGGGCGCGATCCATCTCACCATCGCCCCCGACGGCGTGGCGCTCCCCTGCCAGGAGGCGCGCAGTATTCCCGGTCTCGATTTCGTCTCGGTGCGCGAGCGCAGCCTCGAATGGATCTGGAAGGAATCCCCCGCCTTCAACCTCTTTCGCGGCGACGCCTGGATGAAGGAGCCGTGCCGCACGTGTCCCGAAAAGGAACGCGACTTTGGCGGCTGCCGCTGCCAGGCCTTTCTGCTTACGGGCGACGCCAGCAACCCGGACCCGGCCTGCGCCCGCTCGCCGCACCATGGTCTCATCGGGCAGGCGATAGCGGCTGCCGAAGGGGTGCTGCGCACAGGCGAAGCGGACAGGCCGCTGGTGCAGCGGCAGGCACGTACGGTGTGGCCGAAGATGGATAGCGGGGCGATGCCGTGAAGAATCCGCTCGATTCCGTTGTCGGCACTGTGGTGTCGGGGGTTTTGATTACGGTGGTGTTGTTGGCGGCGTTGCGGGTGTTTGCAGGGGGGTGATGCGAGGCTGTGTATGGAGTGGCTTCGCCGCGGTCTGTTTGGATGCGGGTATCCGCCCCGCAATCAAAAACCAACCGTGGCGTGGCTGCACCATCCAAGGAACAGAGGGGGAACGATAGGAAGATTCGCCGTTAAGTAAGCGCACACATTTGGAGCAAGCAGCCTATGGACCTCGCACTTGCAGATCTGTTACTGCGCTGGACCCACTTCATCGCCGCGATCATCTGGCTGGGCCACAACTACGTGAACGTTATCCTGCGCCCAGTGTTCGTTCCGCTGGCGCTGGCTGATGGTCCTGCAACCGCAAGCCTCGACCTGGAGGCGCGCGCGCGGCGCGAACATGCGATATTCCGGTACGCGTCCATCGTGACGTGGCTGGCCGGGGCGCTGATGCTGTGGCGTCAGGACCGGCTGGCGTCGGCGTTCATGCTGCAGGGCTACGACGCCTTGATCGGGGCGGGCGCGTGGATCGGCACCTTCATGATGCTCAATGTGTGGCTGGTGTTGTGGCCTAACCAGAAGAAGACGTTGGGTTTCGTGGCGGCGACGGCGGAAGAGCGGACGCATGCCGCGCGCATCACCTTTCTTTCCTCACGTGCCAACACCATGCTCTCCATCCCCTTGCTGGTCATGATGGCCGCTGGTTCCCATGGCGCGTTCATTCTGCGGTAGCGAAACGAATTCGCGTGCAATGCGGACCTTCAACTTCGCGGCCGGGCCCGCGATGCTGCCGCCCGAGGTCGTGCAGCGGGTGCGCGCGGAACTGCCGGACGGGCAAAGGGGCGGCATGTCGGTACTGGAGCTGCCGTTCACGGGCCGGGGGTTCCGGGAGATCGCGGCCGCGGCGCAACGGGATCTGGGCGAGCTGCTCGGCGTTCCGCCGCACTACCGCATCCTGTTCATGCACGGCGGGGCGAGCGCGCAGTTCGCCGCTGTGCCGCTCAATCTCGCGGGACCGCTCGACAAGGCCGATTACATCGAGACCGGCCACTGGGCGCGGAAGGCGGTGCGCGAGGCCGGGCGCTACTGCGATGCGCGCGTGGCGGCAAGCGGCGCGGCCGAGGGTTTTACGCGCGTGCCAATGCAAGACGAGTGGCGGCTGAGCGCGGATGCGGCGTACTGCCATATCACCACCAACGAAACGGCCAACGGCCTGGAGTACCACTGGACGCCCGATACGGGCGGCGTGCCGCTCGTGGCCGACATGAGCTCGAACTTTTTGGCGGGTCCGATCGATGTGAGCCGCTATGGGCTGATCTACGCCGCTGCGCAGAAGAACATCGGGACTGCCGGACTTGCCATCGTCATCGTGCGCGCGGACCTGCTCGACCGCAGACAGTGCGCCGCCCCGAGTGTCTTGAACTACAGCGTTCAAGCCGCCAGCGATTCCATGTACAACACGCCGCCGATCTTCGCCGTCTATGTGGCCGGCCTGGTGTTCGACTGGCTCAAGCGCCAGGGCGGCCTGACCGCGATGGCACGCATCAACCGGCGCAAGAGCGCCCGGCTCTATGACGCGATCGACCGCAGCGGCGGGTTCTATCGCTGCCCGGTGGCGCGCGCGGACCGGTCGCGCGTGAACGTGTGTTTCACCGTGGCCGAAGGCAGGCTTGAGGCCGAGTTCCTGCGCCAGGCGGAGGAGGAGGGGCTGCTCAATCTCAAGGGCCACAGCGCGGTCGGCGGCATCCGGGCCAGTCTCTACAACGCGATGCCGGAGGAGGGCGTGGCGGCCCTGGCGGATTTCATGCAGCACTTTGCCGCCCGCTACGGCTGAAGACAATGTACGAGGCCATCGCGGCGCGGCTGCGGCGCAGGGATGAAAAGGCCGCGCGCCGGTTTGCCATCGCCGTACTGCGTCTGCATTCCCCCCTGCTGAGGCTCTGGGCGCGGCGCCGGGCAGACACTGCGGCAGGATTATTTATCCCGTCCATGGGGCTTGCGCCTGCCAATCCGGTGGGATTGGCGGCCGGGTTCGACAAGGACGGCAGCCTGATCCCGCTCCTCGATGGGCTGGGCTTCGGCTGCATCGAGGCAGGCACGGTCACCCCCTTGCCCGAACCGGGCAACAATCCCGGCATTCCGGTTCTGCTCGCCAATCTGCACAGGACCCGCCCAGGCGACGATTCCATGCCGCCGCGCATCGCCAGTTGTCTCGGCATCAGCATCGGCGTGAATACCTGCACGCCGCCCGATAAGGCGGCGGATGATCTCCGTGCCGGTCTGCGGGCCGTATGGAACAGCGCCGACTACATCGTGGTCAATCTGAGTTCAGCGCACATGCGCGTGCTGCACGAAGAGCGGAACAAACACCTGCTCCGCGGCCTGTTGTGCCAACTCAAAGAAGAACAAGCCTTGCTTGCAGCACGATCTGGCCGACGGGTGCCTCTGGCGGTGAAGGTGGCGCTGGATCTCGCCGGGCCCACGCTTCCGGCGGCGGTAGGGCTGGTGCGGGAGCTCCGGTTCGAGGCGCTGATCGCCGCAACCGGCCAGACGCGGCAGACCGCGCATATTCCGCCCCAGAGCCTGCAACGTCTGCGCAATCAATGGACGCGGCAGGTGGCGCAAGTTCTTGAGGGTCGGGCGTGCCTCATCGCTGTCGGCGGCGTCACTACGGCGGAAGATATCCACGAACGCCTGGCGGCGGGCGCGGGCCTGGTTCAGGTTTACGGCGCTCTGGTGCAACGGGGAGCGCGGGCAATGCATGTCATGGCCAGGGCAGTGCAAGACGCCGGAGCGCCTTGACCTCGTTGCGAAGTCGAACTGCTTCAATCCCGCGGACGCCTTTTACATCCCATATGGGAGGGGGAGTATCAGGCTTTCGATATAACCAACTATGGAGGTAGGTTTTTGGCGACAACTGTAGTTACATTACGGTTGACCGCGAAATGGCATGACGGCACACGGTGCCGCACAAAGTGGGCTGCGACAGGAGGAAAGATGAGAACCAATCCGTATGCTCCTTACACCAGGGTTCTTCAGGTCAACGGCCAGGAGATCCTGACCGATCAGGAAGGTTACATACAGGACATGGACGAATGGTCCGAGGATTTCGCCCGTGTCCTGGCCAAGGAGGAGGGCCTGGAGTTGACCGACGAGCATTGGCAAGTCATCTGGTTCATCCGCAACTACTACTACGAGCATGGGGTCCAGGCGCAGGTGCGGGAGATGATCAAGCACTTCCGTGCGGTGTGGGGGCCCGAGAAGGGCAACAACCATTACCTGCACGAGATCTTCCCCAAGGGCGGGCCGCAGAAACAAGGCAACCGGCTGGCCGGTATCCGCAAGACCAAGGGCGAGCACTGAGGGGCCTGCCGGGCTTGTCGAGCGGCGGTGAATGGTGTCGGCGGCAAGACTGTTCCCGTTTCTGGCAGGAATGTCGTTGCCGCCGTCTCCGGCCCGGCCCGGTTTCCGCGTCCGACAAAGACCGGGATTGCCCACGATGAAAATCTTGTCCGCGCTCGGATAAAGGGATCCGCCGCCATATCAGCAATTTCTGAATTAGGTTAGACTTACCCGGTGGCGCGGGCATGGTCCCGGCCGCTCCTTCCGTTTCAAGTTTTCATTGTGTTTGCCAAACGGGTAAGACCATGAGCGATACCGCTGTCCGGCGTCTGTCCATCTCCGGCATGAGTTGCGCAGGCTGTGTGGCCGCCGTGGAAGACGCGTTGCGCAATGTCCCCGGCGTGCACGAGGCGACGGTGAACTTCGCCGAGCACACGGCGCAGGTGGTGGGGCCGGTGCCCGCCGCCATCCTGGTGGAGGCGGTGAAGAAGGCCGGCTACGACGCGGCGGAACTGCGCGGCACCGAGGACGAGGCGGCGGAGCGGGAGGCCCTGGAGCAGGCCCATTACCGCAAGCTGCTGCGCCAGGCGGCGGTGGCGGGCGCGGTGGGGTTGCCGCTCATGCTGGGCGACATGGTGTTTCACGTGTTTCCCGACATGATGACGTCGGGCGGGCGCATGTTCTGGTTCGCGGTCGGGCTCGCCACCCTGTTCGTGCTGATCTACTCCGGCGGCCATTTCTTCCGCGGCGCGCTCAAGGCCTTCCTGGTGCACAACGCCAACATGGACACCCTGATCGCCCTGGGCACCGGCGCCGCCTGGGCCTACTCCATGGTGGTGGTGCTGTTCCCCGACGCGGTGCCCACCCTGGCGCAGCACGCCTATTTCGAGGCGGCGGCCGTCATCATCGCCCTGGTGAATTTCGGCTCGGCCATGGAGATGCGCGCCCGCGGCAAGACCTCGGAGGCGGTGAAGCGCCTCATCGGCCTGCAGCCCAAGACCGCCCGGGTGGTGCGCAACGGCCGGGAGCTGGACATTCCCATCGGCGAAGTAGGGC
>JBAYZB010000080.1:0-12929 GCA_041672765.1 Gammaproteobacteria bacterium | reverse complement strand
GGAGGCATCAGCGCCAACGCGGCCACATCCTGTCGATGCCGATCGGGACTCATGGGCACAATGGTCAGCAAAAAACGGGTTGTATCGTGCTTAGTCCGCCATAGGAAGTCAAATCGAAAACCGCTGGCGGAACGGCGACGATGGCATGAAAGCGGTGCGAGCGGAAAAGGGGGGCGGCGGGGCGGGAACTCAGCCCTCCAGACGCACGGTATCGGGGATGATGATCTCCATCGCGATGGGCAGGTGGTCCGAGCAAGGACAATGGAGCACATGCATGTCCTCGACCTTCAGCGAAGGAGTGACGAGGATATGGTCGATATTGCGGACCGGACGCCAACTGGGAAAGGTGTGCAGGCCATGGGCCGGTGCCAGTAGCTGGGTTCTATCCAACAGGCTATGGATCTCCTTGCTGCCCGACGGGCAGTTCAGGTCACCCATCACGATCACGTGTTCGTACTCGTTGACGAGTTCGCTCAAATAGGCGAGCTGCCGCAGACGGGCGCGGCGGCTGAGGGCAAGGTGCGCGATCACCAGGACCAGGGGATGGTCCGCACTGCCGAAGCGCACCAACAGCGCGCCGCGGCCCGGGATCAGCCCTGGCAGCTTGTGCTCGATGAGCTCCGTCGGCCGGAACTTGGACAGCAGGCCGTTGCTGTGCTGGGCGATCTTGCCCAGCTTGCGGTTGGTCTGATCGTAGCAGTGGGGGAACTGGGCCTTGTTCGCGAGATACAGGGCCTGGTTGATGAACCCGCTACGCAGGCTGCCGCCGTCCACCTCCTGCAGCCCCACGATGTCATAGCCACTGATGAGTTGAGCGATGCGGTCGAGGTTGTCGAAGAGCTCCGCGTGCGGCAGTACGTGTTTCCAGCTATGGGTAACGTAGTGATAGAAGGTGCTCGACGGAATCCCGGCCTGAATGTTGTAGCTCAGCAGGCGTACCCGCCGGCCTGTCGCCGGGCGGGAAACCAATGACAGGCTGGCACCTGACTCTTCGAAGGCAGGCTGTGCGTTCATGGTCGTCATCTTGGAGGACTCATGCCGTGCCCCATCGCAAAATCATCTTCAGCCTCTTTACCGGGTGTGACGGCCGACCAATCCGGCCCGTCCGGCCTTTGAGGTACTCTGCAGACCGGGAAAGCACATCGTGCAAATCCGCAGTTGCAACAAATGTGGGGCCTGTACCGCTTCGGATCAACCGCTGACAGTCGCAGGACAGGCGATTCCCATCAAGAACCCGGCGTCCCGCCTGCCGCCCGGCAACAAGATAGCGTGCCGTACCGTTCCGCTAGTGTGATCCCACGCACAAATCCGCACTGTATCGGCGAGGCCGGTTACCGCTTGTCCTGTGTGACTTGGGCGCTCTCTTTCTGGATCAGGTAATCCATGACCTGCAGCAGATTTTCATAGCTGCCGGCCAGCGAGCCGTCGGTACGATACTTGCCGTTGATGACGACCGCAGGGACGCCGCTGACTCCGTAGCGCTGCACGAGGCCGGCAGCACGCCGCAGCTTGGTTTCCACAGCGAACGAGTTGAAGGTCTTGCGGAAATCTTCCTCCGACACGCCTTGGGCCGCGAAAAACGCCGCCAACTCCGCCTCATTGTTCAATCTGCGCTTCTGCACATGCATGGCGTGGAACAGCGGCTCATGGATCTTGTCCAGCACGCCCAGGACTTCCGCCGTATAGTAGGCACGGGCATGGATGGCCCAGCCGGGATTCAACGTCGCCGGAATACGGATGAATTCGACGTTGGCGGGCTTGCGCTCGAGCCAAGCGTTCAGATGGGGTTCGAACACGAAGCAGTGCGGACACCCGTACCAGAACAGCTCCACCACCTCCACCTTGGCCGGGTTGGTCGTCGGCTGCGGCGGATTGATGAGTTGATACTCAATGCCTTCATCAAAGCGCTTGTTCTGTGCACCGAACGCCAAGGACATCGCCACCATGGCGAGCAGAAACACCAGGATTTTTCTCACGCAAGCCTCCCTACCACCAATCGGTTGATCGAACGCCCGGGCGCGCACGCGCACCCGCCTTGCCCGGCCTACAGTTCACCGTAGGAGTGCAGACCGGAGAGGAACATGTTCACCCCCAGGAACGCGAACAGGGTGATGAACAGGCCCACCACCGCCCACCAGGCCATGGGCACGCCGCGCCAGCCTTTGGTAAAGCGCATGTGCAGCCAGGCGGCATAGTTGAGCCAGACGATCAATGCCCAGGTTTCCTTGGGGTCCCACGACCAGTAGCCGCCCCACGCTTCGGCCGCCCACAGTGCACCGAGGATGGTGGCGATGGTGAAGAATGCGAAGCCCAAGGCAATGGACTTGTACATCAGGTCGTCCAGCAGATCGGGGCCTGGCAACCGGGTGGCGAGCATGCCGTCCGGAGCGACGCGCATCCTCCAGTCGCGCAGGAGATACGCCACACCCACCATTGCCGCCAACGCGAATCCGCCGTAGCCGATGAAATTGGTGGGCACGTGGAGCTTCATCCAGTAGCTTTGCAGCGCCGGCACCAGCGGCTGGATATGGTGGGCCTCGCGGTCAAAGGTGTACCAGAGCAGGAACGCGACGGCCGCGCTGATCACCAGCAGCGCGAAGCCGCCCATGGCACGGGTCTTGTACTTCGCTTCATAGAACAGGTACAGCAACGCGGTGATGATGGCGAACAGGATGAACACTTCATACAGGTTGCTGACCGGGATGTGGCCCACATCCGGGCTGATCAGATAGGACTCGCGCCAGCGCACGAACAGTCCCACCAGCCCCATGGCCGTGGCGGCCCAGGTGAGCCCGGTGGCCACCTCGCCGACAAATTCGGAGCGCGCGAACAGCGCACCGAAATAGGCCACGGTCGCCAACACGTAGAGCGCGCTCATCCACATGAAGGCCGATTGGCTGGCGAGGAGATATTTCAGGAAGAAGTTCGTGTCCGCCGCGCCGAGGGACGTGCCGTACAGGGCGATGGCGAACAGGGAGAGCGCCCCGACCACGAGAACCAGCGGGCGGATGGGCTTCCAGCCCCAGCCCAGGGCTATCATGAAGCCCGTGCTGCCGAGCAGGATGGCTGCGTCGTAGACGTCCATGTTCGCGGCATAACGGATGTACGCATAGACGCCGCCGGCCAGGATCAGTGCCGCCCACAGCCAGTCGAACCAGTTGAGCGTTTTCAGAAACGGACGCTTTTCGAAACCCGCTACCACTACATCATGTGTGGCCGACATGGAATCACCTCTCGATTCATATGGTTGACCACGCGCCCGGCACTCCCGGCGCAAGCCTGCGCGCCCATACATGCCTATACAATAGAGGGGCGGAGCGGCCCAGACAACGGGGCAATCCTACGATATTTTTTCCGTAGCGCCGGGCACCGTGGCTGTGAGCCGTGCTGCAAACGCCGTTTGCATGGCGGCGAAGTCGCGCTCGAAGGTCAGCCGATCACGGTTACTGGTCCCGGCCAGCAGCAACTCCGTCTCTCCGTCCTTGGGCGTGATCCACACCCACACGCGCCGGTGGGAAACGTAAAACATGAGAAACACGCCAACGGTCAGCAGCGCGAAACCGAGATAGACGACATTCTTACCCGGCGCCTTGGTTATTTGCAATCCGGAGGCTTCCACCTGCTGAAACCCGGTAAGTTGCAGGAAGAACGGTGAGCCGTACAGCTTGAGCGCCCCCAGAGCGTTGATCGCGTCGTCGAAGAATTGGCTGTCCGCGTCGCTGACACCGGCGGCAACATCCAACCCCTCGGTGCGCAACACTTCGATATACAGCGCGCCCAGGATGTTCTGCAGCACCTTCATATAGGCGCTGGTGACCTCCATGCGGCGATCGTCCGGGAGGCCGGCCGTCTGTTCCACGATGGCCTCAAAGCCGCCCTGGCCGAAAAGCGCCACCAGGCGTTGCATGCTGTCGATGATGCCTTGCTGCATCGCGGCATCCACCCCCTCGACATCCGCCATGGTTTCGCGAACCGTCCGGTCGGCGATCTCCCGCACCTTTTCGCCATCGTGGATGAGGGCATTGAAACGCAGGAACCGCTCCAGCCCCCCCTGCGGATCGGCCGGGATGTACATGTATCGATAGGGCTCCGCCGGACTGCCGCGCATGCCGCTCAGGTAAAACAGCCTGCCCTCCTGCAGGACCGGCGTCATGTAATTCACGTATTCCAGCGCCTCGCCCGCAGCGTTGCGCAGCTTGAAGGTGAAACTGGGGCCGAAGTTCCGGTGGGTCTGTTCCCCGTTCTCCTCCACCGGATTGATGTTGAACATGCGAAAATCGGTGAACTCCAGGGTCATGGGGCCCGCGGGCGTCTGGACGGACAATTTTTCGAACACCGCCCCGTCCAGCTCCACGGCCGCCTGCCCGCTGCCGTTCAGCGGCCAGGCACGCATCTCAAGCTTGGTGCCGCCGTCCCCGAAACTGGACTGGTAGATGGAGTAGCCCTTGTAGACCAGGGGATGATTGACCGCGATCCTCCGCTCCAGCGGCTGGGCGAGTTCCTTATCGTGAATCACCAGATCGGTCTCGAAGGACTTGGGCTGGCCGGTGGGGTAGTAGTCCACACGGAAGTCCTTCACCTCCACCGAGAAGGGCAGTTGCTGCACGAGATAGCCGTCGCGGAGGCCGATGAACACCACATTGGCCGTGCTGCCCTCCGGAATGCTGATGGAGCCGCGGAACGAGCGGTTTTCGGTACCGAGCCGGCTGATGGGCGGCACCTGCGAAACGGGTATGTTGCGGGTTTCGGCGCGAATCTTGCCGGCAAGCTCGGCGAATTTGAGGGGGACGTTGCCATCCACCAGCCCGCCGACGCAGATGATGACAATGGCCGCGTGGGCGAACAGATAGCCCAGGCGATTAGCGGCGCCGCGCATGGCAGCAACGATCACATGACCGCCCTGCTCCTGTCGGCGCACCCGGTAGCCGTTGGCCATCAGATACTGCTCGGCGGCGGCAGCCACCACCGGCGCCGGCTGGGCCGACACGATCTCCGCCCGATGATGGAAGGCACGCAGCGATTTCTCCTGGACGTTCAGGCGGAAACTGCGCATGTCGCGCAGCATCTGCGGGGCGTGGCGGTAGATGCACACGCTGGTGGACACCACCAGGAACGTCAGGATGAACAGGAACCAGCCGGCCGAGTAGACATCGTACAGCCCGAGGGTCTTGAAAACCTCGAACCAGAAAGGACCAACCTTGATGATGTAGTTCTGATAGGGCTCGTTCTGGCGCAGAACGGTGCCGACCACCGAGGCGATGGCGATCGCCACCAGCAGTGTGATCGCCAGGTTCATGGAGCCCAGGAACTCAAGCAGCACCGAACCTACGGTACGCCGGCGCCGCGTGCTGCCGACATCGACATCAGTGCTGTTCAAGGCTTAACGCACCTCAAAAAGACCGGACCGGGGTACGGTCCACTTGCCGCGGGTATTGCGGGAAATTCCCGCGTCGTACAGGACAGGCCCGGGGTAGTCCCGGGCCTGAGCGATTGGACTTCCGATTTTAACGCAGCCCCTGGATGTAGGAGGCCACCGCCTTCATTTCCTCGTCGGTCATCTTCGCCGCAATGTTGCGCATCATCTGGCCGGCATCGTTGGCCCGGGCGCCCGTCTTGAAGGCCTGCAACTGCGCGACCACATAAGTCGCATGCTGCCCGCTCACACTCGGGAACTTGGCGGCCGGGTTGCCAGAGCCATTGGGCGCGTGGCAAGCGGTACAGGCAGAAACACCGGTGGCCAGATTGCCGCCGCGATAAAGCCTTTCGCCCGCGGCCACCAACTCCGGATCGGCCTCGCCGAACTGCGGTGTCTGGCTGGCGAAGAAGGCCGCCAGATCCTCCATGTCCTGCTCGCTCAGCGGAGCGGCCATGGGGCTCATCAGGACGTTTTCACGCGTGCCGTCCTTGAAGTCCTTGAGCTGCTTGACGATGTAGTCGGGATGCTGACCAGCCAGTTTCGGCCATTCGGGGTTGAAGCTGTTACCGTCCGGCCCATGGCACGCGGCACAGACGGCCGCCTTCGCCTGGCCCGCAGCGGCATCGCCCGCTGCATAGGCGGAACTCGCAGTGCCCAGAACGGCCATGGCTGCAGCTACAAGAAACACTTTGTTCATCTGGGATTGACTCCGGTTACGATTTCGATGACTTTTCGGCTCCCGACCAAGCCCTTGCATGTACGCTATACCCGAATTGCTCGGGACCGTGGTAAAAAAGCAGCATAACTGTATACCAGCAGCCCCGGGCCGGGTCAACCGAAACCAAGGAAAACCCAGGACATTTACCTCACCATTTATCAGGGAGAGACCGCCATGTCGATCTACCAGCACACCCGCTACCTGCTGAGCGCGCACGATTTCTCCCAGTCGCCCGAAGACAGCGGCGCCGAGGTCGCCTTCGCCGGCCGTTCCAACGCAGGCAAATCCAGCGCCCTCAATACCATCACCGGCATCCGCGGTCTCGCCCGCACCAGCAAGACCCCAGGCCGCACCCAGGCCCTCAATTTCTTCGGGATCGACACAGAGCGCCGGCTGGTGGACCTGCCGGGCTACGGCTTCGCCCGCGTCCCGGAAGACATAAAACGGCGCTGGCAGCGCACCCTGCAACAGTACTTCCAATCCCGCCGCTCCCTGCGCGGCCTGTTCCTGGTGATGGACATCCGCCACCCACTGAGCGAATACGACGTGATGATGCTGGAGTTCTGCCGGGAGATGCGGATCCCCGTTCACGTGCTCCTGACCAAGGCCGACAAGCTCAACCGCGGCCCAGCCATGGCGATGCTGGCCAAGGTGCGCAAGGAATTGCAGGAACGCTACGGCAGCCCCGGCGTGCAACTGTTTTCGGCACTGAAACGGACCGGGGCAGAGGAGGCGCGAAAGGTGCTGGATGAGTGGCTGGGGGTGGCGGACGGGGATTCGGCCGAAAAATAATTGAGTCGGTAGCGAACGCTGCAGGTACTACCGCACCATCGTTCTGATGATTTTGTGTGGCTTACGCCACAGGCTTGATTTGGATACGGGGGCGAAACCCCGCAGTCAAAAATAATCCGTAGCGAAGCCACACAAAACGAAGAGCCCCGCTGCTAGGCAAAAATTTCTCACACAACAGAAAGGGAAAAAAACAGCTTCGGCCAAAAAAAGCCCCGGTTTTCAAGGGGGGAAAGAACCGGGGCCAAACTTTCACCCGGCTTGGGGATACCGGGTAACTGTACCCCGCTCAGGGAGGGAGAGCGAGGGAGCGCCAGTGACGGCGCTCACTGATTAAGACTAGCATGCGTTCCAGAAGTTCACAGTTTGGTGAAAGAAAATTTGCGGGCCGGGCGGAACGTCCTTCTCAAGCCGGTACAACAGTAACTAACCGCCCCGCCCAGGACCGCGATTGCCGCAAGCCCGGGCTATTCGTATGCTCCCAGGACCGCCTGCTGGCGCAGCTACCTGACTAAATAAAGTTAGACAGGTTTCCTCGCCGCCAACAGCGCGATCAATGCGCCTCGTCCCAGTTGGCGCCAATGCCGATTTCCACCACCAGGGGAACCGAAAGCTGCGCCGCTTCCACCATGCAGCGCCGGATATGCTCCTGCGCCTCGTCCAGTGCGTGCTCGGCGACCTCGAACACGAGTTCGTCGTGCACCTGCATGATCATCCTGATATCCGCGCCGCTCGCCTGCAGCCACTCGTCCACGCGGATCATGGCCCGCTTGATGATATCGGCGGCGCTGCCCTGCATGGGGGCGTTGATGGCGGTGCGCTCGGCGTACTGGCGGCGCTGATTGTTGCGCGCGTTGATCTCCGGCACGTACAGCCGGCGGCCAAACACCGTCTCCACGTAGCCCCGCTCCCGCGCCAGGGTGCGGGTGCGTTCGATGAACTCCTTCGCGCCGGGATAGCGGGCGAAGTAGCGGTCCATGTAGTGCTGGGCGATGGCCCGGTCGACGTTCAGTTGGCGCGCCAGGCCGAAGGCCGACATGCCGTAGATGAGCCCGAAGTTGATGGTCTTGGCGGCGCGGCGCTGATCGGGGGTCACCGCCTGCGGCGGCACGCCGAACACCTCCGCCGCCGTGGCCGTGTGGATGTCCTCGCCTTGCGCGAAGGCCCGCAGCAGGCTGGGATCACTCGACAGGTGGGCCAGGATGCGCAGCTCGATCTGAGAATAGTCGGCGGCCAGGATGCGGTAGCCCGGCGGCGCGATGAAGGCCTGGCGGATGCGCCGTCCCTCCTGGGTTCGCACCGGGATGTTCTGCAGGTTGGGGTCGGAGGAGGAGAGCCGCCCCGTGGCCGCCACCGCCTGGTGATAGGACGTATGCACACGGCCGGTGTCGGGGTTGACCTGCTCCGGCAGCCGGTCGGTATAGGTGGACTTGAGCTTGCTCAAGGCCCGGAAATCCAGGATCAGCCGCGGCAGCGGGTAATCCAGCGCCAGCTCCTGCAGGGCCGATTCCGCCGTGGAGGGCTGCCCGGTGGGCGTCTTTTCCAGCACGGGCAGGCGCAGCTTGTCGAACAGGATCTCCTGGATCTGTTTAGGCGAGCTGAGATTGAACTCGGTTCCGGCCACATGGAAGGCCTCCTGCTCGATCTCGGCCATGCGCCTGGTCAGCTCCGCGCTCTGCTGACGGAGCATGGCGGTGTCGACCAGCACGCCGTTGCGCTCCATGCGCGAGAGCACCGGCACCAGGGGCATCTCGATCTCGCGGAACAGCCGCTCCAGGGCCGGCTCGGCGCTGATCCGCGGCCACAGCGTCTGGTGCAGGCGCAGGGCGATGTCGGCATCCTCCGCCGCGTACTCCGCGGCCTGCTCCACCGGCACCTGGGCGAAGGGAATCTGCTTGGCGCCCTTTCCGGCCACGTCCTCGTAACGGATCGTACGGTGCCCGAGGTACTTCAGCGCCAGGTCGTCCATGTTGTGGCGGGTGGCGGTGCTGTCCAGGACGTAGGACTCCAGCATGGTGTCGTAGCGGATGCCCGCGAGCCGCACGCCGTGGTGCGCCAGCACGCTCATGTCATATTTCAGGTTGTGGCCGATCTTGGGACGGTCGGGGTCCTCCAGCAACGGACGCAACCGCTCCAACACCTTCTCGCGATCCAACTGCGCCGGCGCGCCGACGTAGTCGTGGTCCAGGGGCACATAAGCGGCCACCCCCGCCTCCACGGAAAACGACACGCCCACGATGCGGGCACGCATGTAGTCCAGGCTGGTGGTCTCGGTGTCGAAGGCGAACAGTTCCGCCTGCTCCAGGCGGCCCATCCACTCCTCGAACTCCGCCTCCGTCAGCACCATCTGATAGGTGCGCTCGCGCGCGGGCGGCTCGTCTTCCGACGCGGATGCCGGCTGAGAGCCGTCCTCTGCGGGAAGCTGGGCGAGCCAGCTGCTGAATTCCAGCCGCCGGAACAGCTCGCGCAACGCCCGGTTGTCGGGCGCCTGGCGCCGCAGGTCCTGGATGCCCACCTCCAGGGGCACGTCGCAACGGATGGTGGCCAGGGTTCTGGAGAGGGGAATCAAATCCAGGTGCTCCCGCAGGCTCTCGCCCACCTTGCCCTTGATCTCCGCCGCGCGGGCCACGATGGCGTCCAGCGAACCGTATTCGTTCAGCCACTTCGCGGCAGTCTTGGGGCCGACCTTGGGCACGCCGGGGATGTTGTCGGAGGTGTCGCCGATGAGGGCGAGATAGTCCACGATGCGCTCAGGGGGCACGCCGAATTTCTCGCGCACGCCTGCGGCGTCCAGGGTGGTGCCGGTCATGGTGTTCACCAGGGTGATGTGGTGGTTCACCAGTTGGGCCATGTCTTTGTCGCCGGTGGAGATGACCGTGGGGAGGCCGGCTGCCTGGGCCTGGGTCGCCAGCGTGCCGATCACGTCGTCGGCCTCCACGCCCGGCACCTGCAGCAGCGGCAGGCCCAGGGCGCGCACCAGTTCCAGCAGCGGCTCCACCTGCCGCGACAGCTCCTCCGGCATGGGCGGGCGGTGCGCCTTGTAGCGCTCGAACAGCTCGTCGCGAAAGGTCTTGCCGCGCGCGTCGAACACCACCGCGATGTAGTCGGGCTCGTAGTCCGCCACCAGCCTGCGCAGCATGTTGGCCACGCCGTAGATGGCGCCCGTGGGCTCGCCGCGGGAGTTGGTCAGGGGCGGCAGCGCGTGAAAGGCCCGATAAAGGTAGGAGGAGCCGTCCACCAGGATCAACGGCTTGGCGGTTGCGGAGATTGCGGCGGTCGTTTCAGGCATGGGAGTCATTGCAAATGTGCGGTCGGCACGTCAGGTCGTCCATGGTATCACTTAATAATCTATGAAGAACTTTACCCGTGCCGCACGGATGGATGGCGCGGACATCCAGGGCGGCTGTCGCAGTTTCGCGCCCCTTGGCGGCGGAAGAAACCATCAATGCCGGCGATCCGGAATTGTGTCAGGTACTGGACAAACCCAAGGACGTAGTGGAAGCTATCGCCCACTATTGCGAATCCCGCGGATTTGAGCCCTCCGCCGAAGAGCAGGGAAAATCCTACTCGACCTTTAGAGTCCGGAATCGAAATTCTCATGCGAGCCTTCATACTATCCCTTGCGTTGGCGCTGCCCGTTGCAGCCATGGCAGCCGACGAACCGCCCGCCGTCCCGGAACCGCCGCCGCTCCCGGAGCCCGTGGAAAGCGGCGAAGTCCTGGAGCCCGAGATCACCATCATCCAGCGCGAACAGGACCGGGTGGAAGAGTTCCGCGTGCGCGGCCAGCTCTACATGGTCAAGATCACGCCGCGCCGCGGGGCGCCCTATTACCTGATCGACACGGATGGCGACGGCCAGCTGGAGACGCGGCGCTCCGAGCTGGAGCCCGACATGCTCATTCCGAACTGGGTGCTGTTCAGTTGGTAGGATGACGGTTTTTCCGCCTGATACTGCAATAAGGCCCGCACCATCAGGCGGGACGCCGGCAGCAGACTCCCGAACGAGAAATCCCAGGTTGCCGCTCCCCGGCGGTGCTCGCTGCGCCGGTTCGGCTTTTCGTGTTCCCGCTCTCTTCCTCGCGGTCAGGCACACATGAACGGGCTCCTGAATCTGTCACGCGCCATCGACAGACTGAATGAAGGCATCGGCCGGTTCGTGCTCTGGCTGGTGCTCGCCGCCTCACTGGTCAGCGCCTTCAATGCCGTATCCCGCTATCTCCTGGGCGTCAGTTCCAACGCGATGCTGGAGATCCAGTGGTACATGTTCGCGCTGATCTTCCTGCTCGCGGCGGGCTACACGTTGCGTCATGACGGCCACGTGCGCATCGACATCCTGTACGGCCGCCTTACCCCGCGGGTCCGCGCCGTGATCGACATCGCCGGCACCCTGCTGTTCCTGCTGCCCATGAGCCTTCTGATCCTGTGGCTCTCCCTGCCGATGGTGGCGGAGTCCATCCGCATCAATGAAATGTCGCCCGACGCCGGCGGCCTGCTGCGCTGGCCCATCAAGCTCGCCATACCGGCCGGCTTCGCCCTGCTGTCCCTGCAGGGTGTCTCCGAGATCATCAAGCGCATCGCCTTCCTGCGCGGCCAGGGGCCGCTCGTGCAGGAACGCGCCGCCGAGGTGGCCTGATGCCGCTGGAGGTGATGGCGCCCCTGATGTTCGCCGTGCTGGTGGTGTTCCTGCTGCTCGGCTATCCGGTGACCTTCGCGCTCGGCGCCAACGGCATCCTGTTCGGGCTGATCGGCATCCAGCTCGGCTACTTCGACTTCAGCCTGATGCAGGCGCTGCCCGAGCGCGTGTTCGGCATCATGTCCAACCAGACGCTGCTCGCCATCCCGTTCTTCACCTTCATGGGGTTGATCCTGGAGCGCAGCGGCATGGCCGAGGAGCTGCTCGACACCATCGGCCAACTGTTCGGGCCGATCCGCGGCGGCCTCGCCTATGCGGTGATCCTCGTCGGCGCGCTGCTCGCCGCCACCACCGGCGTGGTGGCCGCCTCGGTAATCGCCATGGGCCTCATCTCGCTGCCCATCATGCTGCGCTACGGCTACGACCAGCGGCTGGCGACCGGCGTGATCGCCGCCTCCGGCACGCTGGCGCAGATCGTCCCGCCCAGCCTCGTGCTGATCGTGCTGGCGGACCAGATGGGCGCGTCGGTGGGCGACATGTATCGCGGCGCCCTGCTGCCGGGCCTGCTGCTGATGGGGCTCTACGCGGTCTACGTGCTGACCCAGACGCTGTTCCGGCCCGCCGCCGCACCGGCCCTGCCGCCCGAGGCGCGCACCCTGCACGGCCTTGCCCTGGTGCGCAAGGTGCTGGTGTCGCTGTTGCCGCCCCTGGTGCTGATCTTCCTGGTGCTCGGCACCATCTTTCTCGGCATCGCCACCCCCACCGAAGGCGGCGCCATGGGCGTTGCGGGGGCGCTGAGCCTTGCCCTGGCCAATCGGCGCCTGAATCTCCGGCTGCTGAAGGAGGCGATGGACACCACCGCCAGGCTCACCAGCTTCGTGATCTTCATCCTCATCGGCTCGACCGTGTTCAGCCTGGTGTTCCGCGGCGTCAACGGCGATCTCTGGGTGGAAAGCCTGTTCACTTCGTTGCCCGGCGGCGAGCTGGGCTTTCTGATCGTGGTGAACATCCTGGTGTTCGTGCTGGCGTTCTTTCTCGATTTCTTCGAGATCGCCTTCATCATCGTGCCGCTGCTCGCGCCGGTGGCCCAGACCCTTGGCATCGACCTGGTCTGGTTCGGCGTGCTGCTCGGCGTGAACATGCAGACCTCCTTCATGCACCCGCCGTTCGGCTTCGCGCTCTTCTATCTGCGCAGCGTCACGCCGCGGGAGGTCAGGACCGCGAACATCTACTGGGGCGCCGTGCCGTTCCTGGCGATCCAGTTGCTGATGGTGGCGGCGCTGATCGCGTTCCCGCAGCTCACGGGCACCAGGACCGAAGCGGCCGAAACCATGCCCGAAATCGAGATCCCCGCACCGGAAGTGCCGGAGTTT
>JBAYZB010000079.1:0-13174 GCA_041672765.1 Gammaproteobacteria bacterium | reverse complement strand
TTGCGGATCGATGCCTCGCTCTGGACTGCCTCCCCGTGTACGCCTGGGGTAAGTCCGAGCATGACAACGATCAGCAGGATGAATGGAAAGCGGTTTACCATGCCAAACGCTCTTCGCACTGGCAGTGCGTCAGAATTTCGTCATCTTTGCCACCAGTGGTGCATCTCATTGTTTCAGCAACCTGCAAATATGTTTTAATCAGGCGTGCGGGGCGGCATAAATCCTCTGATTCAAGAACAAAGCAAGATGTGTGCCTGCGTTCTGTTCAAGGATCGGGAGGGCCAGCCGATAAATGATGACGGTCCGGTGGTAATGGAGAAGGGCTTATGGCGGGCATACTTGATGGGGTTGACCAGCGTACGAAACTGGCAGGACATAACCGGCTTGAGTTATTGATGTTCCGGCTCGGCAGCCGGCAACGGTTCGGGATCAATGTCTTCAAGGTGCGGGAGGTGGTTCAGTGTCCTGCGCTTACGCGCATTCCGAATGCCAGCCCGTTGGTCAAGGGGGTGGCGAATATGCGGGGCAAGACCATTCCCGTGATCGACCTGGCCATGGCGATCGGCAAGCGTCCTTTGGAGGACATTGCCAACAGCTTTGTGATCGTTACCGAGTATAACCGGGCCGTTCAGGGGTTTCTGGTCAGTGGCGTGGACCGCATCGTGAACATCAATTGGGAGTCTGTGCTGCCGCCTCCGAAAGGCGCGGACCAGGGAACCTATCTCACGGCGGTTACGCAAGTGGACAACGAACTGGTGGAGATCGTTGACGTCGAGCGGGTGCTGAACCAGATCATCCGGATGCCGACCGAGGTGTCGAGCGAGCTGCTGACGGGCGGGGTGAGCCCTGAGGTGAAGCACCACATCCTGGTGGTGGACGATTCCGCCGTCGCGCGCAACCAGATCAAGCGCACCCTGGAGCAACTCGGCGTGGAATGCACCATGTGCCGTGACGGGCGGGAAGCGCTCGTCACGCTTAACGAATGGGCGGCGGAGGGGCCGATTGAAGATCGGATCTCCATGGTTATCTCGGATATCGAGATGCCGGAGATGGATGGTTATACCTTGACGGCGGAAATCCGGAGAAACCCGCAGCTCAAGGATCTTCATGTGTTGCTGCACACCTCGCTGAGCGGGGTGTTCAACAACGCAATGGTGGAGAAGGTGGGGGCAAACCGCTTCATTGCCAAGTTTCACCCCGACGATCTGGCCAAAGCCGTGCTCGAGTACCTGAACATCGAACAGCCCGAGGGGCAGGTTGGTTGATGTTCGTGTGGCGGTGCATGGGACAGGCCGTCGACTGCCACACCTGATATCGCATTTTTGTGTGAACTTTTCGCCGCAGTCCTGTCCGTTCTTGCCGCTACCATGTAATATTGCCCGCCGGACCGGTTGAACGTGTCCGGCGGGCGTCGCGCGGGGCGGCGCCGTTTGTTTTTGTCATTCTCGAGTCAACGGCTCGGAACAGAAGACCATCAAGTAGCTGTCGTGAACAAGGGGATCAGTCAGCAGGACTACGAAGGGTTTCGCGAATTCCTGGAAGACGCGAGCGGCATCGTGCTGGGCGACAGCAAGCACTATCTAGTGGCAAGCCGCCTTAGCCGTTTGTTGGGGGAGTATTCCCTGCACTCTCTTGGCGATCTGCTGGAGAAGATGCGCAGCGGGCGCATCCCGGGGTTGCGCGAGCGGGTCATCGAAGCGATGACGACGAACGAAACCTATTGGTTCCGCGATCATCATCCCTTTGAAATCCTGAAGCAGACCATTCTCCCTGAGTTCGCCCAGCGCCGCGGCCAGCCGGTACGCATCTGGTCCGCGGCCTGCTCTACCGGGCAGGAGCCTTACTCCATCAGCATGGCGGTGGATGAGTATCTTCAGACCCGCCCCGGCAGCTTGCCCGGTGGGGTGCAGATCATCGCCACGGATATCTCTCCTGCTGTACTCAAGGAGGCGCGGGAGGCGAGCTATGATGCGCTGGCGCTGTCGCGGGGCCTGTCGGAGCAGCGCAAGCAGCGCTTTTTCATCCAGAAGGGCCCGCGTTGGGAAGTGCGCCCGGAGGTGCGGGCGCGGGTGTCGTTTCGGGAGCTGAACCTGTTGGACAGCTATGCCCTCCTGGGCCGCTTCGACGTTATTTTCTGCCGCAACGTGCTGATTTATTTTTCTGCCGCATCCAAGCGCGACATCCTGGAACGGATGGCTGCCATCCTCGTGCCGCGGGGGTATCTGGTGCTGGGCGCTTCCGAGTCCATGACCAATTATTCCGAGGTGTTCGAGACCGTGCGCTGCCAGCCCATGGGTGTGGTGTACCGCAAGAAGGCGGATATCCGCTGAATCCTGTTTAGCCGATTTTTTGACGCCTCGTTGCTTGCTCCCTTCGGAATCTTTGTAACTTACTGTTTTTATTTGATTTGATTGTTTTTGCTAGGCGCTAAAGCCTTCACCTTGGTTCCTGTTCCTCCTTGAGATTAGTTCCCGCTCTTTCCGCCGGCGGCGGATTATTGCCGCCCCCCTCCGTGCTATGCAGGCCCGTGCGACGATATAACATTATGAAATTTATGTAAAAAATAAATTGGCATGGGCGTTGCTTTATCTCCGGCAAGAACGAAAAGACCCGGAGATCAGCTATGCCGATCAACATCGATTCTGCATTGGGGATACATGCCAAGGCTCTTGCAGTACACGGCCGTCGCGCCGAAGTCCTGGCGTCCAATCTGGCCAATGCCGATACGCCCAATTACAAGGCGCGGGACATCGATTTCAAGGCGGCCCTGCAGCAGGCCCAATCGGGCCATGTCCCGCTGAAGGCGACCCATGCCGGCCATATCCAGCCGGCCGGGACCGGTCTGTCCAGCCCATTGCTGTACCGGGTTCCGCAACAGCCTTCACTGGACGGAAACACGGTAGATACCCATGTAGAGCAGGCCGAATTCGCTCGCAACGCGGTGAACTACCAGGCGAGTCTCACGTTTCTCGGCGGAAAGTTGAAGACGCTGTTGAGCGCGATCCGGGGGGAATAACGCATGTCACTGTTCAAGGTCTTTGATGTCGCGGGCTCCGCCATGAGCGCCCAGTCGGTGCGGCTCAACACCACGGCAAGCAATCTGGCAAATGCGGAAAGCGTGAGCGGCAGTCCCGAAGAAGCCTATCGCGCGCGTCATCCGGTGTTTGCGGCGGTCATGAACAGCCTGCGCGGCACCGAAAGCGCGGCGAGTGTGAGGGTGGCCGGCATCGTGGAAAGCCAGGCACCCGCCCAGGCGCGATATGCTCCGGACCATCCCATGGCCGACGCCAACGGCTACATCTACCTGCCCAACGTGAACGTGGTGGAGGAGATGGCCAACATGATCTCGGCGTCGCGCTCCTATCAGAACAGCGTGGAGGTGATGAATACCTCCAAGCAGCTCATGCTGCGGACGCTGATGCTGGGGCAATAGAGCGATGAGCGTGGATTGAGGGAGAGGCGGACATGAGCGCGGTGAACGACGTCGGTACCTGGCAGGACTTGGGGGTGACACGGCATTCGGAACGGTCGGAGAGAAAGGAACTGGGGCAGGAAGAGTTCCTCAGGCTGTTGGTGACCCAGATCAACAACCAGGACCCGATGAGCCCGATGGAAAGCGCGGAGTTCATGAGCCAGATGACCCAGTTCGCATCCTTGGATAGTTTGCAGCGGCTGCAGGCGTCCTTCAATTCGCTCGCCGAGTCGCTGCGCTCCAGTCAGGCGCTTTCCGCTGCCGTGCTGATCGGCAAATCGGTGCTGGTGCCGGGTAATGTCGGGGCCCTCGCGGAAGGTGCGGGCATTTCAGGGGCCGTGGATGTGCCACTGGGTACCACCAGTGTGGGCATCAACATCTACGACGCGTCCGGAGCCTTCGTGCGTCGCCTGGAGTTGGGCACTCCGGGCGCCGGTGCGGCGGAGTTCCACTGGGATGGCTTGGACGCTGACGGAAATGCCATGCCGCCCGGCTCTTATCGGATCGAGTCCGATGGACTGGTGGACGGCGGTCGCCAAGGGCTGGAGACGCTGATCGCGGCACCTGTCGAAAGCGTGACGCTGAATCCCGAGGGCGGCGAGACGATGTTGAATCTGCGCGGTCTCGATCCAATCGCGCTGAACGATGTGTGGCGGATCATGTAAGCCGGTTCGAATGTAGGCTGGACAATAACCCATAAAGGAGCAATGCCATGGCATTCAATACAGCATTGAGCGGTATCCGGGCGGCCGGGGCCGATCTCGACATCATCGGCAACAACGTGGCGAACGCCGGCACCGTCGGCTTCAAGGCGTCGCGCGGCGAATTCGCCGACATCTATGCCGCGAGCACGCTTGGAACCTCGGCGCTGGCGATCGGCAGCGGCGTCCGCCTGTCGGACGTGGCGCAGCAGTTCAAGTGGGGAAACATCAACTTCACTGACAACCCACTGGATATTGCCATCAACGGCGATGGTTTCTTCCGTTTGAACGACGGCGGCGCCATCGTGTACACGCGTGCCGGCATGTTCAAGAGAGACGATGAGGGTTACATCATCAACAACGACGGCTATCGGCTGACGGGCTACCTGGCGGATGGACGCGGAAATATCACCGGGCAGATCGGCGACCTCAGGCTCGACAATTCAAACATCATGCCCCGCGCCACCGACGACGTGTTCGCCACGTTGAATCTGAATGCCAACGAGATCGAGCCGTCGACGCCTTGGCCGGCAACTGTCGATCCGGACAACCCGCCGCCTGCCGACACGTACAATTGGGCCACTTCCCTCACGGTATTCGACAGCCTGGGCAACGGCCACATCATGAGCATGTATTTCAGGAAACTGGATGCCGATGCCACGGCTACCCCTCCCATTGGCGACAACACGTGGGAAGTGCACGTCCTGGTGGATGGCAACGAGGCTACGGCGACGCCGCATCGGCTGGAGTTCGATTCGAGTGGCGTCCTTTCCACAGGCGCCACGATGTCGATCGTTAACCATGCGCTGGGTAACGGCGCGGCTCCGCTGAGTTTCGACATCTCGTTCAACGGAACCACGCAGTCCGGCAGCGCCTTCGCCATCAACGGGTTGAACCAGACCGGTTACACCACGGGCCGCATGACCAGCCTCGATATCGACCCTTCCGGCATTCTGTACGCCCGTTATAGCAACGGCGAGTCCAAGGCCATGGGGCAGGTGGTATTGGCTAACTTCACCAATCCGCAGGGCCTGCAGCCTCTGGGCAACACCACTTGGGGCGAGACGGCCGCTTCCGGTCTGCCGCTGGTGGGGGCTCCCGGCACCTCCAACCTGGGTGTGGTGCAGGGCGGCGCCCTGGAGGACTCCAACGTGGATCTGACCCAGGAACTGATCAAGATGATCGTGGCGCAGCGCAACTACCAGGCCAACGCCCAGACCATCCGCACGGAAGACGCCGTCACTCAGGCCATCATCAACATCCGGTAAGCATTGAGGGGAGAGGGCTGATATGGACCGCTTGCTCTATGTCGCGATGACCGGTGCCAGCCAGACCATGCTGGCGCAGGCGGCCAACTCGCACAACCTCGCCAACGTGAGCACCACGGGTTTCCGGGCCGATCTGGAGGCCTTTCGCAGCCTCCCGGTATACGGTCCCGGGTATCCGGGGCGTGTCTATGCCATGACCGAGGGCAAGGGGGTCGATTTTTCGCCGGGATCGATTATCACGACCGGACGCGATCTGGACGTGGCGGTGAACGGCAGCGGCTGGATCGCGGTGCAGGCGCCGGACGGTACCGAGGCCTACACCCGCGCCGGCGACCTGCGCGTGACGAGCGGCGGGATGCTCGTGACCGGAGCCGGACATCCGGTGCTTGGCAACGGCGGTCCCATTGCGGTGCCGCCCTACGAGACGCTGGAGATCGGTGCTGACGGCACCATCTCCATCCGTCCCCTCGGGCAAGGCGCCGAGACTCTGGCGGTGGTGGATCGCATCAAGCTGGTCGATCCGCCGTTGCAGGACCTGGAAAAGGGGCAGGACGGATTTTTGCGGCTCAAGGACGGCGTTACCGCCTTTCCGGAGGCGCATGTGCAACTCGTATCCGGGGCGCTTGAGTCCAGCAACGTCAACGCGGTGGACGCCATGGTGCGCATGATCGAACTCGCACGCCAGTTCGAGCTGCAGGTGAAGACCATGAAGACCGCCGAGGAGAACGACGCCGTTTCGGCACGCGTGATGCAGTTAGGTTAGCCGTAGGGTGGGCGCTGCCCACCGATATGCCGGCGGTAAGCGAATAATGGTGGGCGATACCCATCTTACGACTCACGATGAAGGGGTGATCGAATGAATCCAGCACTGTGGATTGCCAAGACCGGCCTCGATGCGCAGCAGACGCGCATGAGCAACATCTCCAACAACCTGGCCAACGCCAGCACGACCGGCTTCAAACGCGCCCGTGCCGTATTCGAGGATCTCCTGTACCAGAACGTGCGGCAGGTGGGCGCCCAGTCGTCCCAGGACACGCAGTTTCCCTCGGGCTTGATGCTCGGCACCGGCGTGCGCACGGTCGCCACGGAGAAGATCTTTACCCAGGGCAACGTCGTGCAGACGGGCAATCCGCTGGATGTCGCCATTCAGGGCCGTGGTTTCTTTCAGGTTCTCATGCCGGACGGGACCATCGCCTACACCCGCGACGGCACGTTCCAGCGCGATTCGCAAGGCCAGATCGTGACCTCCACCGGCTATGTTATCCAGCCGGGCATCACGATCCCCGAAAACGCCCAGAGCGTCACCATCGGCGCCGATGGCGTGGTGACCGTGGTGCAGGCGGGCGATCCGACGCCGGTACAGGTGGGCGACCTGCAGCTTGCCGATTTCATCAACCCCGCGGGCCTGCAGCCGATCGGACAGAACCTGTTCCTGGAGTCTGCGGCAAGCGGCGCCCCGCAGGTCGGCACGCCTGGCCAGAACGGACTGGGGACGCTGGTGCAGGAATCGCTGGAGACATCCAACGTCAACACCGTGGAAGAACTCGTCAGCATGATCGAAACGCAGCGCGCCTACGAAATCAACTCCAAGGCGATCGCCACGGCCGACCAGATGCTGCAGTACGTGAATAACAAGCTGTAAGAGACTCTTGGCAAATCTACGGTTGATCCGAAGCAATGATGGGAGGCCGATCATGAACCGCCGTTGCCTTAGCCCGCACGCCGGAATCGTCACCGCTCTTTGCGGCGCGCTGTTGCTCGCGGGCTGCGCCGCCGGGCCGAAGCGCGGCGAGGAGTATGCTCCGACCTATCCGGTCCCGCCCACGCCCATCGAGCAGAACAACGGCGCCATCTACCAGTCGGGCAATGCCGTGCTGCTGTTCGAGGACGTCAAGGCGCGCCGGGTGGGCGACCTGATCACCATCGTGCTGACGGAAAGGACGGACGCCAGCAAGAAGGCGAGCACCAGCGCCTCCAAGGACAGCAGCGTGGATATCGCCAACCCGACCCTGTTCGGCAGGCCCTTCAGCGCCAACAGTCACAACCTGGAGATGCAGATAAGTGGCTCCCGGGATTTCGACGGGAAAGCGGACAGCAGCCAGAGCAACAAGCTGACCGGCAACATCACCGTCACCGTGGCGCAGGTACTGCCCAACGGCAATCTGGTGGTGCGAGGCGAGAAATGGATCGCGTTGAACCAGGGCGAGGAATACATCCAGATCTCCGGCATCGTGCGCCCGATCGACATACGGCCGGACAACACCGTGCTCTCCACGCAGGTGGGCGATGCCAGGATCAGTTACAGCGGCAAGGGCGAGTTAGCCAGCGCCAACGCGATGGGCTGGCTGACGCGCTTTTTCATGAGTGCGCTGTGGCCGTTTTGATCTGGGCGACAGGCTAGGTACACACAACAGGAATCTGCCGTAACGAATCGCAATCCGGATAGGTAGGCGAACCATGACGACACGAACGATGAAACTTGCGCTGTGGCTGCTCGGCCTGTGCCTGTTCACCGGCACGGCGCATGCGCAGCGCATCAAGGATCTGGCAGCGGTGGCCGGCGTGCGCAGCAATCAGCTGGTTGGCTACGGTCTGGTGGTCGGCCTGGACGGCACGGGCGATCAGACCACCCAGACGCCGTTCACGGTGCAGAGCCTGAAGAACATGCTCGCCCAATTCGGGATCACGGTGCCGCCGAACGTCAATCCGCAACTCAAGAACGTGGCGGCGGTATCGGTGCACGCCGAGCTGCCGCCCTTCGCCAAGACGGGCCAGACCATCGACGTGACGGTATCATCGCTGGGCAACGCCAAGAGCCTGCGCGGCGGGACGCTGCTGATGACCCCGTTGAAGGGCGCGGATGGCCAGATTTACGCCATTGCTCAGGGCAACCTGGTGGTGGGCGGCCTGAGTGTGGGCGGCGCGGACGGCTCCAAGATCAGCGTGAACATCCCAAGCGCCGGGCGAATTCCCAACGGCGCCACGGTCGAGCGCGAGGTGCCCAGCGCCTTTGCCCAGGGCGATACAGTGACGCTCAATCTGCACACGCCCGACTTCACCACCGCCAACCGTATGGCGAGCGCCATCAACACGGCCATGGGGGCGGGGACGGCCAGGTCGCTGGACGGTGTTTCGGTTCAAGTACGCGCGCCTCTCGATCCCGCGCAACGGGTGGGCTTCATTGCCATGCTGGAAAACCTGGAACTGGAGCCCGGCGACGCACCCGCCAGGGTCATCGTCAACTCCCGCACCGGCACGGTGGTGATCGGCAGCCATGTGCGCGTCTCGCCTGCGGCCGTCGCCCACGGCAACCTGACGGTCACCATCTCGGAGCGGCTTACGGTCAGCCAGCCCGAGCCGCTTGCCGGCGGCGCCACGGTGGTGGTGCCGCGCAGCGACATCGAGGTGCGTGAGGACAAGGATCGCATGTTCCTGTTCCAGCCCGGCGTGAGTCTGGACGAGATCGTGCGCGCGGTAAACGAGGTGGGCGCAGCTCCGGGCGATCTGGTGGCGATCCTGCAAGCCCTGCGCGAAGCGGGCGCGCTGCGCGCTGAACTGATCGTGATCTGAGAACCTCGAACATGATCCAAGACCCCGGTCTCGCACGCATCTACACGGACTTCCAAGGGCTCACCGACCTCAAGCGCGAGGCGCGTCGCGAGTCGTCCAGCGCGTTGCGCGAGGTTGCTGAGCAGTTTGAGGCGATGTTCTTGCGCATGCTGCTGAAAAACATGCGCGAGGCGAGTCTGGGCGACGGGCTGTTCGACAGCGACCAGACCCGGTTCTACCAGGACATGTTCGATCAGCAGCTTTCGATCCACCTCGCCCGGGGGCGCGGGCTGGGCATCGCCGACATGCTGGAGCGGCAACTGGGCGGCAAGGGTTTGCCGCCGACAGGCCGTTCGGAGGCCGACAAGGCGGTTCCGGCCAGCGGCCTGGAGCCGGGGGCGCTGCCGGTCCGCCATGAGCCGTTGCCGAGCGCCTCGGAGTCCGCACCCGAGCCGTCCCCAACCTTCGAGTCCCGGGAAGACTTCGTCCGGACGCTCTGGCCCCATGCGGAGCGGGTGGGCCGGGAACTGGGCGTGAAGCCGGAGGTGCTGCTCGCCCAGGCGGCGCTGGAGACCGGATGGGGGCGCCACGTGATCACCGCCCCCGACGGGCGGAGCAGCCACAACCTGTTCAACATCAAGGCGGACGGCCGCTGGAACGGGGAGCGGATGATGGTGTCCACCCTGGAGTACCAGGACGGCGTCGCCGTACGTCAGCGCGCCAGCTTCCGGGCCTATGGCTCCTACGCGGAGAGTTTCACCGATTACGCGGATTTCCTGCGCAGCAATCCCCGCTATCGCGAGGCGCTGCGGCAGACGGGCAATGCGGAGGCGTTCGTCAACGAGTTGCAGCGGGCGGGCTATGCCACGGACCCGAAATATGCGGAAAAGATCAGCATGATCCTGAACAGCGATGTGCTGAACGCGGACTCCGCGGGCCTCAAGAACGCGGGATAGGTGCCGATATGCTGGCCGACGTGCTGCACCATCGGGTGGAAGAAATCGCGCGGCGACAAGTTCGCCGGCCTCACTTTACCGGTTACCGGAGCTGATCCATGGCAGACATGCTTTCCTCGGGCCTTTCCGGGCTGCTGGCCTACCGGCGGGCGCTGGACGTCATCGGCCACAACATCGCCAATGCCGATACCCCGGGCTACAGCCGTCAGCGCGTCGAGCTCGGCGCACGGCCGCCCCAACTGCTGGGTGGCGGGTACGTGGGGAACGGGGTGCAGATCGTCGGCATCGAGCGCATGTATGACGAGTACCTTACCTCGGAAGTGTGGGCAAGCACCTCGGCCCATAGCCGGTATCAAACCTATTACACCCTGGGCAGCCGTATCGACAACCTGCTGGCGGACCCCGACGCGGGTTTGGCCCCGACTCTCGAAGACTTTTTCGCCGCCGTGCACGGGCTGGCGAACGATCCCACCTCCCATGCCGCGCGTCAGGTCGTGCTGAGCCAGGCGCAATCGCTGGTCGATCGCTTCCACCACCTGGATCAGCGCCTGACCGACATGGCCGAGGGAATGAACGATCAGTTGCTTTTGGCCATCAACGACATCAACAGCATCGCCCGATCCATCGCGGGGCTTAACGAGGACATCGTGAAGGCCATGGGTGCCGCAGGGGGAGCGCCGCCGAACGACCTGCTCGATAAGCGCGATGCCCTCATCGGCAAGCTCGCGCAATACGTCGACGTCAGGACGGCCCGGCAGGACGACGGCAGCGTGAACGTGTTCATCGGCAAGGGCCAGGCGCTGGTGCTGGGCAAACAGGCGGCCACCTTGAGTCTGGATACCGGCGCCGACAGCGCGGGACAGCCGGAGATTTATTACAGTTATGCCTCGGGCGTCAGTACTCCCATCACCAAGAGCATGAGCGGCGGCGCGGTTGGCGGCATCATGGAGTTCCGCGCGCAGGTGCTTGAGCCGGCCCGGAAATATCTGGGAGAGCTCGCTATCACTTTGGCCACGGAATTCAACGCCCAGCACGCCAAAGGCATGGACTTGAATGGCAATCTCGGCGGCGAATTCTTCAAGGTGCCTGCCGATCCGATGGGGGGCGCGGCGGCGATTGAACTGCTGATTCACGATACCCGTGAAATCGCAGCGGCTGCTCCGATTCGCAGCCTCGCGGATTTCGCCAACTCCGGCAACGCGACGATATCGGCGGGTGAGGTGCTGGACGCTAGCGATCCGAACCTCTTCGATACAGTGGTGATCGAATTCATCGATGCGAACACCTATTCCATCAACAGCGCGGGCTCCTACGCCTACACAAGTGGCGGCAACATCGATATCAACGGCTGGCGCGTGAAGATTTCGGGCACGCCCCAGGCAGGTGACAAGTTCACGGTCGAAAGCAACGCCGGCGGTGTGAACGACAACCGCAACGCCCTGCTGTTGGCTGGCCTCCAGACGGCCAAGACCATGGTGGGCGGAACTACCGATTTCCAGGGCGCGTACGGGCAGATGGTGGCGGATGTCGGCATCAAGACGCGCCAAGCCGATATCAACCGGATGGCGCAGGAGCAGCGTTTGCAGCAGGCCGAGGCCGACCGGTCTGAGCTTTCCGGCGTCAACCTGGACGAGGAAGCGGCCAATCTGTTGCGTTTCCAACAGGCATACCAGGCTGCCGCTCAGGTCGTTGCCGTTTCTCATCAGCTATTCCAGACTCTGTTGCAGTCGTTCTGGAGGTAAATAGTCATGCGGGTATCGACCAGCCAGATGCATGAGACCAGTGTGAGCGCCATGCTCGACCAGCAGGCGCGGCTCAACAAGACCATGCTGCAGATGACCACCGGCCGGCGCATCCTGACCCCGTCCGACGACCCGCCCGGTTCCGTCCAGGTCCTGAATATCAATCAGGAGATCGAACTGACAAAGCAATATCAGAAGAACGCCAATATCGCGCGCACCGCGCTGGTTCAGGAGGAGGATACGCTGGTCGGCGTGATCAACGTGCTGCAACGGGCTCGGGAACTGGCGGTGCGGGGGAACAACGACGCGTTGGGGCCGGACAGCCGCAAGGGCATTGCGCTGGAGGTGCGCGAGCTGCTGGACACCCTGATGGGCTTGGCCAACACCACGGACACCAACGGCAACCACATATTCGCCGGTTACCAGAGCGCCGCCACGCCGTTCGAGTACGATGCCGTCAACCAGGAATATGTTTACAACGGAGATCAAGGCCAACGCCTGCTGCAGATCGGCCCCGAACGCCGGATTGCGGACGGAGACCCGGGCTCGGACGTCTTCATGAGGATTCCGGGTAGTGGCAACAATATGTTTGAAATTCTGGACACGCTTGCAAGCAGCCTGGAAGCAAACACCCCGGATATCACGACCCTCGGCGACCTGGATGCCGCCCTGACCCACGTAACGGAGATCCGCGCGCGCATCGGCAGCCGCATCAACGCCATCGACGGGCAGGAAGAGGTGAACGACGCCTACATGATGGATCTGGAGATCACGCGCTCCGACATCGCAGACCTGGACTACGCAAAGGCGATAAGCAGCTTCAACCAGCAGATGATCGCACTGCAGGCGGCGCAGCGGACCTATGTGCAGGTGCAGGGGTTGTCGTTGTTTAATTTTATTTAGAGCGCCTAACAAAATGGGGTTTCATGCCGCTTTGAGAAACCGCCAGCAGATCAATGCGCAACCGATCGTGAGGAAGGCCTCGTGAATGCAGGCTAGCCGCTCATAGCGGACGCGCAGGCGCCGAAACTGATGCCGCGGCGAGCGTGCGTTCCACCACCCAGCGGGTTTTGCCCAGGCCGCTGCCGTGCTCGGTGCCCCGCTTGGCGATCTCGGCGTCGACGCCGTGCGCGGCCAAGGGCTTGCGGTGCGGTTCAGAGTCATATCCCCGATCCGCCTGCAGCAGTGCCGGGCGGCGCTTCGGTGCGCCACGCTTGCCGCCCATCGGCGGGATGCCCTCCACCAGCGGCCACAGTTGCGTGCTATCGTGGCGGTTGGCCCCGGTCACAATAGCGCTCAGTGGAATGCCTTGGGCGTCGGTGAGGAAGTGGTGTTTGCTGCCCGCCTTACCGCGATCGGTTGGGTTCGGTCCCGTTTTTTTTCCCGTGCACGGCACGCACCGACGCGGAATCGGCCACCGCGCGGGAGAAATCGAGCTTGCCGGCGCTACGCAGCTTGGCGAGCAGCACCGCATGCAGCCGCGTCC
>JBAYZB010000078.1:0-13447 GCA_041672765.1 Gammaproteobacteria bacterium | reverse complement strand
GTCGCTCAGGCTGTAGCCCGGTGCTACGTTGGCCGAGATGGTGGCGGAGCGCAGCCGGTTGAAGTGGTTGAGTTCCTTGGGCGCCACCGTTTCGCGTATGTCCACCAGGTTGGACAACTGGATCAGCCCGCCGTCCCGGCCGCGCACGAAGATGGAGGTCAGATCCGTGGGGTTGGTGCGGTCCTCCGGCTTGAGTCGCACGATCACGTCGTACTGCTCGCCTTCGCGCTTGAAGCGCGTGACCTGGCGGCCGCCCAGGAGGGTTTCCAGGGTCTGGCCGATCTCGTCCACCTCGGCGCCGACGTCGGCCACCTTGTCGCGCTTGAGGGTGACGCTGAGCTGCGGCTTGTTCAGGCGCAGATCGGTATCGACGTTGGCGAGGCCGGGGTAGCTGCGCGCGCGGGCCATGAGCTTGTCCACCATCTCCTGCAGCTCGGCGTAGGAGTTGCCCTGAACCACGAACTGCACCGGCGGGTTGCGGAAGCTCTGGCCGAGGGAGGGCGGGTTGATGGGGAAGGCCAGCACGCCGGGCAGGCCGAACATCTTGGGGGCGAGTTCCGCGGCGATCTGCTGCTGTTTGCGCGTACGCTCCTCCCAGGGCTTGAGGTTCACGAAAGAAAGGGCGGTGGTGACCGGATTGGGCCGCTCCAGGCCCGGCGCCACCACCATGAAGTAGCTGTTCACCTCGGGCACCTGGGCATAGAACTGCTCCACCTGACGGGCGTAGCGGTCGGTGTAGTTCATGGTGGCTCCTTCCGGCGCCACCAGCACGCCGATCAGGATGCCGCGGTCCTCCAGCGGCGCCAGCTCCGATTTCAGGCTCAGGAACAGCGCCACGCTCGCGCCGCCCGTCAACAGGAACGCGCCTAACACGATCCAGCGTCTGTTCAAGGTCCAGCCAAGCAGCTTCCGGTAGCCGCCGTTCATGCCGTTGAGCCAGCGCTCGGTGAGGGCGTAGAAGGTGCTGCGCCGCTGGGTGTGGTGCAGCAGCTTCGAGCACAGCATGGGCGTCAGGGTGAGCGCGACGAAACCCGAGACCAGCACCGCGGCGGCCACCGTGAGGGCGAACTCGGTGAACAGCCGCCCCGTGTTGCCGGTCATGAAGCCGATGGGCATGAACACGGCCACCAGCGTGAGGGTCATGGCCACGATGGCGAAGGCGATCTCCTTGCTGCCCAGGAGCGCTGCCCGGAAGGGCGGCAGACCGCCCTCGATGCGCCGGTGGATGTTCTCCAGCATGACGATGGCGTCATCCACCACCAGGCCGATGGCCAGCACCAGCCCCAGCAGGGTCAGGATGTTGACCGAGAATCCCATGGCGTAAAGGAAGATGAAGGCGCCCACCAGGGACACCGGGATGGTCACGAACGGGATCAGGGTGGCGCGGGCGGAGCGCAGGAACAGGAAGATCACCAGCACCACCAGCGCCATGGCCTCGGCCATGGCCTCGAACACCGCCTCGATGGAGCGCTCGATGAACAGGGAGGAATCGAAGGCCACCTGAAGCTTCATGCCCTCGGGCAGCGCGCTCTGGATCTGCGGCAGGGTCGCTTTGATGGCCTGAGCCACCTCCAGGGTGTTAGCGGTGGACTGCTTCACCACGCCCATGCCCACGGCGGGGTTGCCGTTGACGCGCACCAGGTTGCGGTCGTCCTCGGCGCCGATCTCAGCGTACCCCACGTCGCGCAAGCGCACCGGGTAGCCCTCCTCGTACTTGACGATGATCTGGTTGAACTGCTCCGGCGTGCGCAGGTCGGTGGCGGTGAGCACGGTGAATTCCCGTTCCCGGCTCTCGATGCGGCCGGAGGGGACCTCGATGTTCTGGGCGGTGAGCGCGTCTTCGACATCTTTTGGCGTGAGCTGATAGGCGGCGAGCCGGTCGCGGTCGAGCCAGATGCGCATGGCGTAGCGCCGCTCGCCGCCGATGATGACGCTCGCCACGCCGGGCAGGGTCTGCAGGCGATCCTTGACGTAGCGGTCGGCGTAATCGGTGATCTCCAGGGCGTTGTGGCGGTCGCTGTAGAAGGCGAGCCAGATGATCGCCTGGGCGTCCGCCTCGACCTTCGCCACCACCGGGTCCTCGGCCTCCAGCGGCAGGTCGCCGCGCACGCGGGCCACGCGGTCGCGGACGTCGTTGGCGGCGTCGTCCGGATCGCGGGAGATGAGGAACTCCACCGTGATCTGGCTGACCTCCTCGCGGCTCACGGACTTGATGGTGCGGATGCCCTCGATGCCCGCGAGGGAATCTTCCAGCACCTGGGTGATCTGGCTTTCGATGATCTCGGCGCTGGCGCCCGGGTAGACGGTGCGCACCGATGCGATGGGCGTGTCGATGTTGGGGTATTCGCGCACCGACAGCCGCTGGTAGGAGATGAACCCCAGCAGCACGATCATGAGGCTCGCCACGGTGGCGAGCACCGGCCGGCGGACGGAGAGCTCCGGCAGGAACATGGATCAGTCTCCCCGCGCCAGCGGCTCCTGCGGCGGGCCGCCGGGTGCCCCGACGAGCATCACCGGCGCGCCGTCGCCGATCTTCATCTGCCCGGCCGTCACCACCAGTTCGCCGGCCCGGACGCCGTGGGTGATTTCCACCATGGCGTCGCGCCGCTGGCCGATGGCGACCTTGGTCATGACGGCCTTGCCGTCCACGATGCGGTACACGAACAGGTCGTCGCCCATGGGCACCAGCGCCTCCTCGGGGACCAGCACGGCATTGTCGCGCCGCTCCAGTTCCAGGCGTACCCGCGCAAACATGCCGGGGCGCAGTTCGCCCTTGGGGTTGGGGACGCGCGCCCGTAGCAGCAGGGTGCGGGTCGTTTCGTCGATGCGCGGACTGATGGCGTAGACCGTGCCTTCGAAGGTCCGGTTCGGGAAGGCGTCCACGCTGAATTGCACCTTGCTCCCGGCGTGCACATGGGCCGCATAGGTTTCGGGGACGCGGAAATCGGCCTTGAGCGGGTCGATCGCCTCCAGGTTCACGATATTCTGCCCGGGCTGCACATAATCACCGGGGCTGACCTGGCGCAGCCCCAGGATGCCGCTGAAGGGGGCGCGCAATTCCGTTTTGGACAGCCGGGCCTGGTCCAGGTTCTGCTTGGCTTGGGGGGCGGCCAGTTGTGCCACGGCCTCGTCGTACTGCTGCTGGCTGATCAGTTTCTTCTTCAGCAGTTCGCGGGAACGCTCGAAATTCAGGCGGTCGAGCCGCACGGCCGCCATGCTCTCGGCGAGCTGGGCCCGGTATTCGTCGGGATCGAGGGTGATCAGTTCGGCGCCCTGTTGGATCGCCTGGCCCTCGTCGAAGTGGATCGCCGCTATGCGGCCGGTGATCTCCGGGCGGATCACCACCGATTCGCTGGCCCGCAGGCTGCCCACGGCGGTGATGTCCGTGCTGATGGTGCCGGTCTTGGCCGCCACCGCCTCCACCGGCATCGCCGGCGGTCCGGACGGACCCGGCGGCTGCCCGAAGACCTCGGATGACGGGATCGGAAAGCCCAGCAGCAGGGCAAGGAAAAGCGCAAGCCAGGACAAGGAGGGGCGATAACGCATCATGGCGAGCCTCCTTGAGAATCGGTTGCTGCGGTGTTTGTTGCGTCGTTGCCGACAGGGGCCTGCAGCACGCCCTGCAGGAGGATGAGCGCGAGCATCTCCGTATAGCGCTTGGGGTCGGCCGCGAAACCGGCGTCCGGCAGGTGGCGCAACAGGTCGGCCGATTGGAAGAAAAAGACGTTCGCGCCGACCAGTACCGTTGCCACCACGGCGGGATCGACATCGGCACGCAGCTCGCCCCGGAGCTGGCCCTCACGCAGTATGCCCACCAGGCGTGCGAAGTTCTCGCCGATGACCTCCTCGGCAAGCTGGCGTCCGCGCCGCGGGCCGTTTTCCAGCAGTTCACGCAGAATCAGCCGCGTAACCGAGCTTTGGGCATACAGCTTCTGCATGTGCGCCGCGATGAAGTGGCGCAGGCGCTCCGCGGGGTTGCCGGTGTTGCGCACCATGTCGTCGAGCAGGTGGGTGTGCTCGCGGCAGGCGCGCTTCAGAACGGCCAGGTAAAGCTCGTCCTTGGTCCTGAAGTGATGATAGATGTTGGCCTTGCTGACGTTCGCCCGTTCCGCGATGGCGTTCATGGAGGCCGCGTCATAACCCTGCTCGGAGAACAGCTTCGCGGCCGCCTCCAGGATCCGGCCGCAGGCATCGGTGACGGACGGAGCCAAGGGCGGGACGGGAGAGGTTTTGCCGGCCATGTCGGAGCCCATGATAAAAGCATAGCGAATTGCTTTGGCATATCGACCGGCCGGTCGGTCAAGAAGGGTGCTTTGCCGGCCGTGGCTGGTGATCGTGCCGTCAACGGCAACGGGTAAGGAGTCCGCCGGGGTTGGAGTGCGTGAATGACTTCAGGTCATATTTGGCACGGTTCATGCTAAAGTCTGCCGCTGTGGCCGACCACGCCTGCGGTCGCCGCTTTTCTCGATTCCTACAGAGAGGAGTAGTCCAGAAATGGCTCATGTCGTCATTATCGGTGCTAGCACCGGCGGTCTGCCTGCTGCATACGAGATCCGGGAAGTGCTCGGCAACGCGCACAAGGTTACCGTCATTTCCAATACGGACACCTTCCATTTCGTGCCCTCCAATCCATGGGTGGCGGTGGGCTGGCGCACGCGTAAGGACACTACCTTTCCCTTGGCGCCTTACCTGGAGGCGAAGGGCATCGAATTCATCCCGGTGGCCGCCAAAGAGCTCAAACCCGACGCAAACCAGGTGATTCTGGCCGATGACCGCGCCATCGATTACGACTATCTGGTCATCGCCACCGGGCCGAAACTTGCGTTTGACGAGGTCCCCGGACTGGGGCCGCACGGCGGCTACACCCACTCCGTTTGCCAGATCGATCATGCCGAGATGGCCTATCAGGATTGGCTGCAGTTCGTGAAGGACCCCGGCCCGATCGTGGTGGGCGCGGTGCAGGGCGCTTCCTGCTTCGGCCCCGCCTACGAGTTTGCATTCATCATGGACACCGATCTGCGGCGGCGGAAGATCCGCGATCGCGTGCCCATGACCTTCGTGACCTCGGAGCCTTACATCGGCCATCTGGGCCTGGGCGGCGTGGGGGACTCCAAAGGCATGCTGGAATCCGAACTGCGCCAGCACCATATCAACTGGATCTGCAACGCCAAGGTCACCAAGGTCGAACCGGGCAAGATGTTCGTCGCGGAGCACAACGAGAAGGGCGAGGTCATCAAGGAGCATGAACTGCCGTTCAAGTTCTCGGCCATGATTCCCGCGTTCAAGGGGGTCGACGCGCTCGCCTCTGCCGGTGACGATCTGGTCAATCCGCGCGGCTTTGTGAAAGTGGATGAGTTCCAGCGCAACCCCAAGTGGAAGAACATCTACTCCGTGGGTGTGTGCATCGCGATCCCGCCGGTGGAGACAACTCCGGTGCCGACCGGTACCCCGAAGACCGGCTACATGATCGAGTCCATGGTGGCGGCCACGGCTCACAACATCAAAGCCGCCATCGAGGGCCGGGAACCGACGGAGAAAGGCACCTGGAACGCCATCTGCCTGGCGGACATGGGCGACACGGGGGTCGCCTTCGTCGCCATGCCCCAGATCCCGCCGCGCAACGTGTCCTGGATGAAGAAAGGAAAATGGGTGCATCTGGCGAAGGTGGCCTTCGAGAAATATTTCATGAAGAAGATGAAGAAGGGCTCTACCGAACCCCTGTACGAGAAGTACATCCTCAAGGCCATGGGCATCGAGCGCCTGAAGTAAGAAGCCGGGGGGCGCCCCGCCGTTTGACAGCGGGGCGCCCCCCATGTCACCATGCCTGTCATGACACGACATGACACATCATGTCAGAATATGGCAGACATGGCAGGCAAGGACGATTCGATGGCTCCCGTTTTGGGCAAACCATCCTGCCAGCAGATCATCAACATCCTGCCTGACCCGTTCGTGGTCATCGACCGTAATTACCGGATCATCGCGGCGAACGCGAGTTACCAACGGCGCTACGGTTCGGACGGGCGCGAATTGATCGGGAGACACTGCTACGAAGTCTCCCACCATCTGGATGCCCCCTGTAGTCGGAACGGAGAGCATTGCCCTCTGGAAACGGTGCTCCTTACCAAGGACGCGGTCCACGTCATGCACGTCCATTTCAACCAGGAAGGGGGCGAAGAACTGGTGCAGCTCCATGCCGTTCCTCTGCTGGATGACGATGGGAATGTCTCGTACGTCGGCGAGTACGTCGTGCCGGTCAACCAGCGGGTGGGCGAGGAGGGCGTGCTGGTCGGGCGTTCGCGGCCGCTGCTGCGCATGATCAGCCTGCTGCAGCGCGTGGCTCCCACGTCCACCACCGTGCTCCTGCTGGGGGAGAGCGGGGCTGGAAAGGAGCGCGTAGCGCAGTATCTGCACCATTATTCCAACCGCGCCAATGGGCCGTTTGTCGTGGTCGACTGCGCCGCCCTTGGCGAACAGTTGATCGAGAGCGAACTGTTCGGCTACGAGAAGGGGGCTTTTACCGGTGCCAACTCCCGTAAGGTCGGGTTGTTCGAAGCGGCCCAGGGCGGCACGCTGTTCATCGACGAGGTGTGCGAATTGCCGCTCGCATTGCAGACAAAACTGCTGCGCGTCCTGGAAACCGGCACCATTCGCCGCATCGGCGGCACGGGTTACATCAAGGTGGATGTGCGGGTCATCGTCGCCACCAACCGCAACATTCAGCTCATGGTGGAGCGGGGCGGATTCCGCCCGGACCTCTATTACCGGCTTTCGGCCTTCCCCGTCCATGTGCCATCGCTGCGCGAGCGGAAAGACGATATTCCGGCGCTGGCGGAGCACTTTCTGGCGCGCTTCGAGGACGGTGATCGGCAGATTCCGCTGGCGCCGGAGGTCATCGAGGCGCTGCTGGATTACGACTATCCGGGAAACGTGCGCGAGCTGCGCAACATCATCGAGCGGGCGACGATTCTCGCGAACGATGAACCCATTCGTCCGGAACATCTGGTCTTCGAAGGTGCACGTTCGCCGGAGGCCCAGGATGAGCTACCGGGCAGGGTCGAGGCGCTGCTCGACCGGCGGCGCAGCCGAATCGATGGAAAACTCCTGCTGTCAGTGCTAGAAAAATGCTATGGGCATCGCGCACAGGCGGCACGCGTGCTCGGAATCAGCGAGCGGACCCTGTATCGGCATATGCGTCGGTTGCGTATCGACGGCTTGCATCGAAAATAGCCGCTCCTGCGGGAAGTCCGAATAGTTGAACCTTTTAGTTGTTCTGCCAAAACCTTGCTGATACATTAACCGGCGTTGATTTAGCAGTGATCTGCTGATCAATCGCGGTCTCTGGAACAGGGCCCCTTACAGTCGTCTTGGCGTGTGCCCGAGTCAGCATAGAACAATGATTTGCCGGGAGGGAGGGGAGTACATGACGAGAAAAAAAAGACCCGGATCTTGCAATCTTTCCGGAAGCGTTGAAGTCGTCGGTGATCGCATCGGCATTTCATTCGTGCAAAAGGTGACTGCCGCGGTGCTGTTCCTGATCGTCGGCGTTGTCAGCTACGCCGATCTGATTCCGCCGGTGCAGGCGGCCGATGACAGCGGCTATCTCGACGCCCTTGAGGCGGAAGCCGGTAATGTCGCGGCGGCTGGCATAGGGGGGCAAGGCGCGGCCACGGCCAAAGAGCCCGCGCAGATGAGCGGCGAACTGCCTCCGGATCTGGATATGGCCGGTTTTGAGGAATCCTTGCGCAAACAGCTTTTCGGCAGCTATCTCTTCTATAAAAAGCTGAGCGATACCAATAAACGGGCGGTCTACGCGGAGTACCAGAAGACCCGCCGGATCGAGGATATCAGAAACAAGATCACTAGCCTGTTTGCCGGTAGTTAGGCAATTTGGCAAAAAAACGCGCAAGGGGGAGGGCATAACATGAAAAACAATACGTGGGGCTATTTGTCGGTGGGCGTCGTGACGGCTGCCCTCCTGGGTTGGGGTTCATCCGCGATGGCCCTCGATGTGAACCTCACCGAAACCAGAACCTACGTCAACGTCATCCATGAAGGCCAGACCATCAGAGTGCAGCGCATTCAGGACGAAGAGCACGTGCTGACCGGCGCATTCGCCAAAACGTCCCGGAAATGTCCGCCATTCTGCATTCATCCGATGCAGGCGGCGCCAGGGGTCACAACCGTGGGCGAAACCGAGATCTTCGATTTCATGGAAGGCCAGCTTCGAAACGGTACGGGCGTATTGATCGATGCCCGCACGCCGTCCTTCTTCAAGCAAGGCACCATTCCCGGCTCCGTCAATATTCCCTTTACCGTGTTCACCCAAGATGCGAATTCGGCTGAGCTGGCCGAGGTGCTGCAGAAGCTCGGGGCCCGAAAGCGCGGCGACGTGGGGGCGGTGACGCGTTGGTTTGAGAAGACGGTGGCCGTTTTCGGCTGGTTCAATGCCGACATGAAAACCGACAAGTGGGATTTCAGCGAAGCGAAGGAATTGCTGCTCTGGTGTAACGGCCCGTGGTGCGACCAGTCGCCGCGGGCGATCAAGGGACTGCTTAAGCTTGGCTATCCGCCCGAGAAGCTTTTTTATTACCGCGGCGGCATGCAGAACTGGCTGAGCCTGGGGCTTACGACGGTGATCCCTGGCCAGCCCTGAGAAATCGAACGTTTGCACATAACGTAAAAGGGCAGCCCGCGGGCTGCCCTTTTGTTTTCGGCGCCTTGTGGCCGCTCGTTTTCCTGGAGCCGTTGCCGGAGCGATTACCCCCGCATTGAGTGCCCGGTTTACTTGGAAGTCGGGCAGGTTTTGATGCCAAACAGGGAGTAGGCCGGGCAAATACCGATCAAGCCGGTCGCCAACGGTACCACGCCAATCCAGGCCCATGCCGGTCCACCGAATAGGGCGAACCCCGTCAAAGCCAAGCCCACAAGAACACGAATCACGCGATCAATACCACCTACATTCTTCATTGCATGCCTCTCCATCAAACAGCAGGGAACGCCCTGCACGATGAGTATAGGAGAGCACATGGGGCGAGGGACTTCAGTAACAAAATCACATGGAGCCTTTGGCGCCGAGGGCGCGCAGGGCTGGGGGATCGAGAATTTCGATCCGGCCACGGCCCAGCCTGACCCAGCCGCGGCGCTCGAACTCCTTGAGCTGACGGCTTACCACCTCGCGTGCCGTGCCGAGTTCGGTCGCGATGTCATGATGCGTGCTCTCGATCGGGTGGGTACGGTCAGCGTGATTGAGAAGACACTGCGCCAAGCGAATGTCGATACGTCCGAATGCCACGTCTTCGACGAGCACGATCAGGTCGATGATGCGCTTGCCGTAGGTGGCGAAGACGAAGTTGCGAAAGCCGGCCGACCCGGCCAGCCCTTCCTGAAAGTGCTCGGAGGGCAGCGCGACGGCACGGACCTCGGTCTCCGTGATCCCTTCCGCCGGATATCTTTCGCCGGCAAGGAGACAGGAGGTGGTCAGCACGCAGCCTTCGCCGGCCTCGACCCGATACAACACGATCTCGCGGCCGCTGTCGGAGACTTTCTGGACACGAACTGAGCCTTCCAGCACGAGCAGATAGTTCTGGCAGCGGTCGCCGTGACGAAACACGGTGACCCCGGGCGGCAGGGTCACCAGTTTGGCGGCAGCCAGCGTCTTGCGCCAGGCCGGGTCGTCCAAGTGCCGCAACGCCGAAAACGCATTGACCCAAGCGGGCTGAGCATCCGCGCCCGAGGGGTTTTGCGGGAAGGTGTCGGTGCCGTTTCCGTGTCTGTTCATCACGTGTCAGTTCGTGCCGTTTGCAGCGCCATGACGTTTGGCGGCTGCAACCCGTTTCTCGTAGGCCTCGCGCGCAATTCGCACGTCTTCGAGGAAGATTGGCAACTCGTTCAGCAGCAATGCCTGGGGACCGTCCACCAGGGCCTTGCTCGGTTCAGGATGGAAGTCCACGAGGATCATGTTTGCGCCGGCAATCACGCCCTGGGCGGTAACGTGCATCACATCGAGGAGACCGTCGGGGGCACGGTCGCGCGAGCCCACCGAGTGGGACGGGTCGATGCAGACCGGCATGCGCGTCAGGCGCTTGACCACGGGCACATGGGCGAAGTCGACGAAGTTACGGTGCGGATCGCCCATGTTGGACTTCATCCCGCGCAGCCCGAATATGACCTTGCGGTTGCCCTCGCTCGCGAGGTATTCGGCGGCGTTCAACGATTCTTCCAGAGTGATGCCGAACCCGCGTTTCAGCAGGACGGGGAATTCCTGTTGCCGGCCGACATGCTTGAGCAGTTCGAAATTCTGGGTGTTGCGCGTGCCGATCTGAAGCAGCACGCCGGTGGGATTGCCCGTGCGGTGCAAGGCATCGCGGATTTCTTCCACATGCGACTCGTGGGTCACCTCCATGGCGATGACCTTGATGCCGTACTTGCCGGCCAGTTCGAATACATACGGCAGGCAGGCCTTGCCGTGTCCCTGGAAGGAATAAGGGTTGGTGCGCGGCTTGTATGCACCCATGCGGGTGCAGACCAGGCCGTGCTCCTTCACGGCGCGCATCATGAGTTCGACGTGCTCGGGCGTGTCCACCGCGCACAGGCCGGCAAAGATGTTGAGGTTGTCCTGGCTGAAGGTCACCCCGTTGTACTCGAAAGAGGTGGTGCGTGTATCGTCGGCATGACGGCCGAGCACCCGGTACTCCTCGGAGACGCGCACCACGCGCTCGACGCAGGGCAGGCTCTTCATGTCCTCGATGGACAGCGCGGCGGTATTGCCGATCAGATAGATTTCGGTTAGGACTTGTTGGCTGCCGACCTCTTCATGCAAGCGGGTCTTGATGTTCGAAAGATTGGACAGATAGTCTATCAGTTGCCGGAATCCGGAACTGGTTTTGTCGACGTTCGGGGTAAGTATCAGGATCATTGGTGATTTCCAGAAACCAGGTAAACGAATCGCGGGTGATTATTACACAAACCGCGCCGGGTGCTATATTTACACGGGGCGCCCAAGCGGCGGTTTGGCGGGATTGTATTGCAAAACGCCGCTCACAGGATGGCGAGACCCACAAAAGGTCTTGGGCATGGAATCCCCGAGGGTCGGGACGACTGGGTTATCAGGAAATCAACAGAGGTCAGCTGCATGCAAGCGGGAACGGTGAAGTGGTTCAACGAGGCCAAAGGGTATGGCTTTATCACCCCGAGCGATGGAAGCGAGGACGTGTTTGTTCACTATTCGACGATCGAGGGCAACGGGTTCAAGACGTTGAAGGAAGGGCAGAAGGTGGAGTATGAAGCCACCCGCGGCCCCAAAGGCTTGCAGACCACACGGGTCGTCGCAAGCTAGGTTCCGGTTCGGTTCCGGGAATAGCGTTCTATAACAAATATTTGACGTCCCCGCGTGCGGGACGTTCTTGCTCCTGTCGAGGCGGGAAGAGTGGCGCAGTCCTCGCGCTGCCTTTCCGCTTCGCATCATCCTGGACGGCGCACGGGCTGACTGCAGCGCCGAAAACCCGTGGATGCCGGGCTAATCGATGTAACGCCTCTGCAGGTCCTCGTAGGCGTCGATGCGACGGTCGCGGAGGTACGGCCAGATGCGTCGCACCTCTTCGCTGCGCCGCATATCCAGCGTGGCGACCGAAACGGCCGGTTCGTGCGTCGGGGCCGAGGCGAGAATCTCGCCTTGGGGACCGGCGACGAAGCTGGTCCCCCAGAACTGGATGCCGGGGGTCTGGCCTGAGGGATCGGGCTCGAAACCGGTGCGGTTGCAGGCGAGCACCGGAATGCCGTTGGCAATGGCGTGGCCGCGTTGGATCGTGATCCAGGCCTCGCGCTGGCGCGCCTGCTCGTCGGCGTCGTCGTCCGGATTCCAGCCGATGGCTGTTGGGTAAAGGAGGAGCTCGGCGCCTCGCAACGCCATCAGCCGGGCGGCCTCGGGGTACCACTGATCCCAGCACACCAGGACGCCCAGGCGCCCGACACTGGTATCGATAGGGGCGAACCCGAGATCGCCGGGCGTGAAATAAAACTTTTCATAGTAGCCCGGATCGTCCGGGATATGCATCTTGCGGTACTTGCCGGCGATGCTCCCGTCGCGCTCCAGCACTACCGCCGTATTGTGGTACAGGCCTGCGGCGCGGCGCTCGAACAGCGAGGCGACGATCACCACGCCAAGTTCGGCCGCCAGCTTGCCGAGCTGCTCGGTGGAGGGGCCCGGAATGGTTTCGGCCTGGTCGAACCGCGCCACGTCCTCCGTTTGGCAGAAATAGACCCCGGTATGCAGTTCCTGCAGCAGTACGAGGCGCGCGCCGCGCGCCGCCGCCTCGCGTATCCCCGACATGCTCGCCGCGAGATTGGCGGCACGGTCCTCGCTACAGGCATGTTGCACCAAGCCTACGGTAAGCATCGTCTCTTTCAATTCGGCAAGCTCCAGTCGTCGATCAGGTATTGCTTAGACAGGGATATTGGGTTCCGGTGCGGCCGCGTCGTCAGACGGGCACGGCCGCCGGCAGTTGCATGGTAACGCAATGCAGGCTGCCGTTTTGCAAGATCAGCGGCGCGCAGGGAATACCGATGACATCGCGCCCAGGAAAACAGGCGTGCAACCGCGCCAAGGCCTCTTCATCCGCCGGGTCGTCATAGGTGGGAACCAGCACGGCGCCATTGATGATCAGGAAATTCGCGTAGGTCGCCGGCAGGCGTCGTCCGTCGGCGGCGTGCTTGGGCCGGGGCCAGGGGAGTGGTACCAGGCGGTAGGGTTGGCCTTGCGCGGTACGGAATGCCCGGAGCTCGGCCTCCATCGCTTTGAGCTCCTGGTAATGGTCATCGCCGGGGTCGTCGCAGGAGACGTAGGCGATGGTTTCGGGATCACAAAACCGCGCGAGCGTATCGATATGGCTGTCGGTGTCGTCGCCCTCCAGATGGCCATGCTCAAGCCACAGCACGCGGCGGACGCCCAGCTCTCGGCCCAGCTCCGTCTCTATCTGGGATCGGTTCAGGTCCGGATTGCGCTTGGGGGAGAGCAGACAGTGGCTGGTGGTGAGCAGCGTACCGTCCCCATCCACCTCGATGCTGCCCCCTTCGAGCACCAGATCCAGGCTCCGCAGGGGCGTGTCGCCAAAGGCTCCGGCCGCGTGGAGGTGTCGCGTGACCTGGTTGTCCAGTTCCGCAGCGAATTTCTGGCCCCAACCGTTGAAGACGAAGTCCAGCAGCAGCGGGTGTCCGTTGCGCAACACCGTGATCGGCCCGTGGTCGCGCACCCAGGTGTCATTGGATGGCGCGACATACAGGCGGGTCTGGTCCGGCGTAATCCCGGCCTGTTGCAGCAGGTCGGCGACGTGGCGCCGGTGCGCCTCGCTGCGGCAGGTGATCAGGACCCGTTCGCGTCGGCTGACCTGACGCGCAATCTCCACAAAAACCGGCTCCACCAGGTTCAGCCAAGGTTGCCAATCGCTTT
>JBAYZB010000077.1:0-13638 GCA_041672765.1 Gammaproteobacteria bacterium | reverse complement strand
CGCGAGGGGCAGAAGTAAAATGTGATTGAACGGAGATCGAAGAGCCATCGATGAGGTTGAGCATAGATGGTTGGGCGGGCGGACGCCGCGTCGCGGCTTTGCACCGCCGACCCGTGCCCATTACACTGGGCGCCACATCATGAAGACCCCCTTGCACCGGCCATGGACACGAACAGACTACGCCGCTATACCGATACCCTCTGGGACGACTCCATCCTGCCGCAGTTGATGGAGTACATCCGCATTCCGAACAAATCCCCGCACTTCGACCCCCAGTGGCAGGAGCATGGCCACATGGATGTCGCGGTGGCCCTGGCCGAGGCGTGGGTGCGTGCCCAGCCCATCCCGGACATGACGGTGGAGGTGGTGCGCCTGCCGGGCCGCACGCCGCTGCTGTACGTCGACATTCCCGGCGCGTCGCAGGATTGTGTGTTGCTGTACGGGCATCTGGACAAGCAGCCGGAGATGACCGGCTGGCGGGAAGGGTTGGGGCCGTGGACCCCGGTGCTCGAAGGCGATCGGTTGTACGGCCGGGGCGGTGCCGACGACGGTTACGCGGTATTCGCATCGGTGGCGGCGGTGTGCGCGCTCCGGGACCAGCAGATCCCGCACGCCCGGTGCGTGGCGCTCATCGAGTGCTGCGAGGAGAGCGGCAGCTATGATCTGCCGCACTACATCGAGGCGCTGGAGGCGCGCATCGGCACGCCCAGTCTGGTCATCTGCCTCGATTCCGGCTGCGGCAATTATGAGCAACTGTGGTGCACCACCTCGCTGCGCGGGCTGGTGGGCGGCAACCTGGTGGTGGAAGTGCTCACCGACGGCGTCCACTCGGGCGACGCCAGCGGCATCGTGCCGTCGAGCTTCCGCATCGCGCGGCAGTTGCTGAGCCGGCTGGAGGACGCAGCCACCGGCAGGATCATCCCCGAGGCGTTTTACGTCGAGATCCCGCGGGAGCGGGTCGAACAGGCCGTCCGCGCGGCTGCGGTATTGCGGGACGCGGTGTACGACAAGTTTCCTTTCAAGGACAAAACCCAGCCGGTCGCGCACGATTTCTCCGAACTGATCCTGAACCGCACCTGGCGTCCGGCGCTGTCCGTGACGGGCGCGGCGGGGCTGCCGCCCCTGGACGATGCGGGCAACGTGTTGCGCCCGTTCACCGCGCTGAAGCTCTCGCTGCGCCTGCCGCCCACCTGCGACGCGGATGCCGCGAGCGGGTACCTCAAGGCGCTGCTCGAACAAGATCCGCCTTACAACGCCACGGTGCGGGTCGAGCTGGAGCAGGCCGCGAGCGGCTGGAATGCGCCCGCGTCGAGCCCCTGGCTGGAACAGGCCCTGAACCGTGCTTCCACCACCTATTTCGGCAAGCCCGCGGTCTCCATGGGCGAGGGTGGATCGATTCCGTTCATGGGTTTGCTGGGCCGCAAGTTCCCCCAGGCCCAATTCCTCATCACCGGCGTCCTCGGCCCCCACTCCAACGCCCACGGCCCCAACGAGTTCCTGCACCTGCCCACCGCCAAGCGGTTGACCTGCTGCGTGGCGGAGGTGATCGCGGCGCATTACGCGCAGGCCGGTTAGCCGGGCCATCTTGGTTGAGCACCGCCGCCATTGCGCCGTTCTGTCGGGGGGCTTGGGCGGCTCTGGCCCATCATCCGCGTTCCTCGGTGAAATATCCGGGCTAGACTTTCAATGAGAGGTGATAACAAGCCAGCGGCGCCAAGGGATTGGGACGCAGCGCGTGCAGCGCCGTTCCAAATGGCGGTATTTCTTTGTGCCCAGCGGCGGTCTGTCGTTATCTTGCACTGTGCCAAGCGGGGCGAGCGCTTTGCCCGGCTTTCATACAAACATTGCCGGCAATGGATCTGGAGCTAAGCATTCTGCCATTCAAGGGTACCGATCCGCAGGATCTAGAGGCGCTCGCCGGGGCGCTAAGCACTCTCTTCAACCGGGTCACCCTCCTTAAACCGTCTCCTGTCCCTCAGGCGGCGTTCAATACCCAACGTGGGCAGTACCGTGCCAATGAACTGCTGGAGGTGGCGCGTCGGCGCAAGACCAGTCGTGTGCTCGCCGTCACCAGTCTCGACCTGTACGCGGGCAACCTCAATTTCGTGTTCGGTTTGGCCGATCTGCCGGGCAAGGCGGCGGTCATCTCGTTCTATCGGCTGCACTTCGGCGCCGACGACGGCGTCTTCCGCGCGCGTGCGCTGAAGGAGGCGGTGCACGAGCTGGGCCATACCTTCGGCCTGCGCCATTGCGGCCATCCGCGCTGCGTCATGGGTTTCAGCAGTTCCTTGAGCGACACGGACCGCAAATCCACACGCTTTTGCCGCAATTGCGTGCGCAAGCTGGCGGGGCAGGCCGGCATCGGCGCGGCCGGCAACTCGTAGGGCGGCGCAGTTCAACGAAAGCGCGGCTAATGGCGGGCGATGCCCGCGTTGCCTGTACGAAAGCGGTCAACGCAAAGGCGCGAAGGCGCAAAGAATTTATTGAGAATTACGACAGCCTCGGACGGGTCGCCGTGCAAACCGGGGAGTGTGTCGAAACCGGGAGGTCAACTCGCGCTTCTTGTCTTTCGCCCTTGGCGTCTTTGCATTAAACGCCGGTGCCTACCCTGTTCGCCCGTTCTGGACTCCGAAAAACTCTTGATGGCCGAGACGGTATCTGCGTCCTATCCACCGCAATGGGGTATCGGATTAATTCACCACCGCCGTTCGTCCGCCAGCATCAGCACCGCCTTGGCGAGTCCCGTGGTCACCTGCGCGAAACGGGGATAATCGAGCTTCTCGGGTGTGTCGTGCGCCGTGTGGTAGAACGGGTAACGGTAGAACGCCGTGTCCGTCACCATCACGGCGCGGTAGCCCTGTTTCCAGAACGCCGCATGGTCGCTCTGCGAGACGCCGGTGACGGACTCGAACGTCGACAGATACTCGGACGGAAAATCGGAAGACGTGCGAAATGCCTTCACCAGCCTGCGCAATTCCCGTTGCGACCGGAAGTTGCTCACGAACCCGATGAAGTTGCCGGTGCCGGGATAGAACGGCGCGAGCGGCGGCGGATAGTGCTGGCTGTCCGGTGCGTCGGTGTAATAGCCCAGCATCTCCAGGCTGATCATCAAGCGGACATCGTCCCCGCGCGCCCGGGCGGCGCGTGCGTACACCAGGCTTCCCATGTCGTCGCGCATGAAGAAGGGAAGTTCCTCGTTGGCGAAGGCGACAAAACGCACCGTGCGCGCGGGTTCGGCGGCGGCGAGGAGCCGTGAAATCTCCAGGAGCGCGGCGACGCCGCTGGCGTTGTCATCGGCGCCGGGGGAGCCGCGCACCGTATCGTAATGCGCTCCGAGCAGGATGATTTCGTGCGCCAGCCGCGCACCGTCACGCACCACTTCCAGGTTCATGACGCGCGTTCCGTCACTGGGGAAGGCCTGCTCCGTTACTGCGTAGCCCATCGCCCGCCACGTGTTGCGCAGGTAACCGGCGGCCGCGCAGTAGGCATCAGGCCGCATGAGGTTGCGCTCGCCGATCGTGCCGGCCAGCGTGTCGATGTGGCTGCGCAGCCGGTGCCCCAGGTCGGAGGATAGATCCGGCATGGTATTCGAGGACCGTGCAAAAGAAGATCGCGGTACAAACTACAGTATGGCTTTCAGTTGGCGGACAGGCTCTATTTCCTGCCGGTGCATGCATGACGCGCAAGACCCCGAAACCCGCGTCGCAGCCGCCCGCCGTTGACTGTGCCGGCTCAACGTGTAGAGTGTGGTACCGCGCGGGCACGGTGGCCGGGTCACGTGCGTCGGAAGCCGTGCGACAAAACCGCCTTGAGGCGCGAGATACAGTACACAAAACGTTTTAAAAAGCCCCGCTAAGCTGCATGTTTCCTTCGTTTTTTGCAAAAGACACCGCTGTGCGGATGAAATGGCTGCGTGCCGCCGCGCTCGCCTGCGCATTGTCGAGCGGCGCGGTAACGGCGTCGGTGGCCCCGGAGACGTTCGATTTCGCGCTCATCGGCGATCTGCCCTATTCGGACTATGAAGAGGCGCAGTTCCTGCGCATGAAAGAACAGATCGACAAGACCGATCTTGCGTTCGTGGTTCACGACGGTGATTTCAAGAGCGGGTGGTCGGAGTGCAGCGACGAGCTGTACCAGCAGCGTCTCGAACTCTTCAATTCCTTCAGCCACCCGTTCATCTTCATTTTTGGTGACAACGATTGGTTGGACTGCGACCGGGCGTTTTTCGCGCGCGCGCACGACCCCATGGAGCGGCTGACGATGTTGCGAAAAATGTTCACGCAGGGCGATACCTCGCTTGGCCGGCGTACCATCAAGCTGGAGCGCCAGAGCGAGCAGAAAGGCTACGAGTTGTTCCGTGAGAACGTGCGTTGGTCCCTCGGCGGCGTGACGTTCGTCGGCCTGCACATCATCGGCGGCCATAACAACCTGCGCGCCGGGGCCGAGGCCTACCGCGAATACTCGCAGCGCAACCAGGCAAACCTCGCTTGGCTGAAGCAATCCTTTGCCCAGGCCAGGGAACGGAACGCTCACGCCGTGATGGTCATCATACAGGCCAATCCACGCTTCGAATCGAAGCGCAAGTACCGCAAGGGTTTCAACGACTTTCTCGATCTGTTGGAACAACAGGTCATCGACTTCGCCAAGCCCGTGGTCCTGGTGCACGGCGACACCCACACCTTCCAGATCAACAAGCCGCTGAAAGACTCGCGCACGAACCAGACGCTGGAAAACTTCACCCGCGTGGAAACCTTCGGCTCGCCCACCGTACGCTGGATCAAGGCCACCGTGGATGCCAACGATCCCCAGGTCTTCAGATTCCAGCCGATGGAAATCGAGTAGGGCGGGCAAACATCGTGGGCGGGCATTGCCCACTGGACATCGGTGCCAAGGCGTTGTTCGGCAGGCGGTGCCCACCTTGCGGGCGCTTCGTTAACAAGTATCGGAAGCAATTGGCTCCCACTTTTAAATGTTCTCAATTTTGCTACAATCATAGCTAATTTGAGAACACTTTCTCTTGGTTTCCATGTCTGGCAATCCTTTGGACCTGCTTTTCAGCGCCTACCGCCGCCAAGTGTTGGCTTTGCTCCTGCTGCGCCCGGATGAGAGCTTGCATGTGCGGGAGATTTCGCGCCTGACGGGTGTGCCGGTCGGGTCGCTGCATCGGGAATTGCGCGCGCTTACGGAAGCAGGCTTCCTCCTGCGGGAGCCGATGGGGAATCAGGTACGCTACCGGGCCAACCGGGCCTGCCCGATTTATCCCGAACTGGCGGAGATCTTCCGGAAAACGGCGGGGCTGGCCGATCTGCTGCGTGAGGCGCTGGCGTCGCTGGCGGATCGGATTACGGTCGCCTTCGTGTTCGGCTCCATAGCCCAGGGCACGGAGCGGGCCACCAGCGACGTGGATGTGTTCGTGATCGGCGAGGTGAGCTTTGCCGAAGTGGTGGCGGTGCTCTCGCCTCTGCGGGAGCGGTTGGGCCGGGAGGTCAATCCGGTGGTGATGAGCCGGAAGGAGTTCGCGGCCCAGCGCGCCGCCAAGGACCGCTTTGTGGAGCGGGTGCTGGGCGAGCCCAAGCTTTTCGTGATAGGGACTACCGATGACCTTGGATAATCTGCTCCGAACTGGACAACTCAAACCGCACACGACCGATCGCGCGGAGATCGGCAACCTGCTCGCCGCCGCACAGCGCAACCTGGCTGATGCGCGGGTGGAGAGCATCAGCACGGAAAACCGCTTCGATGCCGCTTACAAGTGCATCATGCAATCCGCCCTGGTGGCGCTGATGGCCAACGGCTTCCGGCCCGATACCAAGGTGCCGGGCCATCACCAGACCGTGCTCCAGTCGTTGCCCAAGACCATCGGGCTCCCGGGGACGCGGCTGGCGGTGCTGGATACGCTGCGCAACAAACGCAATCTCTCGGACTATACCGGCAAGGACATTGACCCTGCCTCCCTGGTTGTTTGCATTGAAGAAGCGGAACGGCTTCTCGGCGAGGTCCGTGCCTGGCTCGCCGCGAACCGCGCGGACTTATCGCCATGAACACCGCTACCATCGTCCAAAACTTTGGAACTACTGCAATGTGCTGCACGATGACGGCATAAGCTATGGCGATTACGTCGAGCAGTTGACGTATCTGCTGTTTCTCAAGATGGCCGACGAGCGCACCAAGACGCCATAATAGCCAGGAAAGCATCGTGCTGAAGAAGTGAATCTAGCCGACGCTGCTCAAGAAAGACGGCGACGAGCTGTTCAATCACTGTGGAAGACCTTGAAGCGGCGCTGGAGCAGTTCCGCGAGATCGCGGCTGACCTCGGCGTGGAAGATGTATTGGAAGATAGCCGGCTGGCCTGAATCGTGGGGTGGGCATCGCCCACCCGGTGGGGATTGGATGTTGTTCTCAAAAGAGCTGCAATTGTAGCTTTTTTGAGGACGGTACATGTCTTGTCGGAAAACGTTGGTAGGGTGGGCACCGCCCACCGATCAACGCCATAACAACCGGCGCATGGTGGGCGGTGCCCACCCTACATTTGCTTCCGACTATCAGACCACGAAGAGTTCCATGAACTCGTGGACGGGCATGGCTTCCAGGCGTTCCTGGTCCTGGCACAGGTCCATCACGGTCTGCGCCTGCTGGTCGCTCAACCGGGTGGCGAGGTTGGTGTGGAACTTGGCGAGCAGCAGCGGGATGCCTTCGCGGCGCCGGCGGCGATGGCCGATGGGGTATTCGACTTCGACCTTCTCGGTCTGGGTGCCGTCCTTGAAGAAGATCTGCACCGCGTTGGCGATGGAACGCTTCTCGGGATCGAGATAATCGCGGCTGTAACGCTCATCCTCGATCACTTCCATTTTCGCACGCAGCGCGTCGATGCGCGGATCGGCCGCCGCCTCGTCCTCGTAGTGGTCGGCGGTGAGGTTGCCGTGGATCAGGCCGATGGCCACCATGTACTGCAGGCAATGGTCGCGGTCGGCGGGGTTGTAGAGCGGGCCGGTCTTGCTGATGATGCGGATGGCGGATTCGTGTGTGGTCAGCACGATACGCTCGATATCATCGAGCCGTTCCCGCACCTGCGGATGTAGCGTCACGGCGCATTCCACCGCGGTCTGGGCGTGGAACTCCGCCGGGTAGGAGATCTTGAACAGCACGTTTTCCATCACGTAGGAGCCGTAGGGCCGCTGAAACTTGAAGCGGTTGCCCTTGAAGCTCACGTCGTAGAATCCCCAGCCCTTGGCCGTCAACGCGCTCGGGTAGCCGATCTCGCCCTTGAGGGTCATGAGCGCCAGCCGCACAGCGCGGCTCGTGGCGTCGCCCGCGGCCCAGGATTTGCGCGGGCCGGTATTGGGTGCGTGGCGGTAGGTGCGCAGGGACTGGCCGTCCACCCAGACCTGGGACAGGGTATCGACGATCTGCTCGCGGGTCGCGCCCAGCATGTGCGCCGCGACCGCGGCGGAGGCGAGTTTCACCAGCACCACGTGGTCCAGCCCGACGCGGTTGAAGCTGTTCTCCAGCGCCATCACGCCCTGGATCTCGTGCGCCTTGATCATGGCGGTGAGCACGTCGCGCATGGTGAGCGGCGGCTTGCCCTCGGCGGCGCGGACCCGGCTCAGATGATCCGCTACGGCGAGGATGGCGCCGAGGTTGTCCGACGGATGGCCCCATTCGGCGGCGAGCCAGGTGTCGTTGAAATCGAGCCAGCGGATGATGGCGCCGATGTCGAACGCCGCCTTGACCGGATCAAGTTCATAGCGGGTGCCGGGCACGCGCGCGCCGTTCGGCACCTGCGTGCCCGGCACGATGGGGCCGAGATGGCGGGCGCACTCGGGATAGCGCAATGCCAGCAGGCCGCAGCCGATGCTGTCCATCAGGCAGTAGCGTGCGGTCTCGTACGCCTCCTTGCTGTCGATGACATAGTCGGTGACGTAGTTGGCGATGTCGACCATCTCCTGGTCGGGGGCGGGGCGCAGGTTGGAATCGGCGCGGTGAGTGCTCATCGTGTTGCTCCGTGTTGCTTCGAAATCTAAGGAATATCGTTGTTCGTTGGGTTACGCTCTGCTGGTTGGCCTGAGCTGCGATCGCTTGTTGTCTTTTTGGTGGGCGATGCCCACCCTACATTCAACTTCGTTGTTCGATGGGGATGTATGGCCGCTCCTCGGGGCCGATGTACTCCGCATTCGGGCGGATCAGCCGGTTGTTCGCCCGCTGCTCCATCAAGTGGGCTGCCCAGCCGGTGATGCGCGAGCAGACGAACAGCGGCGTGAACAGTTCCGTCGGGATGCCCATGAAGTGGTAAGCGGACGCAGAGTAGAAGTCGAGATTGGGGAACAGCTTCTTTTCGTCCCACATCACCTTTTCGATCGCCTCGGATACCGGGAACAGTACGGTATCGCCCGCCTCGGCGGCAAGCTTTCGCGCCCACTCCTTGATGACGATGTTGCGCGGGTCGGAGACGCTGTAAACCGCGTGCCCGAAGCCCATGATCTTTTCCTTGCGCGCCAGGGCGTCCTTCACGCCCGCGATCGCTTCCTCCGGCGACCGGAACCGCGAGATCAGTTCCTTCGCCGCTTCGTTGGCGCCGCCGTGCAGCGGGCCGCGCAGCGTGCCGATGCCCGCCGTGATGGCGGAGTAGAAGTCCGACAGGGTGGCCGCACACACACGCACTGCGAAGGTGGAGGCATTGAACTCGTGCTCGGCATACAGGATCAGCGATACGTCCATGGCGTCGCGGTGCAGCGGGTTGGGTTTGGTGCCGTGCAGCAAGTGGAGCAGGTGTCCGGCAATGGTGTCCTCGTCCGTCATCGTACTGATGCGCTTGCCGTGGCGCGTGTAGTTGTACCAGTACGCCATGATGCCAGGCAGCGCGCTCAACAGCCGGTCGGCGATGTCCTGCTGTTGGCTGAAATCGGTTTCCGGTTCCAGCGTGCCTAACATGGAACAGCCGGTTCGCATTACGTCCATGGGGTGAGCGGTGGCCGGGATGCGCTCCAGCACGGCCTTGAGTTCCTTCGGCAACTCGCGTTCGGACTTGAGTTTGCGCGTGTAGACGTCGAGCTGCGCGCGGGTGGGCAATTCCCCTTTCAACAGCAGATAAGCGACTTCCTCGAATGTGGACTTATGAGCCAGATCGATGATGCTGTAACCGCGATAGTTGAGCCCCATGCCCGCGACGCCGCAGGTGCAGATCGCGGTGTGCCCGGCGTTTACGCCTCGGAGTCCGGCGGTACTGGTGATTTCTTTGCTCGCTGCCATGTATCCTTATCCTCCTCAAACAGCTCGTCCAACTTTTTCTCGTAGTTGTAATAATTAAGGACATCGTAGAGCTCGGCGCGCGTCTGCATGGTGTCCAGTACGGCACGCTGGGTGCCGTCGCGACGGATGGCTTCATAAACATTCAATGCGGCGCGGCTCATGGCGCGGAAGGCCGACAGTGGATACAACGCCAGAGCCACATCGGCCGCGCGCAGCTCGTCGATGGTGAACAGCGGAGTCTTGCCGAATTCGGTGATGTTGGCGAGGACGGGCATCTTTACCGCCTGCGCGAACGTCCGGTACTGTTCGAGTTCCGTCAGCGCTTCGGGAAAGATCATGTCGGCACCGGCGTCGCGGCAGAGACAGGCCCGTTCGATGGCTGCCTCCATACCTTCCACGGCGAAGGCGTCGGTGCGCGCCATGATGACGAAATCGGGATCGGTGCGCGCATCGACCGCGGCCTTGATGCGGTCGACCATTTCTTCCTTGCTCACGATCATCTTGCCCGGCCGGTGGCCGCAACGCTTGGCCTGTACCTGGTCTTCGATGTGTACGCCGGCCGCCCCGGCGCGGATCAGTTCTTTGATAGTGCGGGCGATGTTGAACGCGCCGCCCCAACCGGTGTCGCCGTCCACCAGCAATGGAAGCGGCGTTGCGGCGGTGATGCGCCGGACGTCTTCAAGCACGTTGTCGAGGCTGGTGATGCCGAGATCCGGCAGACCATACGAGGCATTCGCGACGCCGGCGCCGGAGAGGTACAACGCGCGGAATCCGCTGCGTTCGGCAAGCATCGCGGCGTAGGCGTTGATGGTCCCGACCACCTGTAGCGGTCGTTCCTGTTCGACGGCGGTGCGCAGTCGCGCGCCGGGAGTGCGGTCATTGTTCATCATTTCGGTTCCAATGCAGGATGGGCACGCCCCACCATGTGCTGCTCGTCCAATGTGTTCCTTGGTGAGCGATGCCCACCCTGCACACCGTTCGCGCAGTGGGCGTGGCCCTCTACGATCAATTTTTTGGCAAGGCGTACCCGATTTCGTTCAACGATACGCTGATTTCATCCAGGATCGCTGGATCGTCGATCGTGGGTGGCACCGTATACGCCGTGCCGTCGGCGATGCGTTTCATGGTGCCCCGCAGGATCTTGCCGGAGCGTGTTTTCGGCAGGCGCTTGACTACCACCGCTTGCTTGAATGCCGCCACCGGGCCGATCATGTCGCGCACCCGCTGCACGACCTCCTGCACGATTTCGTCGTGCGGGCGGTCTATCCCGGCCTTGAGTACGATCAGGCCGACCGGCAGTTCGCCCTTCAATTCGTCGGTGGCGCCGATCACCGCGCACTCGGCAACCGCGGGATGGCCCGCGATCACTTCTTCGATTGCGCCGGTCGATAGACGATGCCCGGCGACGTTGATGATATCGTCGACCCGACTCATGATCCATAGATAGCCGTCCTCGTCTTTATAGCCGGCATCCCCCGTGAGGTAGTAGCCCGGGAACGGATCGAGGTAGAACTTGCGATAGCCCGCCTCGTTCTTCCACATGGTGGATAGGGTTCCCGGCGGCAAGGGCAGTTTGATGACGATGTTGCCGATCTCGCCGTCGGCCAGGCGCTGACCGTTGCTGTCCAACACCTGCACGTCGTAGCCGGGGACCGGCTTGGTGGCCGAGCCGGGTTTGACCGGGAAGCTCTCGATGCCGAGGCAATTGGCGGCGATGGGCCAACCCGTTTCGGTTTGCCACCAGTGGTCCACCACCGGCACCTTCAACTGCTGTTGTGCCCAAAGCAGCGTATCGGGATCGCAACGTTCGCCGGCGAGAAACAGGGCACGGAAGTTCGGCCTAGCATATTTGGAGATGAATGTGCCGTTTGGGTCTTCCCGCTTGATTGCGCGGAAGGCCGTAGGTGCGGTGAACAGCGTAGATACATTGTGCTGCTCTATCACGCGCCAGAAGGCGCCGGGGTCAGGTGTGCCCACGGGCTTGCCTTCATATAGGATGGTGGTACAGCCGTGCAGCAGCGGCCCGTACACGATATAGGAATGCCCGACGACCCAGCCCACGTCGGACGCGGCCCAATAGACATCGCCTGGTTCCACGCCGTATACATGGCGCATGCTCCACTTGAGCGCGACCGCGTGGCCGCCATTGTCGCGCACCACGCCCTTCGGAATACCGGTGGAGCCGGAAGTGTAGAGGATGTAGAGCGGGTCGGTGCTCGCTACCGGCACGCAGTCGGCGGGCTGGGCGCTCGCCATGAGTTCGTGCCAGTCGAGGTCGCGGCCCGCGAGCAGGGTCGCTCGCGCCTGCGGCCGTTGCAGGATGATGCAGCGCTCGGGCTTGGCGTGCGCGATCTGGATGGCCTCGTCCAGCAGCGGTTTGTACTGCACGATGCGGTTCGGTTCGATGCCGCAGGAGGCGGAGACGACGAGTCGCGGTTCCGCGTCATTGATGCGCTTGGCGAGTTCGTTCGCGGCGAAGCCGCCGAACACCACGGAGTGAATGGCGCCGATGCGGGCGCACGCCAGCATGGCGATGACGGCCTCCGGCACCATGGGCATGTAGATGATGACCCGGTCGCCTTTTTGAATCCCCTGAGCCGTCAGGACGCCGGCGAAAAGGGCCACCTCGTCGCGCAGCTCCGCGTAGGTGTAGGTCTTGATGGTATTCGTGACCGGGCTGTCGTAGATCAGCGCGGGCTGGTTGCCGCGGCCGTCCGCGATGTGGCGGTCGAGGGCGTTGTAGCAGGTATTGAGTTGTCCGCCGACGAACCAGCGGTAGAACGGCTTTTGCGAATCGTCGAGAACGCGATCCCATTTGCGTTCCCAGTGCAGATCTTCTGCCGCGTCGGCCCAAAACCCTTCAGGGTCCGTAAGTGAACGTTCGTAAGCCTTCTTGTAGTTGTGGGGCATAGGGACTCCCTCTCGTTTCTGGCACTCGAATCACACCCCGGCGCGCGTCTGGATGATCGAAAAAATGGAAGCACCGATCTCGGTTTCCACGGGGCGGGTACGTTTCTTTCGTTATTGTTTGATAACGTCCTTGGCCTTGTTTTCCGACAGAAGCTAACCTTAAAACTATAGTCGAAATACCACAAGTCCATTTTTGCCTATGCATCAGCAACATGGGGCGATCTGGAGTATTGGCTTTTAGTTATATTCTGAAGAGAGGTAGTATTCGGCTTCAGGGCGGGGCCGCGCGGATGGCCGAAGCGCGCCAACCGGCCGGAAATGAGACAGCGAGATTCAAGATTGGCTTTCATCGATGCGAGGCCATGCCAATGAGCAATTGCCGGGTGGAAAAGCGCGTATGGAAGGATCGCGGCAAGCAATCCGACTATACGTGCCTGTACTACGAACTCGACGTCGGGGCGCCGCCGCAGCGGGGCGCGCAGTTGCGCCACGGGCGCTGGTTTTCCGGGCCGCTGACGTTCGTGATCTGGAACGTGGACGACAGGCAGTTCAAGTGCCGCGTGGCGGACGAGGTGCCGGGCGCGGACCATGATTATGATTACTCCCACGATTTCCTGGTGCAGAACGCGCTGCACGAGGGCTGGAAGATTTGCGAGTCATGGGGATTCGGGTGAGGCAACGGCGGGGCGGATCCCGGCCGGCCCCGTTTCCCGTCTTTTCGCAGCGAGTCCATTTGGATCAGCGAGCGACAATGAGGGGGATGGAATGATGCATCCAAGAATAACGACAAAGATTTGCACGATTCTCGCGACAGGGATGTTGATCACGGCCGATGCAAACGCGGCCGATACGATCAGCGTCAAACGCATGTCCATGGAACTCGCGGCGGATGTCGCCCGTGCGGCGGTGGAGGAGTGCCGGAAGCGCGGCTATCAAGTAACGGCGGTGGTCGTGGATCGCAACGGCATTGCGCAGGTGACGATGCGGGACGTATTGGCCAACCGTTTCACGCTGCAGATCGCCGAGGAGAAGGCCAACTCGGTGATTCTATCGGGCGTCAGTTCCAGCGAGTTCCGTAAGAACCGGGCGGATATCCGCCAGGAGATGAACCACGTGGCCGGGATCGTCATGCTGGAGGGAGGTATGCCCATCTGGGCGGGCGGCGCGCTTCTCGGTGGGTCGGCGTGAGCGGTGCGCCCGGCGGAGACATCGACGAGGCCTGCGCGCGCAAGGCGGTGGAGTCGGTGCAGGAGCGGCTGGATTTCGTGGATTAGAATAGCGCGTGCCTGAGGGCGAACGCCGGCACGGCGGAAAAAAGCAGGAGCACGCGCCGCGCGTTCGCCCTCCGCGCACCTATTTCGCGACCATTTCCTCGTAGCTGGATGTTCCCCGCATGATCCGCAGGGAATCGAAATAGACTTCGCGCCTGTCGGTGTTCGTCGGCTTCCGTATCCACACGTGCTTGTAGATGCCGAGCTTCAG
>JBAYZB010000076.1:0-13942 GCA_041672765.1 Gammaproteobacteria bacterium | reverse complement strand
CTCGGAACGGAAAAAATTCGTTTTACAGCAACTACTTACACGATTCCGATACCATGACCACCCGGGAACGAGGCGCATGGCATCGGCGGCGAGGCATGGCACAGGGCCGGTTTCGTGCCATCGACTATGCCATGAAAAATTCGTGCTTGGCCATACCCCAGGCTGCCAGTCCGTGCCAGGTTGAAAGCACAAAAAAGCCCGCAGTGACGCGGGCTTGGGTGTGTCTGGTGCCGGATCCTGCCGGCCGCTGCCGGACGCGGAATCATTCCCACTCGATGGTCGCCGGCGGCTTGCCGGAGATGTCGTAGGCGACGCGGGAGATGTTCGGCACTTCGTTGATGATGCGCCGGGACACCAGGTCCAGCAGCTCGTAGGGCAGGTGCGCCCAGCGGGCGGTCATGAAGTCCACCGTTTCCACGGCGCGCAGGGCGATCACGTAGTCGTAGCGCCGCCCGTCGCCCATCACGCCCACGGAGCGCACCGGCAGGAACACGGCGAAGGCCTGGCTGACCTTGTCGTACCAGCCGCTCGCGCGCAGTTCCTCGATGAAGATGGCGTCGGCCTGGCGCAGGATGTCGGCATATTCCTTCTTCACCTCGCCGAGGATGCGCACGCCCAGCCCCGGCCCCGGGAAGGGGTGGCGGTAGACCATGTCGTAGGGCAGGCCCAGCTCCACGCCGATCTTGCGCACCTCGTCCTTGAACAGCTCGCGCAGCGGCTCGACGAGCTTGAGCCGCATGTGGGCGGGCAGCCCCCCCACGTTGTGATGCGACTTGATCACCTTGGCCTTGCCGGTCTTGGAGCCGGCCGACTCGATCACATCCGGGTAGATGGTGCCTTGGGCGAGCCATTTGGCGTTGGTGAGCTTGGCGGCCTCTTCCTCGAAGATCTCGACGAACAGGTTGCCGATGATCTTGCGCTTCTTCTCCGGGTCGGCCTCGCCGCGCAGCGCCTCCAGGAAGCGCGGCTCGGCATCGACGCGGATCACCTTCACGCCCATGTGCTCGGCGAAGGTGGCCATGACCTGATCGCCTTCGTGCAGGCGCAGCAGGCCGGTGTCCACGAACACGCAGGTGAGCTGGTCGCCGATGGCGCGATGCAGCAGCGCCGCCACCACGGAGGAATCGACGCCGCCGGAAAGCCCCAGGATCACCTCGTCCTGCCCGACCTTCTCGCGGATCTGCCGGATGCTGTCTTCGATGATGTTGCCCGGCGTCCACAGCGCCTGGCAGCCGCAGATCTCGTGCACGAAGCGGTTCAGAATGCGTCCGCCCTGCCGGGTGTGCGTCACCTCGGGATGGAACTGCACGCCGTAGAAGCGCCGCTCCTCGTCGGCCATGCCCGCCAGCGGGGCGTTCGGCGTGCTGGCGATCACCTTAAAGCCCTCCGGCAGGGCCGCCACGCGGTCGCCGTGGCTCATCCAGACGTCCAGCAGGCCGTAGCCTTCGGGGCTGGTGTGGTCCTCGATGTCGCGCAGCAGCCGGGAGTGGCCATGGGCGCGCACCTGCGCGTAGCCGTATTCGCGATGGGCGGAAACCTCCACCGCCCCGCCGAGCTGCGCCGCCATGGTCTGCATGCCATAGCAGATGCCGAGCACCGGCACGCCCAGTTCGAACACCAGTTGCGGGGCGCGCGGCGTTTCTTCCAAGGTGGCCGACTCCGGCCCGCCCGACAGGATGATCCCGCTAGGCCGGAACTCGCGTAGCGCGCCTGCATCCATGTCCCAGGGATGGATTTCGCAATACACCCCGGCCTCGCGCACGCGGCGGGCGATGAGCTGGGTGTACTGGGAGCCGAAGTCGAGGATCAGGATGCGCCCGGCATGGATGTTGGCGTTTTCGGTGCTCAATTCGTTGTTCTCGCGAAAATAGTTGCAAGCAACAAGCGGCGAGTGGGGCAAATCCGGTCTTGTTGCTTGGAACTTGTCAATAATTAGCCAATCCGGTAATTCGGCGCTTCCTTGGTGATCGTCACGTCGTGCACGTGGCTCTCGCGCATACCGGCGCCGGTGATCCGCACGAACTCGGGCTTGACGCGCATCTCTTCAATGCTCGCGCATCCCACGTAACCCATGCTCGCCCGCAGGCCGCCGAGCAGTTGGTGGACGATGGCGATCACGCTGCCCTTGTACGGCACGCGGCCTTCGATGCCTTCCGGCACCAGCTTTTCGAGGTCGGTCGTACCTTCCTGGAAGTAGCGATCGCTGGACCCCTGCTGCATGGCACCCAGCGAACCCATGCCGCGGTAGGACTTGTAGGAACGGCCCTGATACAGTTCCACCTCGCCGGGGGCCTCCTCGGTGCCGGCGAACAGGCCGCCGATCATGACGGAAAACGCGCCCGCCGCGATGGCCTTGGCCACGTCACCCGAGTAGCGGATACCGCCATCGGCGATCAACGGCACGCCGGTGCCCTTCAGCGCCGCGGCCACGTTGGCGACGGCCGTGATCTGCGGCACACCGACGCCCGCTATGATCCGGGTGGTGCAGATCGATCCCGGGCCGATGCCCACCTTCACCGCATCCGCCCCCGCCTCCACCAGGGCCTTGGCCGCGGCCCCCGTGGCGATGTTGCCGCCGATCACCTGCACGCCCGGGAAGTTCCGCTTCACCCATTGCACCCGGTTCAACACGCCCTGGGAATGGCCGTGAGCCGTGTCCACCACGAGCACGTCCACCCCCTCCTCCACCAGCGCCGCCACGCGCTCGTCGGTGCCGGCCCCGGTGCCGACCGCCGCGCCGACCCGCAACCGGCCCAGTTCGTCCTTGCACGCCATGGGATAATCCTTGGACTTCTGGATGTCCTTCACCGTGATCATGCCGCGCAACTGAAACTTGTCGTTCACCACCAGCACTTTCTCGATACGGTGCTTGTGCAACAGCGCCACCACTTCCTCCCGGTCCGCGCCCTCACGCACCGTCACCAGCCGCTCCTTCGGCGTCATGATGCGGGAGACGGGGCTGTCGAGCTGGGTCTCGAAGCGCAGGTCGCGCTTCGTGACGATGCCGACCAGTTGCTCTCCGTCCACCACCGGCACGCCGGAGATGTTGTAGGCATGGGTGAGTTCCAGCACCTTGCGGATGCTGGTGTCGGGCGGGACCGTGATCGGATCCTTGATGACGCCGCTCTCGAACTTCTTGACCTTGCGCACCTGCTCGGCCTGCTGCTCGACCGTCAGGTTCTTGTGGATGATGCCGATCCCCCCTTCCTGCGCCAGCGTGATCGCCAGGCGCGCCTCGGTAACCGTGTCCATGGCTGCGGACACGAGCGGGATGTTGAGGCTGATCTTGCGGGTCAGCTGGGTCCGGAGGCTGACCTCTTTGGGGAGTACCGTGGAATGGGCCGGAAGGAGAAGAACGTCATCAAAAGTAAGGGCTTCCTGAACGATACGCATCGGAGGGATTCCGTTTGGGTAATTTGAAGGTAATGGAACATTATAAAATCTGGCATCCGGCGGGTAAACCGCCCGCCCAGAATGTTTCGATACAGCCACGGCGTTCGTGCCGAACGGTCACGCCCAACACAGAAGTTCGGATATGATCGCTGTCAGGTTCCCTGTGCCGACGGAATATCATTAAAACATGTTGGAACAGCCCCCCAATCTCTTTCGGCCTCAGCCCGCGCGCGAGATCTACACCGTCTCACGCCTCAACCGGGAGGCGCGCGCCCTGCTGGAGGTCAGCTTCCCGCTGCTCTGGGTGGAAGGCGAGATTTCCAACCTGTCGCGGCCCTCCTCCGGGCACCTGTACTTTTCCCTCAAGGACGAAGCGGCCCAGGTGCGCTGCGCCATGTTCCGCCCGCGCAATCAATACCTCAGCTTCACCCCCAAGGACGGCATGCACGTCCTGGCGCGCGTGCGCGTCGGCCTGTACGAGGGCCGCGGCGAGTTCCAGTTGATCGTGGAGCACATGGAAGAGGCCGGGTTCGGCGCGCTGCAGCGGGCCTTCGAGCAACTCAAGAACCGCCTGGCGGCCGAGGGCCTGTTCGACCCGGCGCGCAAGAAACCCATCCCGTCGCTGCCCAAGCGCATCGGTGTGATCACCTCGCCCACCGGCGCGGCGATCCGGGACATCCTGAGCATCCTGCTGCGACGCTTCCCGTCGATCCCGGTGCTGATCCATCCCGTGCCGGTGCAGGGCGCGGGGGCTGCCGAGGAGATCGCCCGCATGATCCGGCTCGCCTCGCGGCGCCGGGATTGCGACGTGCTGATCCTGGCCCGGGGCGGCGGTTCGCTGGAAGACCTGTGGGCCTTCAATGAAGAAGTGGTGGCCCGCGCCATTTACGACTGCACCATACCGCTCGTCTCGGGCATCGGGCACGAGATCGACTTCACCATCGCGGATTTCGTCGCGGACCAGCGCGCCGCCACCCCCTCCGCGGCGGCGGAGCTGGTCAGCCCGAACCGGGCCGACTGGGCCGGGCGCGTGGAGCAACTGAAGCTGCGACTTGCGACCCGGATGCAGGCAATCCTGGCGCGCAAGGGCGAAAATCTCGTCTGGCTGGAAAAACGCCTGGCACAGCAGCAGCCGGGGCAGCGTCTGGAGCGCCAGGCCCAACGGCTGGATGAGCTGGAGCAGCGACTGAAACACGCGCAGCGCGTCCACCTGCGCCAGGCGCATGCAAAGCTCGGCGAACTGACCGCGCAACTGCACCGGCACATCCCGGTGCACCGTCTGCTGCAACTGCAATCGCGCTGCGAGAACCTGGCGCAGCGGCTGCACGGCGGCCTGCACCGCGCGTTCGAGCAACGGCAGCAGCGACTGGCGCTGTTGAGTCGCGCCCTGGACGCGGTGAGTCCGTTGGCGACGCTGGGCCGCGGCTACGCCATCGTGGCCCGTGCCGAGGATGGCACCCTGGTCCGCTCGGTGCGGCAGGTATCCGCCGGCGAGCGCGTCGAGACCCGCCACGCGGACGGCACTCTGATCTGTCAGGTAGAACAAGTACGGCCGAAATGACCAAGACGATTTTTTCCCTGTTCCTGTTTCTGCTCTGCGCGCCGGCGCTGGCGGCAGCCAATCCCTTGCCGAAGGCCGAGCCGGTTCCCGGCGGCATCGCCCTCGTGCCCATCGCCGCGGCAGGCGACGCCGCCCCCGTCGTGCGCTACAACGGCCGCCGCGTGATGGTCGCCAAAGCTCAGGAAGGCTGGCTGGCGGTGGTGGGCATCCCTCTGAGTGCCCAGCCCGGCCTGCACACGATCGAGGTGCAGCACCAAGGCGCGCCGGCCGCGCGGCAGTCCTTCGAAGTGCGGGACAAGGCCTATGCCACCCAGCACATCACCCTGAAGGACAGGCGCATGGTGCATCCCAGCCCGGAGGATCTGGAACGCATCGCGCGGGAGCGCAAGCGCATCGACCGGGCGCTTGGCCACTGGAGCGACGGCCCGGCGGCCGAACTGGTCTTCGACTGGCCGACGGAGGGTCGCCAGAGCAGCCCCTTCGGCCTGCGGCGTTTCTTCAACGGTGAACCGCGCAATCCGCACAGCGGACAGGACATCGCGGCGCCAGCCGGCACGCCCATCAAGGCGCCGGCCGCGGGCCGGGTGGTGGACGTGGGGGATTACTTCTTCAACGGCAAGACCGTGTTCCTCGATCACGGCCAAGGCCTGATCACCATGTACTGCCATTTGGAACACATCGACGTCGAACCGGGCCAGACGGTGAAGCGCGGCGAGATCATCGGCCGGGTCGGCGCCACCGGCCGCGCCACCGGCCCGCACCTGCACTGGAGCGTGAGCCTGAACCGCGCCATGGTGGACCCGGCACTGTTCCTGGCTGGCCCGCCGCAGGACGTCGGCAGCGCAGCGCAAACGCCGTAGCGGTTTTGCAAGGTGGGCGTCACCCACCGAACAACGCCCTCACAACCGGCGCGCGGTGGGCGGTGCTCACCCTACGGGCAGCATCCAGGCCGCCCGTTCAATCCGTCTCCCGATCCAGGCTGCAGCAGTGCGTCCCTTCCGCAGTGCCCTTGATCGCCTCCAGGATCGCGCCCGTCACCGGATTCGGGCGAAACGTGGTGCAGCCCTTCAGGCCCTTGTCGTAGGCGAGCTGGTACAGCCCCTGGAAGGCGTCGAGGTCGTAGTCTTCCGGGACGTTGATGGTCTTGGAAATGGCGTTGTCCACATACGGCTGCAGCGCGGCCTGCATATCCAGGTGCGCCTCGGGCGACACGTCATGGGCGCGGACGAACTGCGGCGGCAGCGGCTCGTTCCCGTGCAACTGGCGCCACAACGCGACGGCATAATCCGTCAGCTCATATTCCGAGTACGTCCCGTCCGCTTCCAGCACCCGCCGCCGGTAGGAGAAATCGTAGACGGGTTCGAGCCCGCTGGAGACGTTGTTCGCCAGCAGGCTGATGGTGCCGGTGGGGGCGATGGCGGTGAGGTGGCTGTTGCGGATGCCGTGCTCCGCGATCCCGGCACGAATGTCGTCGGGCAGGTTCCGGACGAAGGCCCCCTCCAGGTACTTGTCGCGTTCGAAAAACGGAAACCGGCCCTTCTCCTTGGCCAGGTCCACCGACGCACGGTACGCGGCATGGCATATCGTCTTCATGACCGCCACGGCGGTGGCGTAGGATTCCGGGTTGCCATAGGTGATGCCCAGCATGATCAGCGCATCGCCCAGCCCCGTGATCCCCAACCCGATACGCCGCGTGCCACGCGCCTGTTGCGCCTGCCGCTCCAGCGGAAACTGCGATGCGTCCACCACGTTGTCCAGCATGCGCACGGCCACCGGCACCGCAGCGCGGATGGCGTCCAGATCGAGCCGGGCGGCGGCGCTGAAGGGCTCGCGCACGAACCGGGTCAGATTGAGCGAACCGAGGTTGCAGGCGCCATACGGCCCCAACGGAATTTCACCGCAAGGATTGGTGGCGCTGATATGTTCGCGGTACCAGAGGTTGTTGTACTGGTTGATGCGGTCGATGAAGAGCACGCCGGGTTCGGCATACGCATAGGTGGCGTTCATGATGCGGCTCCACAGGGCGCGGGCGCGCACCTTGCGCAGCACCCGGCAGGGCACGGGCTCCGCCTCGCCGGACCAGCGCCGCATGACGGTCTCGGCGCCCTGATACGCATGGCCCAGGGCCTTTTCGGGAAACACCAGCGCCCACTCGTCGTCGCGCCGCACCGCCTCCATGAAGGCGTCGCTCACCAGCACGGAAACGTTGAAGTGGCGCAGCTCCCGCTTGTCGTGCTTGGCGTCGATGAACTCCTCGATGTCGGGATGATCGCAGCGCAGGGTGGCCATCATGGCCCCGCGCCTCGCCCCGGTGGAAAGCACGGTTGCGCACATCGTGTCCCAGATGCGCATGAAGGAGACCGGCCCGGAAGCGACGCCGCCGACGCTGTAGGCGGGTATGCCGTGCGGCCGCAGCGTCGAGAAGTCGTAGCCGACCCCGCCTCCCTGCTGCATGGTGATGGCCCCTTCCTTCAGCCCCTCGAAGATCCCGCTCATGGAATCCTCGATGATTCCCATGACGAAGCAGTTGAAGAGCGTCACCCGCCGACCGGTCCCCGCCCCGGCCTGAATCCGCCCGCCCGGCAGAAACTGGAAATCCTGCAGCAACTCGTAGAAGCACTGCGCCCAGGATTCCTGGTCCTTCGGCTCCACGCTGGCCAGCGCGCGCGCGACGCGCCGCCACGTATCCTTGATGGTGGCGTCGTGGATCACGTCGCCTTCACGGAAGCGGTACTTGGCGTCCCAGACGTGGCGGGAGATCTCGGCGACGAACGGGGTGGTGCTCCTGATGCTCATAAGTCAATGTTAGCACCGGGGTTCCTGGAGAATTGCGGCGCGGGACGGGCACCCCGGACCGCCGCCCGCCTGCTATTTCCGCTTCACGAACCGCATCAACCGCTTGCGCCTTTTGAGCTGGCGCGGCGTGAGTTCGTTCTTGCGGTCTGCATAAGGATTCTCACCTGTCCGAAACTCCAGCCGCACCGGTGTGCCGGTCAGATTCAAGGCGGTGCGGAAAGCGTTGGTGAGATAGCGACGGTAGACGTCCGGCACCGCTTCGGTCTGATTGCCATGGATGACGATCACGGGCGGGTTGTGCCCGCCCTGGTGGGCATAGCGCAGCTTGATGCGACGCCCGCGCACCAGCGGCGGCGGGTTGCGCTCCACGGCCTGTTCCAGAATGCGGGTCAGTTGCGGAGTGGGCAGCTTGCGCGTGGCTGACTCGTAGGCCTTGTCCACGGACTTGAACAGCTCGCCGATGCCTGTCCCACGCAGCGCCGAGATGAAATGGACCTTGGCGAAGTTGATGAACGGGAGCTTGAGGTCCAGCTCGCGCCGCACGCTGGCCTTCTGGTCCTCGGACAATCCGTCCCACTTGTTGACGGCGACCACCAGGGAGCGGCCGCTGTCCACCGCGAAGCCCACCAGCCCCGCATCCTGCTCCGTGATGCCCTCCCGCGCATCGAGCACGGCGATGACTACGTTGGCCGCCTCGATGGCTTTGAGGGTCTTGATGACGCTGAACTTCTCCACCGCGCCGGCCACCCGGCTGCGGCGGCGCACGCCGGCGGTATCGATGAGAAGGTAGGACTTGCCCGCCCGTTCGAACGGCACCTCGATGGTATCGCGCGTCGTGCCGGGCAGATCGTAAGCCAGCACCCGCTCTTCACCGACAATGCGATTGATCAGCGTGGACTTGCCCACGTTCGGCCGTCCGGCGAAGGCGATCCTGATCGGGGCCGGCCCCGTATCCTCCCCGGATTCGGCCTCTTCCTCCGGCGCTGGCGGCAACGCTGCAAGCACCTTTTCCATGAGCTGGCCGATGCCGCGTCCATGCGCCGCCGATATGGCGTGCGGCTGACCGAGGCCCAGGGCGAAAAACTCCGCGCCGGCGGTGTGTTCGTCCAGGCCTTCCGCCTTGTTGACCACCAGGAACACGGGCTTGCCCAGGCGGCGCAACTGCGCGGCGATCAGCTCATCCTGCGCGGTGAGACCTTCCCGCGCGTCCACCAAAAACAGCGTGACGTCGGACTCCTGGATGGCCAGTTCCGCCTGCCGCGCCATCAACTCGTCCAGTTCGTCCCCGCGCCCCGACAGCCCCCCCGTGTCCACCACCACGTAGGGGCGGTCGCCGATCCTGCCGTCGCCATATTTGCGGTCCCGCGTCAGGCCGGGTTGATCCGCCACCAGCGCGTCGCGGGAACGCGTCAGGCAGTTGAACAACGTGGACTTGCCGACATTGGGCCGCCCTACCAGGGCTATGACAGGGATCATGGGAACAGTATTACGCTAACGCAGGAACAGATACGGATAGTATGCCGCAATGGCGCGGCTCGGGCATGGACGGAAACCGGCGGACGGTCGTCAGAGCCGCCCGCCGGTCGGCATCACTTTCTTTCGATTTTCAAGGCCTTCAGGCTGCCGCCCTTGCCGAGTACGTAGATGACGTCTTCCGCCACCACCGGGGGCATCACTACGCCGTTGTCATCGACCCGGACGCGGGCCATGAACTCGCCGTCATCCCGCCCCAGCCAATGCAGGTAACCCTCGAAGTCCCCCACGACCACGGCCGGTCCGCTCACCGCCGGGGCGGTCACACCGCGCGCCCTCAGCTTGTCCTGCCGCCAGACGGAGGCGCCGTTGCGGGTATCCAATGCCCATACCTGGCTCTGATCGTCCACCACGTACACCTGATCCCAGTCCGCCGCCAGTCCGGTATAGGAGGAAAAGTCCCGCGCCCAGCCGATGCGGCCGGAATCGGCGGCCACCGCCGCGATGCGTCCCTGGAAACTTACGACGAAGACCACGCCGCCCACCAGCACCGGATCGGCGCTGATGTCCGCCAGCCGCTCCACCTCGGAGCGTCCCCGCGGCACGGCCACGGTCGCCTCCCACTGGAGCCGGCCATCCTGCAGGTCGAGAGCGGCGAGCTTGCCGCTGGCAAAGCCACTGATCACCTGGCTCCGGGTCAGGAGCGGCGTACTTGCGCCGCGCAGGGTCAGCAGCGGCACGCTCCGGTCGTGGATCCAGCGCCGGGCGCCGGTTGCGGCATCCAGTCCCGTGACCTTGCCGTCCATGGTCGCCACCACGACGATGCCGGCCGCCGCCTGCGGCACAGCCAACACCTCGCTGGACACGGGCGCGCGCCAGGCGATGGCGCCGTTTTCCTGGTTCAGCGCCAGGATTTCGCCCTCGCTGGTGCCGACGAGCACCAGGCCTTCGCCAATGCCCGGACCGGCCGAAATGGGCGCTTCGGTATCGGCTTCCCACAGGCGCTTGCCACTGGCGGCATCGACCGCGACCACCCTCCCCCGGCGGTCCGCGGCAAACACCCGGCCCTCCGCCACCGCCGGGACGAGCTTGACGAGCTGCCCATCGGAGCCGACGCCCACCTGAGTGGACCACAGAGTCCGCACATCGAGCGTCGGCGAGAAAGAAACCAGTTCCGCGGGCGGCTCGGTGTTGTCCGCCCCTCCCTTATACCAATTGCTGATCCAGGCACAGCCCCCCAGGGAGAGGCTGAGCGCGACGACAGCCAAACGTACACCACGCATCAAGACACCTGCTCCTGTTGGTTGGCCTCGCCCAGATCATCCAGCTTCATTTGCAGCAACGCCCGGTTCGGCGCTGTGGGCCCCAGCGCTTCCAGCGCCTTGCGATACGCCTCCCGCGCCTGGCCGACATCGCCTTTCGCCACATACGCGTCGCCCTTGAGTTCTTCGTAGGCCGCCGTAAAGCCCTCCGTGCCACTCGCCGGAACCAGCGCCAGGGCCGCATCCCAGTTACCCTCGGCGATCAGCACGCGGCCGAGACGCAGCCGCGCCACATGGCGCACGCCCTCCTGTCTGGCGTTGTCCATCGCCCATTGCAGGTGCGTGCGAGCCGCGGCCACATCGCCCCGCTCCAGCTCGATCTGCGCCAGCGCCAGTGCCGCCAGGGCCCCATACGGGGTGGACGCATACTCTTTCAGCACCGCCTCGCCCTTCTGCACGGCAAGCGCGGCATTGCCCTGTTCCTTGGCCGCCATGAGTTCCGCATACTGCGCCGAAGCCTCTTCGGCCTGCTCTTGTCTGTATTCGATCCACGCGCGCCCGCCGAACAGAATGACCAGGCCAAGCACGATACCGGCTATCACGGCCTTGCCGTTCTCCTTCCACCACTTCTTTATCGCCTCGACCTGTTGCTCTTCCGATACGTATCCGACCACGCCACACCTCTCGAACTAATTTCCGCTATTCATCAGCCGATCGCCGATTTCGGCCGCAGGAACCTGCGCCAAGGCTTCCACCAGCGCATCCCAACCCCAGGTCTGCTGGGGCCGCTCATCCCGCAGCGGCTTCACGCCGATCCGGCGCTGGACCACCTCGTCGTCGCCCAGGATCAGCGCAAAATCGGCACCGCTCCTGTCCGCCCGCTTCATCTGGCTCTTGAAACCGCCGCCACCGCAGTTGACGAGCAACCGCAGGCCGGGACACGCCGTGCGCAGCCGCTCGGCCAGTATCATACCCTGATGCTCCGCCGCCTGCCCCGCCATGACGAAATAGGCATGGGGCCGCTGGTCCGCCGGCGCCACACCGGACAACTCCATCATCGCCACCAGCCGCTCCAGCCCCATGGCAAATCCCGCCGCCGGCGTCGCCTTCCCGCCCAACTGCTCCACCAGGCCGTCATAACGGCCACCGGCGCAGACCGTGCCCTGGGCGCCGAGTTGGTCCGTCACCCACTCGAACACGGTCTTGCAATAGTAATCGAGCCCACGCACCAGACGGGGATTGACCTCGTAGGGAATCCCGGCCCCTTCCAGCAGGGCCTGCAGGGCCTCGAAGTGGGCGCGCGACTCGTCGTCCAGGTAATCCAGCAGCCGCGGGGCGCCCTCGATGAGAGGCTGCATGTCCGGGTTCTTGCTGTCGAGGATGCGTAGCGGATTGGTGTGCAGGCGCCGCCGGCTGTCCTCGTCCAGCGACTCCTGACGCGCCGCCAGGTACTCCACCAGGATCTTGCGGTAGGCTGCGCGCGCCGCGGTGGAGCCCAGGGAATTGATCTGCAGCCGCACCCCCTGGAGCCCGAGTTCGCGCCAGATGCGGGCAGTCATGAACAGCAGTTCCGCGTCGATGTCGGGGCCGGCCATGCCGAAGGCCTCCACCCCGATCTGATAGAACTGGCGGTAGCGCCCCTTCTGCGGCCGCTCGTGGCGGAACATGGGCCCCGCGTACCACAGCCGCTGCACCTGGTTGTACAGCAGCCCGTTCTCGATGCCCGCCCGCACGCACCCGGCCGTTCCCTCCGGCCGCAGGGTCAGGCTGTCGCCGTTGCGGTCCTCGAAGGTGTACATCTCCTTCTCGACGATATCGGTCACCTCGCCGATGGAGCGGCGGAACAGCTCGGTCTTTTCCAGGAGCGGCAGCCGGATCTCCTGATACCCGTAGGCGGACAGCACGGCCCGCACGGTATCCTCCAGACGCTGCCAATAGGGCGTCTGGTCCGGCAGGATGTCATTCATGCCACGAATGGCTTGGATGGTCTTGGACAATGCAGAACTTCCTTAAGACAACAGGGGAACGAAACAAAATCAAAGAGCCGCCAGTGGTTCTTATTCCATTCGGCGCGCCGGCCGCATGACAGGGCGCCATGCTAAGCAGCGCCATCGCGCAACCTGACCGATAGTCAGGTCTCGCCGCGCCTTTTCCCGATCTCCTCGCGTATGACCCGCTCCAATTCGTCGACCAGCCGCTCGTTGGCGACCTTGTGGTGCGGCTTGCCGCCGATGTATAGCAGGTTCGGCGAACCGCCCGCCAGCCCCACGTGCGCCTCCCGCGCCTCGCCAGGGCCGTTCACCACACACCCCATGATGGATACGTCCAGCGGCTCGTTGATGTCCTCCAGCCGGCTCTCCAGGGCGTTCACCGTCGCGATGACGTCGAACTCTTGGCGCGAGCAGGACGGACAGGCGATGAAGTTGATTCCGCGCTGGCGCAGGCGCAGGCTTTTGAGGATGTCGAACCCGACCTTTATCTCCTCCACCGGATCGGCGGCCAGCGATACCCGTATGGTGTCGCCGATGCCCTCCGCCAGCAGCAGGCCGAGGCCGATGGCCGACTTCACCGCGCCGCTGCGCGCGCCCCCGGCCTCGGTGATCCCGAGATGCAAGGGCTGCTCGATGCGCCGCGCCAGATCCCGGTAGGCCGCCACCGTCATGAACACCTCGGCCGCCTTGAGGCTCACTTTGAAATCCGGGAAATCGAGCTTGTCCAGGATGTCGATATGGCGCAGCGCCGATTCGACCATCGCCTCCGCCGTCGGCTCGCCGTACTTCTGCTGCAGATCCTTCTCCAGCGAGCCGGCATTGACGCCGATGCGGATGGGAATGCCGTGATCGCGGGCGCTGCCCACCACCGCGCGCACCCGGTCCTCGCGGCCGATGTTGCCCGGATTGATGCGCAGGCAGTCGGCGCCCAGATCCGCCACCCGCAGCGCGATGCGATAGTCAAAGTGGATGTCCGTCACCAGCGGAACGGCTACTTGCTGTTTGATGCGCCCGAACGCCTCCGCCGCCTCCATGGTGGGCACCGACACGCGCACGATATCGGCCCCGGCGGCCTGCAGCGCCTGGATCTGCGCCACCGTCGCGGCGACGTCGCAGGTGTCGGTGTTGGTCATGCTCTGCACCGAGATCGGCGCGTCGCCGCCGACCGCGACACTGCCCACCATGATCCGGCGGGACTTTCGGCGCTGTATGGGAGTCGTGTGTTGCATGTTCATTCGCTGTGATCCGGCGTGCCGAGCGTGAAGCGCGCCACCCGGCCGGTGCGGAACGGGGAGATGTCGAAGGGCTGGCCGTTGAATTCCACGCTGACCCCGGTCGCGTTGCCCAGCACCAGCCGGAACGGCGGCTTGCCGCGCACGGTGCGGGTCTCGTTGGCCTGCATCAGGCCGTGCAGAACCCGCTTGCCGTCCCCGTCCCTGATCTCCACCCAAGAATCCTCTGCAAAG
>JBAYZB010000075.1:0-14574 GCA_041672765.1 Gammaproteobacteria bacterium | reverse complement strand
GCTGTATTTCTCGAACCCGGCGCCCATGCTCAGTTGTTTCATTATTCTCGTTCCCGACCTGATTTACCTGAACAGGGGATCAGATCGGGGACTTTTGCAGAAGTTCCTTAGTGGAAACACCGCCAGAGCAGTGGCCCGACTTCGAGCGTAAACAGGAAGTGATGGAACAGGTCGAGCGATGGAAGTATGCGCGCTCTTGCGGCGCCAGTGCGGACGACGCGCATAGCTACTGCATGGATAATCTACAAATACCGTTCGAGGAGTGGAAGGAACAGGAAGAACGGGCCACCCGGGAAGCGATCGGGTGATACCGTGAATCGCGCACCGGATAAAGGTGATACAACCTAAAGGTGAGGAAATCCCACCTTTCCCCCACCCCGCCACGGTTCGCCCTGGCGGGGTTTTTCGTTCCAGGGTACTGGCAGTTTAATCGTCCAATGCCGACAGACAGAGGGAGTCTGTAACTACTGCAGAGGTGTACCTAAAGGTGTACCTAGAACCTGCCTTGCCCCGATTCTGTTCTGATTTAAGTTTTATAAGTTATTGTTTTTATTGGTGCGGGTGGCCGGACTCGAACCGGCACGGCCTTGCGGCCGAGAGATTTTAAGTCTCTTGCGTCTACCTGTTCCGCCACACCCGCGGGGATGCCTTGGATTGCAGGAACCGCCGGGCTGTGCGTCAAGCCTTGCTAGCTTGCTGGTGGACGGCGCAGGCCGGCGATCGGGGGTGAAGACCGGGTCAGGGAGGGACATGGCTATGCTTTCTCCTCAAGCAGTCGGCGCAATTGGCGCTACTCGGCCACTTCGGTCCTGAGCCCTTCAGCCCACGGCGGGCGCCATTGTAACGCCCCGCTCCTGGACTGTCACCGCGGACGGTTCATATCGGCAATTGTTTCGCTTACCAGGCGTCGGCGGTTCGACTTCGGCCGGTCAACAGATTTCGGGCTGAGGCGGAAGAACAGAGACAACGCGATCCTGTTCCGCCTCCCGCTTCTCTTTGACTGTCAGAGGGTTGGCGTCAACTTCTCAGGCTGGTTGCAAGTCGCCTTATCCGGGCCGTGCGGCAGTGTGCCGGTTGTTCGCGCAATTGTTCAAGAACCATTTGTAAGTGCACGCAATTCCTTCGCTCAGCGATACCTGTGGCCGCCAACCCAGGGTGGTGAGCCGGGAGATGTCCAGCAGCTTGCGCGGCGTGCCGTCGGGCATGTTGGTGTCGAACACGATCTCCCCCCGGAAACCGACCACTTCCGCAATGATCTCCGCCGCTTCCCGTATCGTGATGTCGACACCGCTCCCAATGTTGATGATGGCGTCGCCTCCCTCGATCAGACGGCGAAACAGCGGTTCGGGGGCGCCCATCAGGCGCACACAGGCGTCCGCCATGTCCTCGCTGTAGAGAAACTCCCGTCGGGGCGTGCCGCTGCCCCAGACGACCACCTCCCTGCTATCCTGCGCCCTCGCCTCATGCATCCTGCGCACGAGTGCCGGCAGGACATGGGCGTTTTGCAGGTCGAAGTTGTCGCCCGGCCCGTACAGGTTGGTGGGCATCACCGCCAGGTAGCTCGTTCCATGTTGCCGGTTGTAGGCGGCGCACATCTCGAGCCCCGCAATCTTCGCCACGGCATAGGCTCGATTGGTCGGCTCCAGCGGACCCGAAAGCAGGTACTCTTCCTTGATCGGCTGCGGGCAAGCCCGGGGATAGATGCACGACGATCCCAGGAACAGCAGCCGCTCCACGTTCGCCAGGTACGCCGCGTGAATGACGTTGGTCTGGATTGCCAGATTGGCATGAATGAAATCCGCCGGATAGATGCTGTTAGCGCGTATGCCGCCCACCTTGGCCGCCGCCAGGAAGACGAACTGCGGCCTTTCGGCAGCGAAAAATTCCAGGACGGCGCGCTGATCCATCAAGTCGAGTTCCTGGTGGCTTCGGGTAATGAGCCTGTCGTGTCCATCCTTCCGTAGCCGCCGCACCAGGGCCGATCCCACCAGTCCGGTATGCCCGGCGACGTAGATTCGCGCATCCTCCGGCAACCTGGAGGTTGCGAAGGCATTCCGCCAGGCGCCGAGGTCGAGCGGCCCGGCATTTGCGCCCGCGTCATTCGTGGAATTCATAGGCCCGATAACCGCTTCGCTTGACGAGTTCATCGCACATCGCCGCCCGCAGATCCGCGCGTGCCATCTCCTCCACGAGTTCGCGAAATCCGATGCGCGGCCGCCAGCCCAGCTTGGACATCGCCTTGCCGGGATCGCCCAGCAGCGACTCGACCTCCGTCGGACGGAAATAGCGCGGATCGACGCGCACGATGACCTTGCCGGGCTTCGGCGGCATCCGAAAGCTCGCCGTGGCGGGCGCCTCGCTATGGCACCGCTCGACGATACCCACCTCGCCTTTACCCCTCCCCTGCCAGCGCAGTTCGATGCCCAGCACCGCCGCGGCCGCGGTCACGAATTCCCGCACGCTGTGCTGCTCGCCCGTGGCGATGACATAATCGTCGGGTTCGTCCTGCTGAAGCATCAGCCACTGCATCTCGACATAGTCTTTCGCATGTCCCCAATCGCGCCGCGCGTCGAGGTTGCCCAGGTACAGGCAGTCCTGCAGGCCCAGGCGGATCCGCGCCATGGCCCGGGTGATCTTGCGTGTCACGAAGGTCTCGCCGCGCAGCGGCGATTCGTGATTGAACAGAATGCCGTTGCAGGCGAACATGCCGTAGGCTTCGCGGTAATTGACCGTGATCCAGTAGGCATAGAGCTTGGCGACCGCATAGGGCGAACGCGGATAAAAGGGCGTGGTTTCCTTTTGCGGCGTTTCCTGAGCCTTGCCGAACAATTCTGAGGTGGAGGCCTGATAGAAGCGCGTGCGCTTTTCCAGCCCCAGGATGCGGATGGCCTCCAGCAGCCGCAACGTACCCAATCCATCGGAATCCGCGGTGTACTCCGGCTCTTCGAACGACACGGCCACGTGACTTTGTGCGGCCAGGTTGTAGATCTCGTCCGGCTGCACCTGCTGGATGATGCGGATCAGGCTGCTGGAGTCGGTCATGTCGCCGTGATGCAGGATGAAACGCCGGTCAGCGTCGTCGTGCGGATCGCGGTACAGATGGTCGATGCGGTCGGTGTTGAACAGCGAGGTGCGGCGCTTGATGCCGTGGACCTCATATCCCTTCGCCAGCAGGAACTCCGCCAGATAGGCGCCATCCTGCCCCGTGATTCCGGTGATCAGGGCCTTCCTTGCCATATCCTTTTTCCTTCCCTGTCTTTGTCGTTGCAGCCGCCCTTATTCGTCCTGAAGCGTTCGCGGCACAATGAAACAGTAGCTTAGTCACCAAGGTTGTAAAGGATAGGGAATGGGCTGCGGCAGTCGGCCCTGCCCGCGGCAGGCCGGCGCAAGGCGCCGCCCGCACCGCAGGCAAGGCCGGCTGAAAGGTTGTGCCGATGGAGCGTCGAGCCCCTTGGCCGTCACTCGATCTTGATGGTACGCCGCCTGGAGGCTTCCGTCTTGGGCAAGGTCAGCTCCAGGATGCCGTCCTGGAATTTGGCCGCGGCCCTCTCCGTGTCCACGGCGGCAGGCAGCCCGATGATGCGCGAAAATTCTCCATACTCCAGCTCGCGCCGGTAATATTCGCCTTTCTCTTCCGTCTCCTCCAGCCGTGAGGTCGCATGGATAGTCACTGTATCGTCAGTCAGGGAGACTTCCAGATCCTCTTTCTTGATTCCGGGCATCTCGGCCCGTACCAGGATGTCCGCTTCCCGGTCGATCACGTCCACCCGCGGCACCCGGACGGTGCGCATCAACTCCGGCCCCAGCGGCCACTCGCTCCGAAACGGACGCAGCCAGCCGCGTGGGAAAAACGACTCGAACAACCGCTCCATCTCCTCGAAGGGGGAAAGGATATGCCCCGGCGCACGCGCCCGTTGCATCGTCTGTCCCCGTTGCTCCTGTTGCCGTTGCCGCCCACCCTGCTTCTGTTCGGTTGCCATGATGTCACCTCCTGCAATTCCATTCGAAAACAGGATGCCCTGCTATACGCACTTCCGACACAAAGTATGACAAGCCCGGAGCGCGAATTGCAAAGCCGGACGGTGGGCGTTTCACGGGGCCGCGCGTCCGCTCTTGGTTTCTGTGGCTGTGATGCTCCGCCCGCGCCTGGACGAACAGGCATCGCCGGACCTCTCGGAACTGCGGTGCGCGTCAACACAGACGCCGGCGCCGCATGTTAGCGTTGGCGTGGCGATGTCCCTGTGGGCGCCGGCCGTTTGCGCCAATCCAAGGGCCGGCGCCCCGATGGAGGTATGCAGCGATGGTACACGATACGGGCGGAGCGCATCCGGTTCCGCTTTCCGAGAAGCTGGTGTTCTTCCATAAAGGCCAATGGGTTACCACCACTTTGGCGATTGCGCAGGGGCTGGCGGTGGAGCATTCGGCCGTCATCCGGTGCGTACACGCTCATCGAGCCGAACTGGAGAAGTTCGGCCACATCATCTTCGAAACGCCGCCGGATGATCTGCAAGGCAGTCCCGGCCCCTATGCGCTGCTCAACCGCCATCAAGCGGTTGCCCTGCTCCTCGTCTGCCCGACGGAACCGGAGCCCATGCGGGCGTTTACCGTGCGTTTGTTGAAGGTATTTCTGGAAATGCACGAGCGCTTCGGCACAGACCCGGGACGGGGGGACGCGTGTCCACTCGGCCTGGTTGCGGTGCTGGACCTCGTCGAGCGGGTCCTTCGCCGCTTTTTCCCCGAGCAGCACGAACGGCTGCTGGTGATGGCCTGGATCATGAATACGGTCGCCGACCATTTGGACACCCGGCCTGCGCCGCCGGACGATGAAACATCCGCCGAGCCGCAAGGAGCGAAACCCCGGCGCCTGCACTGACTCGTTGCCACAGGCCAGCGCCGGGAACCGGAAAGGTGTGCGCCGTGCCGGCCGGGGCGCGATTTCCGCCGGCTGTTCATAGTCAGTTGGCGGAAGTACCCGGCCGTTCCATTGCACTCCGACAAGCCGGAATCAGATCACCCGTTCGTTGCCGCCGTCCACCGGCACCTGCGCGCCCGTGGTCTTGGCAAACAGCGGCCCGCACATCTCGGCGGCGAGTTCCGCCACGTCGCGGCTGGTGACCTCCACCCGGAGCACGTTGTTGGTCTTGTACTGCTCCACCGTCAAACCGTAGTGCTGCGCGCGCGCCTGCAGCACCTCTTCGGTCCATATGCCGGTGTCGAACACCGCGTTCGGATGGATCGTGTTGACGCGGATGCCGTCCGCGCCCCACTCCAGCGCGGCCACGCGCGCCAGTTGCGTGAGGGCCGCCTTGGAGGCCGAATAGGCCGCCGCGCCGGGCCCCGGCGCCGGCACGTTCTTCGAGCCGATGACCACCACCCGGCCGCCCTTCGGTGCGAGCTTGAGCAACGGGTGGCACTCGCGCATGAGCGCCAGGTTGGCGTCCAGGTTGACCTGCAGCACGCGCCGCCACTCCGCCGTGTCGAGCGCCTCGATGCGCCGCCCGCCGGGAAACACCCCGGCGTTCAGGATCAGCATGTCGAGCCCGCCGAAGGCCCGAACCGCGCGCTCCAGCGCCGCGCTCACCGCCGCCTCGTCCGTCACGTCGCAGCGGATGCCGAGATAGTCCGTGCGCGCGTGCAGGTTTTCGACGGCAGCGTCGATGTCGAGGCCGACCACCGCGGCGCCCCGGCGCAGGAGTGCCTCGACGCAGGCCCTGCCGATGCCCTGGGCCGCGCCGGTCACCAGCGCCACCTCGCCCTGGAACGGCGGCGGCTTGCCGCCCTTGCGCAGCTTGGCCTGCTCCAGGTCCCAGTACTCCATGTCGAAGATGTCCTGCGCCGGCAAGGCGCGATAGCCGCCCAGCGCCGTCGCGCGCAGGATGACGGCGATGGTGTGCTGGTAGATCTCGCCCACGATGGCCGCGTCCTGAGCGTTGCGGCCCGTGGCGCACAGGCCCAGTTCCGGATCGAGGATGACGCGGGGCGCCGGGTCCAGCATGGTCTTGCGTTCCTTGGCGGCGGGTTCGTGGGCCGCGAAGTATTCCCGGTAGGCGGCCCGATACGCCGCCACGTCGCGCCCGAGCATGGGCAGCCGCTTGGTGCGGATCACGTGGTCGGGCGTGGCCGGCCCCTGCTGGGAAAGGGTCGCCACGTCGGGGCGGCGCGCGAAGGCCGTGCCCAGATCGTCATCGACGGTCCGCAGCACCATGGGAAAGCCCGCCGCCTCCGAGAGGTCCCGCCGCAGGGCGGCCAACTGGCGGCGGAACGGACCGGGACCGCGGCTTTCCCCCGGAGGCAGCTCCCACGCCCCGTGCCGCTTCAGGTACTGTTCGGCGCGGTCCACGAGGTAAATCATGCGCTCGTAGGATTCCCGGGCGGTGGCGCCGAAGGAGAAGATGCCGTGGTTCATCAGCACCATGCCGATGGTCTGCGGCCCGGCCTCCGCCGCGAAGCGCTCCGCGCAGACCCGGGCGAGGTCGAATCCGGGCATCACGTAGGGGATGATGACCACATCATTGCCGTAGATCTCGCGCACCCGCGCCAGCCCGTCGGGGGTATTGGTCACCGTCACCACCGCGTCGGCATGGGTATGATCCACGTATTTGTACGGCAAAACGGCATGCAGGATGGCCTCGACGGACGGCGTCGGTGCGTCGGCGCGGGTCATGTGCGTGCGGAGTTCGTTCACCATCTGTGGGTCGGACAACGCTTCGAGCCGCGCCAGCGCGCGCAGGGGCTCCAGGCGCACCGGCGCGAATCCGGCGGGCTCGATGGTCTCCAGATCCCAGCCGCTGCCCTTGACGTACAGGATCTCCTCCTCTTCGCCCAGCACGTTGCGCTCGCGGATCTTCACCGAAGTGTTGCCGCCCCCGTGCAGCACCAGGCTCTTGTCGCGCCCCAGCAGGCGGGACGTGTAGACGCGCAAGCCCAGATCGCCGTGCCAGGACCCGGCTTCCTGATCGTTCCAAAGACTCTTCATAGGGTTCCAGGGAAATTGAAGGGTTGACGGTGCCCCCAAGTATATCGGTCAGGCCAGCCATCCTGTAGGGGCGCGCGACGCCTCATTCGCCGCGAGCGTCGTCCTTCCCGTGGCCCGCTTGCCCTTCCAGCGCCACCTCTATGGCCGTGACGATGACGCCTATCACCAGACCCGCGTGGTGGTGATACAGGTGCAGACGACAGTTGATTGGGAAGTGAAGGTCGCTCCGATCGGTGGTCTCGAAATCCGTCACCGCCAGGATCGGCATGTCGTTGCGGAACCGGTCGACGGCAAGCCAGCGGTGGCGTTCGAGGATCACGTCCACGCCCCGTAGTCCGTGCAACGGGAGACGCAGCGGGCTCCCCTGGCGCAGGAGCGCGAGCCGCACCCGGTTGAACAATTGCGCCTCGACGATCTTGGGCAGCGTACGCAGCGGCGGTATCCGCCCTTCCCGGAAGTTCATGGCATTCCCCCCTTTTCAAACCGTGCGCGGCGTGAGGCCAGCCCTCGACTGCCGCCTGGTTCGTAGCCAGGCGTTCTGTTTTCAAATCGTGCGGGTGACGGCAGCCGGGAGCCGGCCGGTTCCCGGACCCGTTTTCGCGCCGCCGCGCCGCCCAGGGCCCGCGCTTCCATAAAGGGTATGGCCCCCGCCGTTGAAAGCCTGTGCGCGTCTTCTAAGTTTTGTACAAGGGACGCTCGATTCGTGCCGTCGGGACAGCGCGGCGCCAGCGCCTTTCACCGTCCCCTCGCATCGCCGTTTCCGCACCCGCGCCACGGTTGTTCCGGCCCGCGCGCCGATCCCTTTCCACCCGCTACCGGAGCCCGGTGGGTGCCGCCATGATTTTCAAACAGTTCTATCTGGAGAGCCTGGGCCACGCCTCGTACCTCGTCGGGTCCGAGGAGACTGGCGAGGCGCTGGTTTTCGACGCGCGCCGCGACGTGGACCCGTATTTCGAGGAGGCGCGCCGGCGCGGCATGACCATCCGGTACGCCGCCGATTCGCATCAGCACAACGATTACCTCTCGGGCATTTGCGAGCTTGCGCAGCGCGGCCCCATCGAGCTGCTCGCGGCCGCGCGGGCCGGGCAGGATTACCGGGCCCGGGCGCTGGAGGATGGCGCGCGCCTGGAGATGGGCGAGGTGACTTTCGAGGTCATGCACACGCCCGGACATACGCCGGAGCACATCAGTCTGCTGGTCACGGACCGCTCCCGGGGCGAGGCGCCTGCGCTGCTGCTGTCGGGCGGGGCGCTGCTGGTGGGCGACGTGGCGCGGCCCGACCTGCTGGGCGGTGCGGCGGAAACGGAACGGAACGCCCGCGCCCTGTGCCGCACCTTGCAGGAAAAGATCCTGACCCTGCCCGATTTCGTGGAGGTGTATCCGACCCATGTGGCGGGGTCGCTGTGCGGCGGCACCATCGGCAGCCGGTTGTCCACCACCATCGGTTACGAGCGCCGGCTCAACCGCCTGCTGGCCGCGCTGCAGTCCGCCCCGGACCCTGATGCCCAGTGCCTGGATCTGAAACACCTCCCCGCGGTGCCGCCCTACTGGCGCCGCATGCGCAGCCAGAACCGGGCCGGCCCCGCGCCGCTGGGCGTCCTGGCCGAGCCGCCCGCCCTGTCCGTGGCGGCCTTCGACCGGCTGCGTGCCGACGGGGCCGTGGTGCTGGACTGTCGTGCCCCTGAAGCCTTCGCGATCCACATTCCAGGGGCGTTGAGCGTGGGGCTGGGGCCCGCCTTCAGCACCTGGGCCGGAACCGTGGTGCCGCCCGCGGCGGCGATCATCCTGGTGCTCGATCGGGCGGACGATCTGTGGGAGGCCTGTTGGCAATTGCTGCGGATCGGCTACGACCTGCCGGCGGGCTGGCTCGCGGGCGGCATGCAGGCGTGGCGCGGGGCCGGCATGCCCGTGGCGGGGATAACCTTCTGGTCGGTCCTGGAGCTGCAACGGCAGCGGGAAGCGCGCCGCGACCTGTTCATCCTGGATGTGCGCCAACCGCAGGAATGGGCCGACGGGCACATCCCCAACGCCCATTTCATCACCGGCGCCGAACTGCCCGCGCGGATCGATGACGTGCCCAAGGACAGGCCGGTGGCCGTCATCTGCGGCACCGGCTATCGTTCCACCGTCGTGGCCAGCCTGTTGCTGCGCGAGGGATACGAACAGGTCGCCAGCGTGCTGGGCGGCATGCAGGCGTGGCAGCGCCTGGGGCTGGAATGGGAATCGGAATGACCGGAGCCGGTGCGGCGGGCAGTCTCTACAGGGGCTAAAATTTGTTAGCCACGCGACAACAGGACAGGCGATCCATCGGTGGGTCGCCTGGATTGCCGGGAGGAACTCCCCATGGCCACACTGCTGCGCCCCGACCCCACCTTCTATCCCTCGCCGCGGCTTGCCATGGAGGCGCCGCGCGAATCCTACGGCTACGTCGCCACACTATGCGCGGACGGCACGAAACCCGATGCGTTGGCCGTGGTCGATCTGGACCCGCGCTCGTCGGCCTACGGCTCGGTGGTGCACAAGGTCGAACTGCCCTACAAGGGCGACGAACTGCACCACTTCGGCTGGAACGCTTGCAGTTCCATGCTGTGCCCCCTCGGCGGCCATCCGTTCACGGAACGCCGTTACCTGGTGGTGCCGGGGATGCGCTCCTCGCGCCTCTACATCATCGACACCAAGCCCCACCCCACCCGCGCCCGGATCGTCAAGGTGATCGAGCCCGAGGAGGTCATGCACAAGACCGGCTACTCGCGGCCCCATACCGTCCACTGCGGCCCGGAGGGCATCTACGTCAGTTGCCTGGGCGGCAAGGGCGAACAAGGCGACGAGGGGCCTGCCGGCATCTTCGTGATGGACTGCGACACGTTCGAGGTGCTGGGACCCTGGGAGGTGGAGCGTGGCGACCAGGTGCTCGCCTACGACTTCTGGTGGCATCTGACCGACGACATCATGGTGAGCAGCGAGTGGGCGCGTCCGCCGCAGTTCGAGAACGGCTTGGTGCCGGACGATCTCCTGGGCAACCGCTACGGCCACCGCCTGCATTTCTGGGACCTGTCGCGCCGGCGCATCCGGCAGACCGTGGACCTCGGCGCCAATCATCAGATGGCGCTGGAACTGCGCCCTGCCCACGAACCCACCCGGACCTACGGATTCATGGGCGTGGTGGTCAACACCGAGAACCTCAACGGCGAGATCTGGCTGTGGCACAAGGATCAGAAGAGCGACCGGGAATTCAAGGCGGAGAAGATCATCGACATCCCCCCGCAGCCGGCCGATCCGGATCACCTGCCTGATCTGCTGAAGCCCTTCTCCGCCGCGCCCCCGCTCGTCACCGACATCGACCTCTCCATGGACGACCGGCATCTCTACGTCTCGTGCTGGGGCACCGGGGAGTTGCAGCGCTACGACGTGAGCGATCCCCACAATCCCAAACCCGCCGGAACCGTTCAGATCGGCGGCCTGGACCGGCGCGCCAGGCATCCCAGCGGGCGCGACTTCATGGGCGGACCGCAGATGGTCGAGATCAGCCGCGACGGACAGCGGGTCTACGTCACCAATTCCCTCTACAGCGCCTGGGACGATCAGTTCTATCCGGGCGGCCTGCCCGGCGCCCAGGTGATGGCCAGGGCCGAGGACGGCAGCCTCACCTTGGACGAGAACTTCTACGTGACGTTCGACGCCGGCTATCGCGCCCATCAGACCCGGCTCGAAGGCGGCGACTGCTCAACGGATTCTTTCTGTTATGCGTCGGCGTAGGGAGGACCTCCCTGGAGCATGTGGATAGCGCCGCCGGGCTCTGGGCCTGGATCGCGGTCCTCGGGCTGGGGCTGTTCCACGGCCTCAATCCCGGCATGGGCTGGCTGTTCGCCGTCTCCAACGGCATGCAGACGCGCAGCGCCGCGGGCGTGTTCGCCGCGCTGCCGCCGCTCGCCTTCGGTCATCTCCTCGCCATCGCCGCTGTGCTGCTGCCGGTGTCGCTGCTTGCGCTTTACGTCGCCCACTTCGCCTGGCTGCGGCTCCTCACCGGCCTGTCGCTGGTCGGCTTCGGCATCTACAAGCTGGTGGATGCGCGCCATCCGCGGCTGCTCGCCCGCATCGGCCGGCGCCACCTGGTGCTGTGGTCGTTCCTCATGGCCACCAGCCACGGCGCGGGGCTGATGCTGGCGCCGTTCGTGCTCGATCTGCAACACGCCCGCCTCGCCCTCCCCGCCCCCCTGCACCATGCCGGGCATGCCTTGGAAGGCGGTCTGGCGACGGCGGTAATGGCGACACTGCTGCATACCCTGGCCATGATCGCCACCTCCGGCGCCATCGCGTGGCTGGTCTACCGCTGGTTCGGGCTGCGCCTCCTGCAGAAATCCTGGTTCAATCTCGATCTGCTGTGGGCCTGGTTGCTGATCCTGACGGGCATCCTGGCGGTCGCTGTGTGACGGCAGACGGCGCAGTGCGTCATGCCATCGCGGATTTGCCGCGCGCCTCCACGGCCTCGCCACCGAAGGCGGCGAGCAGATCCGCCAGAAAGGGCTTCAGTTCCAAAGTCATGACCGCGAAATCGGCATCGAACCGGGCGATCTCGTCATCAGCCGAAACATCCACCGTCTGTTCCTGGACGATGTCCTGGAAGCGCAGGCGCTTGATGCCGAGGTCATCCGACAGGACGAACTCGATGCGCTCGTTCCAGCCCAAGGCCAGCTTGGTCACCCGCTTGCCGGCCTTCAGGTGCCCGCGGATCTCCTCCGCGGTCAGATCCTGCCGCCGGCAGCGCACCACGGCGCCCTCCTTGTCCCGCGCGCGCAGTTCGCACTCGTCGCCCAGCGTGAAACGGCCGCCGCACTCCCCGGCCACCAGCCAGCCGGTCAACACGCCCGCCGGATCGTCCTGGACACGCGGCGGAGCCGCCTCCAGGCTCCCCAGGGATTTGCGCAGCAGGCTCACCAGTTCCTCCGCGCGCTTGCGGTTGGGACTGTCCACCACGAGCCAACCGTCGCGCGGCGCGATGTAGGCGAACATCCGGGTGGTGCGCGTCAGCGCCTTGGGCAACAGGTCGTGCAGCACCTCTTCGCGTAGCGCGATTCTTTCCTTCCTGCGTACGGGCCGCGCCTGCTCTTCCTCGATCTGCGCGGCCCGTTCATTGGCCAGGGCGCGCACCACCGACGCCGGCAGGATCTTGTCTTCCTTGCAGGCGCACAGCATCAGATAGCCGTTGGCCGCGTGCACCAATTGCGTGCCCTTGCGGCCGAGCGGCGGCACCCAGCCGAAAGTAGACATCTCCAGACTGCCGCACCGACGGAACAGCCCTTCCTGCAGTCTTTCGTCGAGTTCCTCGGCCGACAGCGTGAATGGCTGAGCCAATCGGAACAGTTGGAGATTCCTGAACCACATGAATGTCTTCCCCCTTGCGCGCTGGCGCGCGTTGTGGCCGGAGCGGAGGCGTCATGCGCGCGCCCGCCGCGGCGGTTATTGGCAATGTCGATCCGGCAACCTCGCCATTTCGCGCAGGGCGCAAGGTGTCGCCGGGTCTGGTCGTGTCATTGATTGCATCGGTGCGGAGCTGATCCGCCGGCATGCAGCCACGCAGGCCGTCAGGGATACTGCGCCCAATAGGGCACGTGCCGCGACGCCCTGCGTAATGCACTGTCGAGCACCCGATACGCAGGCTCTTTCTGCGCCACGAGCTGCCAGTACCGGGGCGAGTGGTTGAGATGAACCGTGTGGCAGAGTTCATGGATGAGCAGATAACGCACCACGTCCGGCGGCAGGAACAGGAGCTTCCAGTTGATGCTGATCGTCCCGTTGCTGGAACAACTGCCCCAGCGGGTACGCTGGCCGCGCACCGTGGCCGATGCGAAAGGCAGTCCCAGGTCCGTGCTCAATCGATGCAGCCAAGGCACCAGATGCCGGCGCGCCTTTTCGGCCGTCCAGCGACGCAGTGCTGCCTTGCACGCGCTCTTGTCGGCGGTCCTACCGGCCACGACCAACCGCCCGGGCGCGCTCTCCGTCACGGTAATGCGTGCCCGCTGTGTCTCGACGTACTCCACGCGCCATTCCTCCCCGATGGCCGGCAGGGCAATGCGCGCGGGCAGCGACTGCAGGACCTCGCCCAGGTTCGGGTGCTGCGCGCGCAGCCGCGCAACCGTCTTGCGCAGCCATTCTTCATGGCGTGCCACGAAAGGCGCGACACATCTCCGGTCGAGACCCGCCGGAATCACCACTTCGACTTCCCCGAGCGGCGACACCGTGAGCCGCATCCGCTTGATGCGGGGATTCTCCCTTATGGTGTAGGTCGGAAATGCGGGTGTAATGGTCTTGTCGGTATGTTTTTCTTGCATCACCGCCGAGGCGTTTCGAATTATCGGTCACCGTTTCCCTAGCCTCGCGGCCTCTCAACCTGCCCGCCTATCTTAACATGGCGGTACGCTCGTGCCGCCGCGGTGCCATCGGCACGGCGGAGACCTTCCACGGCGCATGCGATCTTGGAAAACCGCGGTCGGGAATCCTAGACCGGATGCCGAAACGCCATCCGTGAGGCATTACGCACTACGGCCTTCGCCGGCGTCGGCATCCCGCCGCCGTGCGCAACATGGTGCGCACGGATCACTCCTTCTTCAGCAGATCCTTGAGGCCGGCAAACGGATTGTGGGTCGCTGGCCCGTCGTTGCGCGCTCCGCCGAGTTCGCCGTGCTCCGCGTCCAGGTATCGGGAATGCTCGTTCTCGTGGCAGTAGACGCACAGATGCTCCCAGTTGCTGCCGTCCGGCGGGTTGTTGTCGTGGTTGTGATCCTTGTGATGCACGGTCAGCAGGTGCAGATTCTCGCGCGTGAACTCCCGCCCGCAGCGCGCGCACACCCAGGGATGGATCTTGAGCGATTGCTCGCGATAGCCTTGCTCCCGTTCCGCACGCGCCCGCTGCGCCTGTTCCACCACCCTGTCCAATCTTCCCGCGTCCACCGTTCCGCCAGGCGGCCTGCGCGGTCCGTACCGTCCGTTTCCCATCATCAGCCCCTTACGCCATCGCCCTGTTGCCAAACCCTCGATGCCGGCGCATTGCAGGTGCCGCCGACATCCGCGCGGGTTTCCCCTCCCGCTAAGTATACAGATCGACCAAACGGACTATGCTTGGCAACAGCGGTGCGCGAACACGCAGGGAGGGCTGATGGGGCTGCTGTCATGGATCGTTGTCGGGCTGCTTGCCGGCGCCATCGCCAAGATGTTGCTGCCGGGCAAAGACCCGAAGGGCTGTCTCGTGACCATGGGGATCGGGATCGCGGGCGCGCTCATCGGCGGGTTTCTCGCGACGCGCATGGGCTACGGCGGGGTTACGGGCGTGAATTTCGGCAGTCTCGTCACCGCGGTCCTGGGAGCGATTCTGTTCCTGCTGCTCCTGCGGGCGTTGCGCGGCCCGCGCTAGCGGTCGATACAGCGTTTCAAATCCATATCGCGTCGTTGGGTGGGGTCGTAAGCCACAGGCCGGCGTCCCGTCGGCGCAGCGTCTGATAAGCCAGCACGAACATGGCGGCGTTCCATGATTGCCGTGGCATGCCCAGCGCCGCGCCGCTGCTGCCGTGGAACCACTCGTTGAACTCCCAGTCGTTGCTGCG
>JBAYZB010000074.1:0-14594 GCA_041672765.1 Gammaproteobacteria bacterium | reverse complement strand
GGGATTGATCTGCGCCTGGGCCAGCCGGTCGAGTTCGGTGAGCATGGCGGTGACGGCGCCGCTGTCCTGGTCGAAATAGGTGACCAGCAACTCGCGGGCGCCGTGCAGATTGCTTTGGTAGGCTGGTTCGTTACGCTGCAGGGTGGCGAGTTGCGCCGTCTCCAGCTTCAACCGCAGGTTCTGCCGCAGGAAAAACTCCTGGTCCGGCGGCAGCATCGCGCCCACCGTGCCCTGGTTGCGCCGGATGACCACCAGGCCCTTCAGATCCTCCCAGACCGCCCGCAGGAACGCACGCCAGTCGTGAACCGCGTCGGCAGGGGCCGCGGCGTCGGTGGCGGCGGGCGCCTGCCCCCGGCCGCCGTGATACTGCAGCGACAGCGGCAATTGCTCCACACGCTCGGCCAGGCTGTTCAGCACCAGGCTCAGGCCCGGGATATCGGGCTCGACGGCGGCGCGCAGGGCGGCCACCTCCCGCGCCACCTGTTCGCGTACTGGAAGGAAGGCGGGGTTGCCCAGTTCGTGCAGCCTTTCATCCGCTGCCGTGAGCGCCGTGAGGGCGGTGCCGACGTCATGGTGCAGGCGCAGGCGGTCGTTGGCGATGCGCAGCAGGTACTCGACCTCGGCGACCACCCAGTCGCTACGGTCGCGCCGGTTGACCGCCGTCCGCAGGGCGTTCAGCATCTCCCGCTGGGTCGCCTGTTCCTGGCGCATGTCGGCCAACTCCTGGGACAGGGCGTTCGGCAACTGTTGGATTTCGCGCTGCAGGTCGTCCGTGCGCGCGGTCAGCTGCTGGGTGTCCTCCTGCTGGCTGACGCGGATGGCCTGGAGTTCCTGCCAAGCGAGATAAGCGCCCGCTCCGGCTGCGATGGCCAGCAACAGCGCGATCACTCCGATCGCCAGGCCGCCGCGCGCGGCAGTTTTCGCTGGAGCCTGCGGCTGAGTCTGCCCCGTGGCGGCGGGCGTTTCCTCGGATGGGGGAGCCTCTTCGGCTACGCCGCCAGCCGGCTGCTCCGGGGTCGGTTCGGGTTCGCGTTTTGCCAGTTCGCTATCGTTCATGCGAGCTTCCTTCGGAAAGCCTGCCCAGGCGCCAGGCCTTGATGGCCTCGACCAGGGATTCGTCGCTGGCCTCCGTCACGATCGGCGGGTGTTTGAAACCCAATTCGCGGGCAAGGGCCGCGCCGCGTTCGCTCACCACCACCAGCGGTGTGTTGCGCAGCCATTGCTGGCCGACCTTGCCCACCATGTCGAACAGGTTGCGCAGCCCCGCATTACTGGTCGTGACGACCACATCGATCTCGCCCCGCGCCCAGTGATGCAGGAGCCCGTCGACGTCTGCGTTCGGACGCCCGCGCCGGTACACCTCCGCGTACTCCACCTGGGCGCCGCGCGCCCGCAGCGTGTCGGCCAGCAGCTCGCGGCCGTCGTCGCCGCGGAAGATGACAACTCGTTTGCCGGCCACTTGGCGCATCTCCTCCATGTCCAGGAGCGTCTCGCTGTCGAATTTCCGCTCCGGATAGATGTCCGCCGGGTGCCCGAAGCGCTCCAGTTCGCGCGCGGAACCTTTGCCGATGGCCACGATCTTCAGGTGCGCCGGGAACTCGCGGCGCGCTTTGATGAGGTTCAGCGCCCTGTTCACGGCATTGGGGCTGATGAAGAGCGCCATGTCGAACTCCTCCAGCCGATCGATCAGCGCCAGCAGCGGTTCGCTGTCCACCGGGTCGAGGATCTCCAGCACGGGAAAGCGCAGCGCCCGGCCGCCTTCCGCCTCGATCAGTGCGCACAGCCCCTCGGCCTGATGCGCGGGGCGCGTCACCAGGACGCCGACCCCCTGCAGCGGACGCATGGAACCATGTTCGGCAGAATCGGCGCTCATCTGCATTTCTCGCTGTACACAGCCTCTCGGTGCGGCCCGGCTAGACGCCGTCCGCCATGACTTCCCTGAGGATGGCGTCGGCGCCGCGGCTGAGCAGGTCGTCCGCCAGCGTCGTGCCGAGCCGTTCGGCGTCCTCGGGGCGGCCACGGATCTCGCCGCGCACCATCTCGCTGCCATCGGGTCGGCCCACCAGCCCGCGCAGCACCAGTTCGCCCCGCTCAAGAACAGCGTAGCCGGCGATGGGCACTTGGCACCCGCCCATGAGGCGCGTGTTCAGGGCGCGCTCGGCGCGCACCCGCACGTGGGTTTCGAGATCGTCCAGCACCGCGATGAGCCCGTTGACGACCGGGTCGTCGCTGCGGCATTCGATGCCGATGGCGCCTTGCCCGATGGCGGGCAGGCTGTCCTCGGGGTCCAGATGCTGCGTGATGCGCTTCTCCAGCCCCAGGCGCTTGAGGCCGGCGCAGGCCAGCACGATGGCGTCGTACTCGCCCGCATCCAGCTTGGCGAGCCGGGTGCCGACGTTGCCGCGCAGGCTGAAGATCCGCAGATGCGGATAACGCGCCATGAGCTGGCATTGGCGGCGCAGGCTGGAGGTGCCGACCCGCGCGCCGGCCGGCAGGGACTGGAGGCTCGGATAGGTGTTGGAAACGAAGGCGTCCCGCGGGTCTTCACGGCGCAGCACCACCGGCAGATGCAGCCCGGCGGGCAGTTCCACCGGCACGTCCTTCATGGAATGCACCGCGATGTCGGCGTCCCCGGCCAGTATTCCCTGTTCCAGTTCTTTGACGAACAAGCCCTTGCCGCCCACCTTGGCGAGCGGGGCGTCGAGGATCCGGTCGCCTTGGGTGGTCATCCCCACGAGCTCGACCTCGATTCCGGGATGCGCTTCGCGCAGCAGGGCCTGTACGTGATTGGCTTGCCACAAGGCCAGCGGGCTCTTGCGGGTCGCGATGCGGATGATTTGCTTGGACATGCTCGAATAGGCTTGGTGAGAGTTCAGGGCCAATGCTATGCCGGGATGCGTTGGAGGGCAAACCGGTGAATCGGGCTTACTCTACCGGACTCCTAAGTTTTGTGTAAGAATTCTTTAACCATAATCCAACAGCACGGTCCCTGCGGGTCCGCGGCGACGCATAAGCATAAACAAAACGGTATCGAGGGTGGAGGAGAAATGACGCAAGTACTCCGTTTCCGGGCGCTGGGCATACTGCACCTTGCGGTACTGCTGTTCTGTGCGCTGCCTGCGCTTGCTCAAATGGAAGGGGCGGCCGTGCTGCAGGACCTGCGGGCGGACGGGGAGTTGGCGCGGCAAATGCGGTTGCCGATCCTGGTGGTCGTGGAACAGGAAGATTGCCACTACTGCATGACCTTGGACCGGGAAGTGATTCGTCCCCTGATCGCCAGCGGCCAGTACGAGAACAAGAAAGTCATTCTGCGCCGGTTGGATCTCGCCAGCGAGACCCCCTTTCGCGACTTCGACGGCCGCCCGGTCACGCCCGCGGAATTCGCGTACCGTTACAAGGCCTACGTGACGCCGACCCTGCTGTTCCTGGACCCTGACGGGCGCGAGCTTGCCGACAAGATGGTGGGGCTGGGCACCCTCGATTTCTACTGGACGTACCTGGATCAAGCCATCGACACGGCGCTGGCCGGGCTGCAGCCCTGCGCGCCCGAGCAAGGCCACAGCGTGGCGCAGAAGGGGGCTGCCGGAGACGCCGGCGTCTGCTGAGCGGAAAGGCCGGATCAGATGGCCAGTTCCTTGAACTTCCTGCGCACCGCCGCCACGTGGCGGCGGCTCACCTCCAACGGCTCGGGGATATCCTGCAGCCGCACCTGGCAGGAGCCCTCCGCGGTCTTTTCCAATCCGGTCACATACGCGCAGGCCACCAGCGCGTTGCGGTGAATGCGGATGAACGAATCTCCGAATTCTTCTTCCAGCGCCTTCAAGGACTCCTCGATCAGGACCCGTCCCTCGGGGAAGCGGACCGTCACATATTTCTGATCGGCCTGGAAATACCGAATCCGGGACACCGGGATGAGCTGCAAGTTGCCCCGGACATAGGCGCAGATATGGCTGCGCGCACGGCCTTCCTGGGCATGAACCGATTCGACCTGGCTGCGGGTCAGCCGGCGGACGGCCTTCAGGGCCTCGTCCAGCCGCTCCTTGCGCACCGGCTTGAGCAGGTAGCCCACCGCATGGGCCTCGAAGGCCGCCAGCGCGTGGTCCGAGTAGGCGGTGGTGAAGATCACCGCGGGCGGATCGGGCAAGGCCGACAGATGCTTGGCCGCCTCTAGGCCGTCCATGCCCGGCATGCGGATGTCCATCAACAGGATGTCCGGGTTGAGTTCGCCGTAACGCAGCAGCGCCTCCCGTCCATTGGCCGCCTCGCCCACGACCTGGTATTCCCCCAATTCCTCGATCAGCCGCCGTAGCCGCATGCGGGCCGGCGCCTCGTCGTCCACGATCATTATTCTCATGTCCAGCCCGTCCCGCAGGGTATGCTCATGATGACGCGGTATTGGTTGGCCGTCGTCTCCGTCGTGAGCCGTGCCCGGTTTCCGTATACCGCCTCCAGGCGCTGGCGGATGTTTTCCAACGCCATGCGGTTACCCCGCGAGGAGGCGGCGCCCGGCTCCGATGGAATCGGGTTGCTCACGGCAAGCGTCAGCATCCCGTGGTCGCAGCGCCCCGACACCTGCACCGTCCCTCCCTCGGGCAGGGGTGCAATGCCGTGATAGACGGCGTTTTCCAGCAACGGCTGCAACGTCAGCGCCGGCAGCATGATGTCCTGCGGCAGCGCATCCACATCGTCCCAGTCCACCGTCAGCCGTTCTCCCAGGCGCAATCTTTCGATATTCAGGTAGCGGCGCCCGAACTCCAGTTCCTCGGCGAGGCTCACCTGCTCGCGCCCGTCCCCGAGCGCGGCCCGGAAAAGATCCGCCAGGTCTTCCACCGCCGTTTCGGCGAGGTCCGGCCGGCTGCGGGTGAGGCTCGCGATGGTGTTCATGCTGTTGAACAGAAAATGCGGCCGGATGCGCGCCTGCAGGGCCTGGAACCGGGCGCGTGCTTCGGCTTCGAGGTTGCGGCGCCAACGATGCTGGACGTAGAGATAGCGCAACGCCACCGCGCCCACGATGGCGCCGATGGCGAGATTGCGTGCCAGGAAGCCGGCGTGCCCCGCAACCACGGGCTCGCTACCGAGACTGATGCCCCCCATTATCCAGTAGGCGAGTTCGCTGACGGCGAGGGTGGCCAGCAGCACGAGCCCATAGCTCGCAAGCCCCGCTCCCACGTTTCCCAGCCGGCGCAGCAGCGGCCGGGCGATACACAGCAGCGCCGCGCTGGACAAGGCCACCCACTGGACGAAAAGCGACACCAGCCCCAATTCCCCCCAGGGATCGGTCGCCTGATCCATCCGGGCGAGCAGCACCAGAAACGCCAGGAGCTGTGCGCTGACCACCACCACGAACACGGTGCGGACACCGCAGAAGTCCGGCAGAAACAGCGTGTCTTCCCGCGGTAGGCCGATCCCCTTGGCATCGTTATTGTTTTTGCCGCGCATGGTGCCAAGTTTCCTGCCTCGGCGAATGGGTTGCAAGGGTCCGGCAGCGGGGAAACTTGCTATACTGCAACCCGTTTCTTCCATTGACTCTGGCGGATGACACCATGCACAGCGACGACACCGGCGATAAGTTGTGGGGCGGCCGTTTTACCGAGGCCACTGATGCCTTCGTGGAGGCGTTCACCGCGTCGGTCGAGTTCGATCGGCGGCTGTACCGGCACGACATCGCCGGCTCCATCGCCCATGCCCGCATGCTGGCCAAGGTCGGGGTGCTGACCGAGGATGAGTGCAAGGCGATCGAACAGGGGCTGCAGGACATCCTGATCGCCATCGAGCGGGGCGATTTTGCCTGGTCGGTGGCGTTGGAAGACGTGCACATGAACATCGAGGCGCGGCTCACCCAGCAGATCGGCGAGGCGGGCAAAAAGCTGCACACCGGCCGCTCGCGCAACGACCAGGTGGCCACTGACGTGCGCCTGTACCTGCGCGACGAGATCGACCGCATTCAGGCGGAGTTGCTGCGCCTGCAGCAGGCCCTGCTGGAGGTGGCGGAGCGCGAGGCGGATGCCATCATGCCCGGCTTCACCCACCTGCAGGTGGCGCAGCCGGTGACCTTCGGGCATCACATGATGGCGTGGTTCGAAATGCTGCGCCGCGACCGGGAGCGGCTTGCCGACTGCCGCAAGCGCCTGAACGTAATGCCGCTGGGCGCCGCGGCGCTGGCCGGCACCAGCTTCCCCATCGACCGCCATTACACGGCGCAGTTGCTGGGCTTCGACGCGCCCACCGAAAACTCATTGGATTCGGTGAGCGATCGCGACTTCGCCATCGAATTCACCGCGGCGGCGGCGCTCATCATGACCCACCTGTCGCGCTTCTCCGAGGAGCTCATCCTCTGGTCCTCGGCGCAATTCGACTTCATCGATCTGCCCGATCGTTTCTGCACCGGTTCGTCCATCATGCCGCAGAAGAAGAACCCGGACGTGCCGGAACTGGTGCGCGGCAAGTCGGGCCGGGTCAACGGCAACCTGATCGCGCTGCTCACCCTGATGAAGGCCCAGCCCCTCGCCTACAACAAGGACAACCAGGAAGACAAGGAACCACTGTTCGACACCGTCGATACCCTCAAGGGCTGCGTGCGCGCCTTCGCCGACATGATCCCGGCGCTCAAAGTGAAGCGCGAGAACATGTACCGCGCCGCACGGCGCGGCTTCGCCACCGCCACGGACCTGGCGGATTACCTGGTGCGCAAGGGCGTGCCGTTCCGCACCGCGCACGAAATCGTGGGCCGGGCGGTCCGCCACGGCGTACAGACCGGCAGGGATCTGGGGGAAATGAGCCTCGACGAGCTGCGGGAATTTTCGCCCATGATCGGCGAGGACGTGTTCGAGGTGCTCACCCTGGAGGGATCGGTCGCCGTCCGCGACCACTTCGGCGGTACGGCACCGGCCCAGGTCAAGGCCGCCGTGCAGCGGGCACGGGAGCGGTTGGAGTCTCGTAGCTGACGGCCGTGCGGCGAAACAACCCAATGCAAAGACGCGAAGGCGCAAAGTTTTGTAGGGTGGGAACAGCCCGCCGGGCGCCGGTTGGTCAAGGCGCTGTTTGGTGGGCGATGCCCATCCTGCACAAACTGTTTCCCCCGCCGCCTTTACGCCGTTGCATCAATGGGTTATCCATGAACCGGACCGGCTAGGGATTCACCGGGTCGCATGAGCCTTCCCGCACCCAGGCGCCGTCTTCGCACCGCAACAGATCCGTGCCGCTGCAAATGTGCTGGCCGTGCGGGTAGGCAATCCCGTTGAAATAGCACACGGGCACGTCTGCGGCCTCCTGCGCGAGCACGTGAAAGTCCTCGTCCGTTTCCTCGATGATGAGCGAGTTCTTCAACTCGGGATCGGGGGCGCCGACGTAGATCGGAGGCTGACGTTCCGGCATTGCTTGCTCCTTCGGGCTGAAGTGGTGCCGAATACGGATCGAATTCGGTGAATTGCGCCTCAGGCGCGGGAAAAGGCCGGGTGACGTTGGGCTACCAGACGCGCCTCCGGCACCCGGGCGGCCAGCGCCGCCGCGAGCTCCAGGCAGATGCCCGGAATGGGCTTGACGCTGACCCACAATACGTTCAGGCGCAGGTTCAACTCGGCGAACACCACGGCATGCCGATAGGCATCCAGCACGGTGCCGATTTTTTGCACTGTATCCTCTATCACATGAGGCGGCTTGCTGCGTAGCTCAGGAATCAGCAGCATGAAGTCGCTGAGCGGATGCCCGTCGTCACCCCGTCCCGGTACCCGTTTCCACAGCGGCTCTGCAGGAGCCAGGGATGCGGCACCCACGGTTGTCATACGCCAAGCGTCTGCGTCGCCCATACGCTTAAGGATATCCCCGGAGAGGGGAAATGCCAGTTGGCACGTACGGTGATGGCGGCGACCAGGTCCATCCTCCATTCAAGCTTTCGGACGCCAAACCGTTATTTAAGGAAGGGAGCGGAAAGGAACGTAATGCGCGCCGGGCGTTCCCCGGCCGATCGGGATATGGCGGCGGCGGTGACGGCAGTGGCAAAAAGCGGAGGGGAAAGGCATTATGTCTTCGGCACAAGCGCATCGGATATCGCCGCAGGGTTGCGCGCGCAAGCGCCGCGACGTGCGTGTCACGATCCATTGTCAGGATTCCCGCCCGTAAGGTTTCTTGCGCCCATATGACCACTCGCGTTCCGCTATCGACAGGCCAGAACGAGGAACCGGATCTGCATCGTATCAAACGCCGTTTTCTGGCGCTTAACCAGGATTGGCTGCGGCGTGTGCGGGAATCCTTGCGTCCACGGCAACAGATTTTCATGGATCTGTTGCCGTTGTTGTTCCATATCAACCACCCGCTGCTTCCCGGGTACATCGGCAGTGCGACACCCGCCGGGGTTTGCGAGTATCAGCCCGGTCGCAATGCCTTGGCGGCCGCCAAGCGGCTCGCCAAGGCCTTCACCTACGTCAAGCGCGCGCTGCGCCGCTACGATATCGAAGCTTTGTTCCTGATGGGCAGCGGTGGAACCGTCGCCTATTCCGACAAGAGCGATTTCGACATCTGGGTGTGTCATCGGCCCGATCTCGACAGCGCTCAATGCGCGACCCTGCGTGACAAATGCGCCGCCATATCGAGCTGGGCCGCGTCGCTCGACCTCGAGGTGCACTTTTTCGTCATGGACGCCGAGGGCTTCCGCAAGGGGGTGCACGATGCGTTGTCGCAGGAGAGCAGCGGCAGCACGCAGCATTACCTGCTGCTGGAGGAGTTTTATCGTACCGGGCTCGTGGTGGCGGGCCGCTTCCCGCTCTGGTGGTTGGTGCCGCCGGACAAGGAGGCCGAATACGAAAGCTACGCCGCCGACCTGCTGCACAAGCGCTTCGTGAAAGCCTCCGAGGTGGTGGATCTCGGTCCCGTGCGCCTGTCTCCCGGTGAGTTCTTCGGCGCATCGCTGTGGCAGATCTACAAGGGCATCGATTCGCCCTACAAGGCCGTGCTCAAGATTCTGCTGATGGAGGTCTACGCGCGGGAGTATCCGAATGTGGACCTGCTCAGCTCACGCTTCAAGCGTGCGGTATACGAGGGCGAGGCGAATCTCGATCGGCTCGATCCCTACGTCATGATGATGTGGAAGGTGGAGGATTATATCCAGCGGACCGGGGATCTCGAACGGTTGGAACTGGCGCGGCGTTGTTTCTACTTCAAGGTCAACGAACGCCTGTCGACGCCGCCACGCTTCGACGAACCGGGTTGGCGGCGCGCTCTGATGCTGGAGTTGGTGCAGGAATGGGGTTGGGATCACACCTACCTGCTTGTGCTCGACTCCCGCAGTTCCTGGAAGATCGACCGCGTCCTCGAAGAACGGCGTCTGCTCGTGGACGAGCTGACGCGCAGCTACCGCATGCTCTCCTCCTTCGCGCGGCAGCACGGGCCGCAAACACAGCTCAATCCCGCCGATCTGAACCGGCTTGGCCGCAAGCTGTATGCCGCCTTCGAGCGCAAAGCGGGCAAGGTGGAGATCATCAACCCGGGCATCTCCACGGACCTCGCGGAGCCGCAGCTTTCGATCCATCAGACCATCGCCAAGAACGAGGAAGGCAGTTGGCTGCTGTTCCGGGGTGACGTCAAATCGGTCGAGGAAGACGAGTGGCCTTTGAAGCGGGTGCGCAGCGTCGTCGAACTCATCGCGTGGGTGTGCTTCAACGGGCTGATGGATGCCCGGACGCTCGTCAGCCTCCACACCTGGGACAGCCACCTCACCATCCAGGAATTCCGCTCGATCGCCGACTCCATTCGACAACTGTTCCCCCAGGTCGGGTTTGCGGACGAAGGCATGGAGGAGCTGGACCAGCCGCCGCGCGTGCTGGCGAGCGCTCTTTTCATCAATGTGGGCGTGGACCCCATGGCGCATTTTACGCGCCAAGGCGTGCACCTGATCAGCGATCGCAGCGATGCCCTCGGTTACGGCGCGCTATGGGAAAATCTGGTGGTGACGCTGGACCACATCGTGGTGACCAGTTGGCAGGAGATCCTCACCTTCCGCTATACCGGACAGAACGGGCTGCTGGATTGTCTGTGCGAGTACCTGAAATGGGCGCCGATCCCTGCTGGCCCCAAACCGCCCGTGGTCAATGCCCAATGCTTCTCATCGCCGCGGCGGGCGATCATTGCGCGGCGCGTGGGGGCGCTGTTCGACGAGGCGATGCGTTGCTTCTACGACGAACCCTACGGCGCAAGCGCCCGTTACGTACTGCGGATCGAGCACAGCTTCTGCGTGCTGCAGCCCGAGAATGGCACGCTGCGCTATCGGCGCCTTGCGTCCCACGCCGAGCTGCTGGAGCATCTCGGTGCGGCGCAACGCCAGTTCAGTCCCGTGAAGATCGATCCTTATGCGACCATAAACGGCCCGCTGCCCATCATCTTCGCCCACAATCAGCCCGGGGTCGTGCAGTTGTTCTATTACATCACGGGGGAGCGCGTGGAAATTTACGTCGTCGACGAAAAGGGCTCCCTGTTCCATCAGGAGGCGGACTTCCACGACGGCCCGACCCTGCTGAGCCAGTACCAGCGATTCTTCGATACGGTGCTGCCGCGGCGTGATTTTCTCACCGCCGAGCGCTGGGACATCTCGTACAGCGAAGGTGTGGAGTTTTATCAGGTGTTCAAGGACGAGCACGGCCGCTGGCAATTGGTGCGGCGTCAGAGCGGCGCCTACGGCAACGGCCACAACTATTTCGACGTGCAGGTGATCGGCGATGTCGTGGACGGCAAAACGGCGTTGACGGTGTACTGCGGTGATCGCGAGTTCTCGTCGTTGGAATTCGGGGAAGAGCTGATGCCGACGGTCGCGCGCCACATCTTGCGTCAGCGCGCCAGCGGCGAGCGTTATCCGATCTATATCACCGACCTCGACCTCTCCCGCGCAATGCTGGCGGCCGATGCCATCGACGAAGTGCAGACCGTGCACTTCCTGCAATACAAGAAGCGCTTCGAGGACAGCCTCAGGAAGGCCCTGGGTTGAGAGCGGGCACGGCAGACGCACACAGAGTGATTTTCGACGACGCTTGTTGCGACGCCGATGTTTTCAATGGCGTTCATGTCGCACTCTTCCCTCTTGCCAGCAGTGGACCCCTCAGGCTTCGGCGGCAGCGCGGCGATTTCGTGCGCCCAGCCATCGTATGGCCAGTTTCTCCAACTCGGCCACCGAGAACACCAGCGCGCCGGCCAGAACGACCCGCAGCCATTCCCATCCGCTCAGGGGCGTAGACTTGAACACCGCCTGCAAGGCCGGGGTGGCGGTGTAGGCGAACTGCAGCAAGGCGCAGCCGGCAATGGCGAGGAGCACATAGGGATTGCCCAGCAAGCCTTCGCGGGAGACCACCGAGCGCAGGATGTGACGGCTGTTGATGAGATAGAACATCTCCGCCACCACGATGGTGCTCACCGCGACGGTGCGCGCCTTTTCCAGGCTGGCGCCGTTGTTCATCTCCCAGATGAAAAGGCCGAGGGCGGCCCCCGCCATGAGCACTGAGACCATCACCAGACGCCAGACGAAGAACCAAGTCAGTAGCGGCTCATGCGGGTCCCGGGGCGCACGGCGCATCACGTCCTCTTCGGTCGGCTCGAAGGCCAGGGCCAATCCCAGCGTGCTGACCGTGGCCATGTTGATCCAGAGCACCTGTGCCGGAGTCAGCGGCAGCATCAGTTCGGTGAAGATGGCGGCGATGACCACCAGCGCCTCCCCGCCGTTGGTGGGCAGCATGAACAGGATGAATTTGCGGATGTTGTCGTAGATGCCGCGGCCTTCGCGCACCGCATTGCTGATGGTGGCGAAATTGTCGTCGGCGAGTACCATGGCCGACGCCTCCTTGGCCGCCTCGTTACCCTTGAGGCCCATGGCGACACCCACATCGGCGCGCTTGAGCGCCGGTGCGTCGTTGACGCCATCGCCGGTCATGGCGACCACGTGCCCGGTGGCCTGCAGTGCCTGCACCAGGCGCAGCTTATGTTCGGGACTGGTACGCGCGAACACGTCCACCTGCGGGGCCAGGCGGCGCAACTCCTCGTCGGACATCGCCTCGATCTCGGGGCCGGTGAGGGCGGGCTTGCCCACGCCGATGCCCATGCGCGCGCCGATGGCCCGTGCCGTGTCCACATGGTCGCCGGTGATCATCTTCACCCGGATACCGGCCTCGGTGCACTCGGTCACCGCCTGGATGGCCTCTTCGCGCGGCGGGTCGATGATGCCCACCAGGCCCAGAAGGGTGAAGCCGCTGCGCAGGTGTGAAAAACGCACCTCCCGCTGGTCCGCGCCGGTGTGCTTCATGGCGATGGCGAGGATGCGCAGCCCGCTCGCTGCGGCGGCGCTGCCGCGCGCACGCCAGTAGTCCGGGTCGAGGGGCTGACCGTCGCCCTGCCACTGGCACATCTCCATGATGCGCTCCGGCGAGCCTTTCACATAGATGAAGCCGCGCCCCTCATGATCATGGTGCAGAGTGGCCATGAGGCGATGCAGCGACTCGAAGGGAATCACGTCGGTGCGCGGCAGCCCTGCGCGTTCCGCGGCGGGATCAAGGCCGAGCTTGTAGGCGAGGGTGAGCAGCGCCCCCTCCGTGGGATCGCCCTCCAGATGCCAGGCATCCTCGCGCTTGTGCAGTTGCGCGTCGTTGCACAGCACCAGGGCGCGGGCCATCTGCAAAAGCATGGGATGCTCCTCGGGCGAGACCGCTGCGCCGTCCAGGTGCACCGCTCCCTCGGGCGCATAGCCCACGCCGCTGACCTCGAACACCCGATCCGCCGTGATCACCTGCTGCACAGTCATTTCGTTGCGGGTGAGGGTGCCGGTCTTGTCGGAGCAGATCACCGTTACCGAGCCCAGCGCCTCCACTGCGGGCAGATGGCGGATGATCGCGTTGCGTCGGGCCATGCGCTGCACGCCCATGGCGAGAGTGATGGTCATGATGGCGGGCAGACCCTCGGGAATGGCCGAGGCGGTCAGGGCTACCGCCATGAGGAACATGTCGCTTGGGGCTTCGCCCCGCAACACCACGCCGATGACGAAGGTGAGCGCCGCCATGACCATGATGGCCAGGGCCAGCCAGCGCCCGAAGGTATCAATCTGGCGCAGCAGCGGCGTGGTGACCGCGCGGACTTCCTCAAGCATGGTGCCGATGCGGCCCAATTCGGTCGCGGCGCCGGTGGCGACCACCACTCCCCTGGCCAGCCCGGAGGAGATGAGCGTGCCCGAATAGAGCATGCAGCGGCGATCACCCAGAGCCGCCTCCGCGGGCACTGGGGCGAGGGCTTTTTCCACCACCTCCGATTCCCCGGTCAGGATCGCCTCGTTGACCCGCAGGGCCTTCTCGCTCACCAGCCGCAGATCGGCGGGGACCTTATCCCCAGAAGCGAGCACCACCAGGTCGCCGGGCACCAGCTCTTCGGCCGGGATCTCCATGCGCTCGCCGTTTCTGATCACCGTGGCCCGCAGGGAGAGCATGCGCCGGATGGCGTCCAGCGCCTGCTCGGCCTTGCCCTCCTGGATGAAGCCGATGGCGGCGTTGACGATCACCGCCGTAAGCAGCACCGCCGTGTCCACGAAGTGGCCGAGCAGCAGGGTTATGACCGCAGCGCCCAGCATTACGTAAATGAGTACGTTGTGGAACTGATAGGCGAGCCGCAGCCAGGCCGGACGGCGGGGCGGAGGAGGAAGCCGGTTATGGCCGAAGCGCGCCAGGCGATCCGCGGCCTCGGCGGCGGACAGGCCTCGGCGCCTGTCGGTCCCGAGCCGATCGACAGTCTCCTCGATGCTCAGGGTGTGCCATTCGGGGGCGGGATGTTCCAAAGGCGTGATGTCAGTCATGGGCAAGCGATTTTTCTGGTCGGGGATGAGTAGCGATAAGTGCTGAGTCATGCCGGGCGTCGGTCCGTGCCCATCCATAAATACCTTGGCGAATCCGCTGTTCTGTGTAAAGCCACGTAGCGAGCGCGGACCAGCCGCCTGCGCACCCTGTACGGATTGGTCAGCGCATAGGCGACGAACAACCGATGCGCGTTCTTCTCCAGGCCCTTGTATTGGGGGGCAGAGGTATAACGAAATCTGGCGCACGGCTGGGAATTGAAGAAGGCAGCGTGCCTGCTTAAATCCGTCTTGCGAAGAACTGATCGCCAGCAGAGGCGGTACGCCACCCATGGCAGAACATAGCGTAGTCCACTTCCAGAAACTCAAGGCGGTGGAGGCGGGGTTGGCGTATTCTCAATACACCTCGTACGGGACCGGGATGTCGGGTGACCTATGCGTCCGTTGTCAGCAAGGTGATGCCTTCGACATCGGCCTGGGCGGAAACCGCCGGCGCCTTTGCCAAGTGCGGAGTAAACGAAGGGAAGGGGTGACGGCCGGATGGGGCGCGCGGCGTGCGGGAGCCAAAGGTCAAAGGAATGAAATGCGGGGGTTGGCGGAGCCGGCACCGCTTGGCGCCGGCCCCACCCGAGGCACTGTTTAGCCGATTAGCCGATGGTGATTTCGGTCTGATCGGACTCGCCCTTGTTGTCGACCCAGCTCAAGGTGAGCTTATCGCCGGGCTTGGCGCCGCGGAACTGAAACGACAGGTAGGGGTTTTTGGAGACCGCCGGGCCCCACTGGGCGG
>JBAYZB010000073.1:0-14620 GCA_041672765.1 Gammaproteobacteria bacterium | reverse complement strand
CCATCTGCGAGCAGGTGGGCGATCCCGCGACCACCAAGGGGCCGATGGAGCGCAAGGTGGTGCGCATCGTCACCCCCGGCACGGTAACGGACGAGGCGCTGCTGGAAGAGCGTCGTGACAACCTGCTGCTGGCCCTCCACCAGCGCCGGGATGTCTATGGCCTCGCCATTCTCGATCTCGGCAGCGGCCGCTTCACGGTGCAGGAACTCGCGGGCCTGGAGGCCCTGCTGGGAGAGATCGAGCGGCTCCAGCCGGCGGAGGTGCTGGTCAGCGAAGACATGGCGCTGCCCGCGGCCCTGCGCGACCGCCCCGGACTGCGCCGTCAGGGCCCCTGGCACTTCGAATACGACACCGCGCACCGCCTGCTCACCGCCCAGTTCGGCACCCGCGACCTCACCGGATTCGGCTGCGAGGAGCTGACGGTGGCGATCGGCGCGGCCGGGTGCCTGCTGCAATACGTCCGCGACACCCAGCGCAGCGCCCTGCCCCATATCCGGGGCATCAAGGTGGAGTGCCGCGAGGACAGCATCATTCTCGACGCCGCCAGCCGCCGCAACCTGGAACTGGAATCGAACCTCGCCGGACGGCACGAAAACACCCTCGCGGGGGTACTGGACCGCACCGCCACCCCCATGGGCAGCCGCTGCCTGCGCCGCTGGATCAACCGTCCCTTACGCGACCACCAAGTGCTGCGCCAGCGCCTGCACGGCGTCGGGACGCTGATGGAAGACCGCCGTCATGCGGAGATCCGCGAGGTGTTGCGGGGGATCTGCGACATGGAGCGGGTGCTGGGGCGCGTCGCGCTGAAATCGGCGCGCCCGCGCGATCTGGCCGCATTGCGCGAGACCCTGGCGCGACTTCCTGACCTCCACGCCCTGCTGCGCGCCATCGACACGCCGATCGTCAAACAGCTCGCCTGGCAGATTGGCGAGCACCCGCAGGTGCATGACCTGCTGCGCCGCGCCATCCTGGAGAACCCGCCGGTGCTGCTGCGCGACGGCGGGGTGATCGCACCGGGCTTCGACGCCGAACTCGACGAGCTGCGCGCCCTGAGCGAGCACGCGGACCAGTTCCTGGTGGATCTCGAAGCGCGCGAGCGCGCCCGCACCGGCATCGCCAACCTCCGGGTGAATTACAACCGCGTGCACGGCTATTACATCGAGGTCACCCGCGCCCAGGCGGACAGCGTGCCCGCCGACTACATCCGCCGCCAGACGCTGAAGGGCGTGGAGCGCTACGTCACGCCCGAACTCAAGGCCTTCGAGGACAAGGTGCTGAGCGCCCGGGAGCGCGCGTTGGCACGTGAAAAGGCGCTGTACGACGCGCTGCTGGACGAGCTGACCACGCATCTGCCGAGTCTGCAGACCTGTGCCGGCGCGCTGGCGGAACTCGACGTGCTGGCCAATCTCGCGGAGCGGGCCGACACCCTGAACTTCAGCGCCCCCGAATTGAGCGCTACGCCGGGCCTGCACATCGTGGGCGGACGGCACCCCGTGGTGGAACAGGTGCTGGACACGCCGTTCGTGCCCAACGACCTGTACCTGGACGAAGACCGGCGCATGCTCGTCATCACCGGCCCCAACATGGGCGGCAAGTCCACCTACATGCGCCAGACCGCGCTGATCGCCCTGCTGGCCCACATCGGCAGCTACGTACCGGCGGAACGCGCGGTGATCGGCCCCATCGATCGCATCTTCACGCGCATCGGCGCCTCCGACGACCTCGCCAGCGGGCGCTCCACCTTCATGGTGGAGATGACCGAAACCGCCAATATCCTGCACAACGCCACCGAGCACAGCCTGGTGCTCATGGACGAGATCGGCCGCGGCACCAGCACCTTCGACGGCCTGTCGCTGGCCTGGGCCTGCGCGGCGTATCTGGCCCGGGAGATCCGCGCCTTCACCCTGTTCGCCACCCACTACTTCGAACTCACCGCCCTGCCGGAGACCTACGGCGGCATCGCCAACGTACACCTGGATGCGGTGGAACACGGCGATTCCATCGTGTTTCTCCACGCGGTGAAGGAAGGCCCCGCCAACCAGAGCTACGGGCTGCAGGTGGCTCAGCTCGCGGGGGTGCCGCGGGTGGTCATTGAAGAGGCGCGGGAGCGCCTGGCGGAACTGGAGCACGGCGCCCATCATCGCCAGCCGGTCCGGCCCGTCGCCCACGAAGTTCAGATGGCGCTGTTTCCGCCTGAGGAGGAGCACCCGGCATTACGGGCGCTGAAGGGCGTCGATCCGGACGAACTCAGCCCCCGGCAGGCCATGGAAGTTCTCTACAAACTGAAGGCGTTGCTGAAGGAATAGCTGCGTTTCGCGGGCCGGGACGGCACTGCGCATCCCGCCGCAAGAAGTCTCCGCCGGAGCCTGGCGGCCTGCCCCGACCTGCCGTTCACGCCAGAAACCGGGACGCGATCAGCCCGGCGGCCAGCCCAGCGGGCGTCCACCCAACAGATGCAGGTGGATGTGGAAAACGGCCTGGCCCGCATCCTGGTTGCAGTTGAACACGGTCCGGTAGCCGCGCTCCGCGATGCCTTCCTGTTGCGCGATGTGCCGGGCGGCGAGAAACAGCTTGCCCACCAATTCGGCATGCTCCGGCTCGAGGTCGTTCAGCGTGGCGACGTGCCGCTTGGGAATGATCAGCACATGGGTGGGCGCCTGGGGGTTGATGTCCCGAAAGGCGAGCACGTCAGCATCCTCGTACACCACGTCGGGCTTGATCTCGCCCGCCACCATCCTGCAAAACAGGCAATCCGTCATGGGCAATCCTCGTTCGTCGGTTTTCCGATCCGATTGAATCCGTGCGGGGCCGCGGCCCGTCAAATCTCGCGCCGGCCCGTGAAGGCATGGGACAGGGTACCGCCGTCCACGTACTCCAGCTCGCCGCCGAGGGGCACGCCGTGGGCGATGCGGGTCGCCCGGATACCCCGCGCATGGGCCATTTCGGCGATGAAATGGGCCGTGGCCTCGCCCTCCACCGTGGGATTGGTGGCCAGGATGACCTCCTTGATCTCGCCTTCGTCGAGGCGCTGCGCCAACAGATCCAGCCGCAGCTCCTCAGGACCGATCCCGTCCAGCGGCGACAGATGCCCCATGAGCACGAAGTAGAGCCCGCGATAGCCCGTGGCCTGCTCGACGGCGGTCACGTCCGCGGGCGATTCCACCACACACAGCACGGAACGGTCACGGCTCGAGCTGGCGCACATCGGGCAGAGTTCGGTCTCGCTCAGCGTGCGGCAGGACCGGCAATGGCCCACCTTCTCTATGGCCTCGGTGAGGCTTTCGGCGAGATGGCGCCCGCCCTCCCGGTCCCGCTCCAGCAGGTGATAGGCCATGCGCTGCGCCGACTTGGGGCCGACCCCCGGCAGGCAGCGCAGGGCCTCGATCAGGCGCGTGATCAGCGGTGTCTGGGCCATGCCGCGTCAGAAGGGAAACTTCATTCCGGGCGGCAGCGGCATGCCGGCGGTGACGCTGGCGAGCCGCTCCTGGGTGGTCTTCTCCACCTTGTGCACGGCGTCGTTCACCGCGGCGGCCAGCAGGTCCTCCAGCATGTCCTTGTCCTCCTGCAGCAGGCTGGGGTCGATGGTTATGCGCCGCACCTCGTGCCGGCCCGTCATCAGGACGCTGACCAGACCGCCGCCGGACTGACCGGTGATCTCCATGTTCGCGATTTCTTCCTGCGCCTTCTGCAGATTGGCCTGCATCTGCTGGGCCTGTTTCATGAGATTGCCGATACCGCCTCTCATCGATTTTCCTCTTACGTAGCGTTGAAAATTATCATCCATTGGAAGCCCGAATAGAGCACAGACCAATCCGCTTGCGCTCCATCCGGGTTACAGGGTTTTCAGACCTGCCGAGTCCCGATACTTACCAGTTTACCGTACCGGCGACTCAGTCCTTGGGCTGGATGGTATCCGGATGCACCCGCGCGTTGAAGGTTTCCCGGAACGCGTTGACCACAGGGTCCTGTTCGATCGACTCCACAGCCGCCTGGCGGCGCTCCGCCGTCTGCCGTGCCTGTTGTTGTGCCGGGGTTTCCGCCCCCGGCTGGCCGGCCTGGATCACCAGCCGCAGCGGCGCGCCCCGGTACTGCTGCAACGCCTGCTGCAGCCGCTCTTCCTGGTTCTTGCTGTGCATTTGCGCGCAACTCGGATCCAGCGTCAGGCGCAGGGTGTCGCCCTCCAGGCTCTCGAACGCACAGTTGACGGCGAGCTGATGGACGAGGCCGCGCAGCCCGAGCGCCGCCACCACCTGCGACCATTCCACCTCGGGCGGCAAAGCGCCCCGCGCCGCCGGCGCCGCGCCAGGAGCGCTCACCGGCGCGGGCGCGGGTTTCACCGGTTCCGGGGTGGGCGGCGCGGCGATCACCTGCCGCACGGCGTCCCGCATGGAGGGCTTCGGTCCGCCCATCGCCGCCGCGGATACCGGCTGCGCGGCACGCGGCCCGTCCTGCGCCCCCCCCTCCACCGGCCGGAAGGCCAGCATGCGCAGCAGCACCATCTCCAGACCTGTGCGCGGGTCGGGGGCCAGGGGCAGGTCGCGTCGCCCATGCAAACCGATCTGGTAAAAAAGCTGCACATCCTCCGGGGCGAGCAGGCGGCTCAGGTTGCGTATGCGCTCGACGTCGTCCCGGCTTTCTTCCAGGGCGTCCGGCACGACCTGCACCAGGGCGATGCGATGCAGGACGGAAATCAGCTCGGCCAGCACCCCCTCGAAATCCGGCGCCTGTTCCGCGAGCCGCTCGACGCACGCCAGCACCGCCGCCCCGTCTCCCCCCGCCAGGGCTTCCAGCAGATCGAACACATGGCCCTGCTCGATGGTGCCGAGCATGGCGCGCACTTCGGCCTCCCGCAGGCTGCCGCCGCCGTAGCCGATGGCCTGATCCAGCAGGCTCAGCGCGTCGCGCATGCTGCCGTCAGCGGCGCGGGCGAGCTGATCCAGGGCGGCGGGCTCGAAGGCAATGCCCTCCTTGCCGAGAATCTCTGCCAGATGACCGGCGATCAGGGAAGCCGGCAGGCGCTTGAGGCTGAACTGCAGGCAGCGCGACAGGATGGTCACCGGAAGTTTCTGCGGATCGGTGGTGGCCAGCAGAAACTTCACGTGCGGCGGCGGCTCCTCCAGGGTCTTCAACAGGGCGTTGAAACTGTGGGTGGAGAGCATGTGCACCTCGTCGATGAGGTACACCTTGTAGCGGCCGCGGGTGGGGGCGTACTGGACGTTTTCCAGCAGTTCGCGGGTATCTTCCACCTTGGTGCGCGACGCGGCGTCCACCTCGATCAAATCGACGAAGCGGCCCTCGGCGATCTCTCGGCAGGACGGGCACACGCCGCACGGGGTAGCGCTTACTCCGGCGTCGCAGTTCAGGCACTTGGCGAAAATACGCGCGATGGTGGTCTTGCCGACTCCGCGCGTGCCGGTGAACAGATAGGCGTGATGCAGGCGGTCGTTATCCAGGGCGTTGATCAGCGCGCGCAGGACATGCTCCTGGCCGACCATCTCGCGGAACGTGCCCGGGCGCCATTTGCGGGCCAATACCTGGTAACTCATCTCGCCTTACACCGTTTCCAGCACCATCGAATCGCGAAAAAGTTTCCGGACTATACAGGATGGGTGGCGGCCGATGCCAGCCGCACCTCGGCACCCGAGTCCACTGCTGCCGCTGCTCCCTTCCGGGCCTGACGGGGTTCACAGCTTGTCGTTGCGAGGGGACCGGCACCAGCCGCCATTGATCGGTCGAACGCGCGGTCTGGTACAGACAGGAAGAATCAAAGATTATGGCTTGCGTGATAAGGGCGGGGGAGTTACTCCGGGCATCCTGCCCTCCGCCCCTGCGGGGCCGCCCTCACGGGCGATTCCAAATCGCTCCCGGCGATCTGGTCGAGCCCTCTGCTCAATTTCAATTCAGCAAGCCAAACGAAAAATTGGCGGAGAGGGAGGGATTCGAACCCTCGGTACGTTGCCGTACACACACTTTCCAGGCGTGCTCCTTCGACCGCTCGGACACCTCTCCAGATTCATTACCCTGTGCAGGGTTGAATGCTTCGCTCCTTGAACACCCTCGGAGCACGCCAGGCGTGCTCGTTACTCCGGGCATCCTGCCCTCCGCCCCTGCGGGGCCGCCCTGCGAGCGTTCCAAATCGCTCCCGGCGATTTGGTCGACCGCTCGGACACCTCTCCAGATTCGCTACCCGGTGCAGGGTTGGATGCCTCAGTCCTTGAATGCACCCTCGGAGCATGCAGGTATACCCGCTGCCCCTCGCCGGTTGGCGAGCGCGAAAGAGTAAATCAGAACTGCCCGTGACGCAATGATTATTGGGGATGCCAGGAAATCGCCCCCCGGCTCACATAGAATCAGATTGATTGCATCAACAGGTGGATACGGCGTTTCCAGTCCTGATTTATGCGTTTTTCACTGCCCACTTCGTCCGCGCTGCTGGAGCAGCTCAGCCAGAACAGCGTGCCTTACCATGACCCGCTCGCGCGCGTCGACTGGAAGGCCCTGGACCGCAAGGAGTTCTGGCTCCCCGAACTGGCCCTGTCCTTATACGGCCTTCCTGCGTACGAGCGCCAGCCAAAGGAACGGCGGCGCGCCTTGTCCCAGTACGAGTTCCTGAACTTCGTCACCGCGGGATTGTGGCTTGAGGCCCTTTTCATGGAGCGGATCGGGCGCTCGCTGCGCCAGCCGCGTTGCACCCCCGCGCACCTCACCTATCGGCTGCACAAACTGCGCGAAGAGGCCGGCCACAGCCTGATGTTTCTCGAACTCATCCGCCGCGCCGGCCTGTCCCCGCCGCCCCGGCCCGCCAGATCCTTCGGCATTGCCAACCTGCTGGGCCGCTTCGCGTCCTTCGAATCCACCGGTTTCATGACCGTGGTGCTGTTGGGCGAGGAGATCCCCGACCGCATGAACCGCTGGGTGTGTCGTCATCGCGCGGAAATCTGCCCGGCGATCGCCGATATCGTCAAGGCGCAAGTCATTGATGAAGCCCGCCATATCGTGCATGCACGGGACGCATTGCACACCCGGCTGAAGAGCCTGCGGCCCTGGCGGATCGCGCTGTTGACCCCCGCTCTGAATGCGGCGCTGCGCGAGTTCGTGCGCGCCTTCTACTTTCCCGGACCGCGCGTTTACAAACTGGCGGGGCTGGCTCCTGGAAAACAGTGGCACCAGGCGGCGCGCCGCAATCCCCACCGCCTCGCCTTCGTCGAAGACACCATCCGCCCCGCCCTGCGCCTGCTGGAACAGCAAGGCATGAAACTCGACTGGCGCTGAACTACGCCAAGGATTCCAACTCTTCCCAGCGGGCGTAGGCGGCAGCCAACTCCGCTTCCGTTTGCTCCAGCGTTTCCAGCGTGGCCGCAATGGCCTGGGAGTCCTGCCGGTAGAAATCGGCACTGGACACAATCCCCTGCAGCCGTTCCAGTTCCGCTTCCAGCGCCTCGATGCGCGCCGGCAGGCTTTCCAGTTCGCGCTTTTCGTTGAATCCCAGCTTGCGCCCTCCGGACCGCACCGGCTTCGGCTTGGGGGGCTCGGCGGCCGGCTTGGGAGCGGCCGGCGCAGCCGCCGCCTGCGGGCGTTGCCGCAGCCAGTCCTGATAACCCCCGGCGTACTCGGTGATGCGCCCCTGGCCCTCGAACACCAGCGTGCTGGTGACCACGTTGTCCAGGAAGGCGCGATCATGGCTCACCAGCAGCAGCGTACCCGGATACTCGGCCAGCCGCTCCTCCAGCAGCTCCAGCGTTTCCACGTCCAGGTCGTTGGTGGGCTCGTCCATCACCAGCAGGTTCGACGGCTTGCTGAACAGCCGCGCCAGCATGAGCCGGTTGCGCTCGCCGCCGGAGAGGGCCTTGACCGGCGTGCGGGCACGCTCGGGCGTGAACAGGAAATCGCCCAGGTAGCCGATGATGTGCCTGGGCTGGCCGTCGATCACGACGCTCTCGCGGCCGTCCGCCACGTTGTCGATCACCGAGCGCTCCGGGTCGAGCGCCGCGCGCAACTGGTCGAAGTAGGCCACCGCCAGGCGCGTGCCATGGCGCACCCGCCCGCTGTCCGGCTCGATCTCCTTGAGCAGCAGCTTCAGCAGCGTGCTCTTGCCCGCCCCGTTCGGCCCGATGAGGCCGATGCGGTCGCCGCGCAGGATACGGATGGAGAAATCCCGCACCAGGGGGCTGCCGTCGTAGGACTTGCCGATCCTGTCGGCCTCGATTACCAGTTCGCCCGACGCCTCGGCCGCATCCACGGCGAAGCTGGCCTTGCCCACGACCTCCCGCCGCCTGGCACGCTCCGCCCGCATGGCGAGCAGCGCCCGCACCCGACCCTCGTTGCGCGTGCGCCGCGCCTCGATGCCCTTGCGGATCCAGATCTCTTCCTGGGCCAGCCTGCGGTCGAACCGCTCGTTCTCCGCCGCCTCTGCTGCCGCCAGCTCCTCCTTGCGGCGCAGGTAGTTGGCATAGTCGCCGGGCCAGGAGGTGAGGCGGCCGCGGTCCAGATCGACGATGCGCGTGGCGAGCCGCTGCAGCAGGGCACGGTCGTGGGTGACGAACAGGATGCCGCCCCGGAAATTGAGCAACTCCCCTTCCAGCCACTCGATGGCCTCGATATCCAGGTGGTTGGTGGGCTCGTCCAGCAACAGCAGATCCGGCTCGGCCACCAGCGCCCGGCCCAGCGCCACGCGCCGCCGCCACCCGCCGGAGAGTTCGCGCAGGGCACGATCGGCGGGCAGGTTCAGGCGGCTCAGCACCGTTTCCACCCGCTGTTTCAGGCGCCAGCCGTCCCGCGCCTCCAGCTCGTGCTGCAGGCGTTCCAGTTCGGCCAGCAGCCCATCGCCTCCCCCGTGGGCAAGCCTTACGGCAGTTTCGTGATAGGCCGACAGGAGTCGACCCAGCTCCCCCAATCCACCGGCCACCACGTCGAAGACCGTGACGTCGTCCTCGCCGGGAAGTTCCTGCTCCAGATACGCCAGCCGCAACCCCGGCCGGCGCCAGACCTCGCCCGCATCCGGCACGGCCTGGCCGCTCACGATCTTGAGCAGCGTCGTCTTGCCCGCGCCGTTGCGCCCGATCAGACACACCCGCTCGCCGGCCTCGACGGCAAGGTCCGCACCCTCCAGCAGGGCGTGGTGACCGTAGGCGATGGAGACGTTCTTAAGCTGGATCAAACTCATGGATGGACTCTTCGGATTTTGCGGAACGCCGGGAAGCCGTGCCCGATTGATTCAGGAGGGGCGTTTATACCCAATGCCGTGCGGAGACGCCAGGCGAAAAGGGCCAGTTTGCGCAGGGCGGGCATCGCCCACCGAACAATGCCTTGACAACCGGCGCATGGTGGGCAGTGCCCACCCTGCCTACTTCGCGTCTTTGCGTTGAAACCGTACTTCAGAATCAAGCGTTCTCCACGGCCGGGAGCCGGATGACGAACCGCGCGCCGCCGCGCGGGTCGTTGCCCGCTTCGAAGGACCCGCCGAGGTCCTTGATGATGCCGTAGCTGATGGAAAGCCCGAGCCCGGTACCCTTGCCCACCGGCTTGGTGGAAAAGAAGGGATCGAACACCCGCAGCAGGTCTTCTTCGGCAATGCCCGGGCCGTTGTCCCGGAACACCATCTCGACCATGCCGTCCACCCTGCGCACACTGATTTCCACGCGGGGCTCCGGCGCCTCCTGCACCGCGTCCAGCGCGTTCTGCACCACGTTGACCACCACCTGATGCAACTGCCCCGGGTGGCCCATCGCCTGCAGGTCGTCCTCCAGGTCCAGCATGATATCCACCGGCCGGCGCATCCCCTTGCACGCCCACTGCACCGCATTGCGGATGTTCTCCGCGACGCCGAACACCTCCGGCGCCCCACGGCGGCTGGCGGAGAAGCGCTTGAGATCCTGCACCACATGGCTCACCCGCTCGGCCCCTTCCATGGTGCCCTGGATCAAGGAATCCAGATCTTCCAGCAGCCGGTCGATGCGCAACTCCTCGCGCAACCGCTCCCGCTCCGCGACACCGACATTGCCATGGACGGCATCCAGGTAACGGCGAATGCGCTCGCTGTAGCGGCTCAGGGCGTGCATGTTGCCGTACACGACGCTGATGGGGTTGTTCAGTTCATGCGCCACGCCCGCCACCAGGCGCCCCAGGGAGGCCATCTTCTCCGACTGCACCAACTGCTGCTGCGCCAGGCGCAGTTCGTTGTGTGCCTTGTTGAGCGCCTCGTAGGCCCGGCGCAGTTCGCCCACCGGACGCCCGATGAACACCATGCCCACCATGCGCCCGCCGCTGTCGCAGCGCGCGGTGCAGTTCATGGCAAGGGGCATCGGCTGCCCGTCGCACCCCTCAAGGCAGACCTCGCGGTCCCAGAGGGGCGTTTCCGCGCTCAGTCCGCTTTTCAGCGCCTCCATCTGACTGCGGCAATCCGCGGGTACCAGCTCCTCCACCGGGCGCCCGATCAACGCCGCCTCCATGTGCCCCGTCAGATCCTCCAGCGCCTTGTTGACGCGCTGGATGCGCCCTTGCACGTCGCACACGATCAGCACGTCGGACATGGAGGCCAGAACGCCGGTGATCAACCGCTGCGCATCCTCCAGCGCCGCGTTCTTTTCTTCCAGTTCCACCTCGTAGCGGATCAGGTCCGCATACACCTCGTCCATCTTGCGGATGACATCGATCCACGCCTGCTCCTTGGCACGCGACAGCCTCAGCAGGCTCTGGACATCCACCTGCTCCGTCAGCTTGCGTCTCTCTTTTCTGCCAGGCATATCTGGACTGGATTGCATGGGAGCCTCGAACCCCGCCGTCTGCCGCGCCCCTACGACGCCAGCAGCGCCGGCGCGCCGATGCGGTACATGATGGAGACGCCCAGCACGAACGTAAGCGTCCCGATCCCGGCGCGCAGGCCGTTATAGACACCGGCAGCGCGCCGGGCGGAAAACCGCAGCGGCACGGCAATGGCAGCGGACAGCAGCGCCATGCCGAGTACGGACCCGAGCCCGAACATGGCGATGTACAGCAGCCCCAGACGGACGGATTCGATCGTCTCCAAGGTCAACAGGATCAGTGCCGCCGAACCGGCCATGCCATGCACCAGCCCGACCAGCAGCGCGCGCAGCGGGAAACCCTGTGGATGCGGGTGCGCGTGGCGCTCCGGCTCGTGCGTGCCGACGTCGCGATGGGCATGCGCATGGAGGTGGCGCGTACCGTCGACGTGACCGTGGGCGTGCACGTGCACCCGCTCCCGCAGGAGCCGGAACACCACGTCCAGCCCCAGAATCACCAGCATGATGCCCACCGCGAACTCCAATGCCTCCGCCGCCTGCTCCGGCACGATGCCGCCCGCCGCCAGCACCACCGACCCGATCAGCAGCAGCGTCAAAGTATGGCCCAACCCCCACACCACCCCGACCTTCACCGTCTCGCGCACGCTGCGCGCGCGACTGGCGAGCGACGCCACGGCGGCCACGTGATCGGACTCGATGGCGTGCTTCATGCCGATCAACAGCCCCAGCAAAAAGATCGCGTTCATGACAACGCTCCTTGTCAGGGGTCACTCTCTTTGCTTCTTGTCCAGGTTGTACCGTTGTAGTTTGCTGCGCAGTCCCACCCGCGACAGCCCCAGTTCGTCGGCGGCACGGCTCTTGTTCCAGCGATGCCGGATCAGGGTTTCCTTCAGGATACGCCCTTCCAGCAGTTCGATACGGTCCTTGAGCGTGCCGTCCACCCTGGTGATCAGATTCATGTCCGGCTCGTAGTCCGGCGGTGCGGCGCGCAGCACGCGCGGCGAGAGCAGATCCGCCCCCAGCCGCTCCCCCTCGCCCAAGGCCAGCATCCGCTGGATCTCGTTATGCAATTCACGCACGTTGCCGGGCCAGTGATATGAGCACATGCACTCCAGGGCCTCGTCCGTAAAGCCGGCCACCGGTTTGCCGAAGGTGCGCTTGATGTCTTCCAGCAGGCGCCGGGCGATGACGGGAATGTCCATGCGGCGCTCGCGCAAAGCCGGCAACCGCAGGGTGAACGCCGCGAGGCGATAATAGAGATCTTCCCGGAAGCGGCCTGCCCGCACCTCCTCTTCCAGATCGCGGTTGGTGGCGGAGAGCACGCGCACGTCGACGCGACGGGTGCGGGGACTGCCCAGGGGCCTGATCTCGCCCTCCTGCAGGGCGCGCAGCAGCTTCACCTGAAACGCCGGCGAGATATCGCCGATCTCGTCTAGGAAGATGGTGCCGCCGTTGGCCTGCTCGAACAGGCCCGTGCGGTCTTCGTAGGCCCCGGTGAACGCGCCTTTCTTGTAGCCGAACAGTTCGCTTTCAAGCAACTGATCCGGCAGCGCGCCGCAGTTCTGCACTACGAAGGGTTTCTCGGCCCGCGGGCTGCTGTAGTGGATGGCGCGCGCCAACAACTCCTTGCCGGTGCCCGACTCGCCCGTAAGCAGTATGGAGATGTTGTAGCCCGCCACCTTATGTGCGAGTCGGCAGACGTCCTCCAGCGGGCTGTCGGCGCTACGCACCAGGCGCTCGAAACCGTAATGCTCCTTCAGACGGTGGCGTTTGTGGTCGACCTCGCGCTGCAGCACCGGCGCCGCCATCCTGAGCTCCAGGCTCAGGGCCTGGTTCTCGCGCTGCAACTGGTGCAGTTGCACGGCGCCGCGCACGGTAAGCACCAGCCCCTCGGGCGTCCACGGCTTGGTGATGTACTGATAGATACCCGCCTCGTTGATGCACGCGATGATGTCCTCGGGATCGGTGTAGCCCGAGATGATCATCCGCACCACGTCCGGCCAGCGGCTCCGCACCCGTTGCAGAAACTCCACGCCCGTCATGTTGGGCATGCGCTGATCGCACAGGATCGCCTGGACCCAATCGCGCTCCAGATACTCCTCGGCCTCGGCGGCACTGGAGGCCGTCAGCACCTCGAACTCCTCCTCCAGCGTGCGCCGCAGCGTCTCCTGCGAACGCACTTCGTCATCCACCACGAGAATCGTCGGCAGGCCCGCCATCCGCTTCCCCCCCTTCAGCCCGCACCGGCCGCAAGCCGCGCCCGCACCTGCCACGGCAACTGCCGGTGCCGCGCCAGGTACAGCGGCGTGCGGGAGTGCGGAATGTGATGCACGAAGTTGTAGCGCGCCACGTGGTAGCTCGGATCGAAGCCGTAGAAGTTGAGCTTCATGTGCGCAAGCTCCTCCGCTCGGTAGGCCTCCAGCGGTTTTTCCTGTTCGTCCCGCTCACGCCGCCGGCGCTTCTCCAGGAGCAATGCGTCCAGCTCCGGGCTCGCCGCCAGCGTCTCCGCGATGCGCTCGATCTCCTTCCGGAAGGATGCCACGTCGGCGCCGAAATGGTCGTCGATGAGACCGAGCCGCTTGGCGGTCTGCACCCCGATGGGCAGCCGGTTTTCCGTCAGCTCCTGCGCCTGGCGTACGCCCGCCCGCCGCGGCAGCAGGTAGGTCCAGTACTCCGATCCGTACAGATTGCCCATGCTCTTGTAGTGCGGGTTGAGGATGACGCCGCTGCGCGCATAGATCCGGTCAGCCGCCAGTGCCAGGAACACGCCGCCGGCCCCGGCGTTGCCCTGCAGCGCGGAAATGGTCCAATGGCTTTCGGTGGTGATGATGTCGTGCGCCAGATCGTCCATGGCGTTGATGTTGCGCCACGACTCGTCGGCGGGACTCTCCGCCGCCTCGATCAGGTTCAGGTGCAGGCCGTTGGACCAGAAGTCGGGGCCGCCCAGGAGCACGATGACGCGCGTATGACGCGAGCACGCGTAGCGATAAGCCTCCCGCAACCGTTCGCACTGTTCAGTGCCCATGGCGCCGTTGTAGAACTCGAAGTGCAGGTAGCCGACGCCATTCCGCTCTTCGTAGCGGATGTCCTGCCAGGTCCGATGATCCTGCGGCTCGATCCCCACCAGCGATTCCGGCACCGCAGCGAGTTCCGCGGCAAACACCATGGCGGCGGGCAGTTTGAAGCTGCGCCCGTCGGCGGTCCTTTCCTTCACGTAGCCGATCCACACCGCCCCGTCCGCCGTGGCGCGGCAGACGGCCCCGTGGCGCTGGGCGAGGAACGCGCCGGGCTGGCTGCGCAGTGCGTCCTCGGGATGGGCGTCGTATAGGTAGACCTCCCGCCCGAACCAGGTATCGAGCACCCCCGGCGCGCCGTCCGCAGCGCGCACCTTGCGCAGCACCGCCGCCGTGTCGTCCCGCGCCCAGTCGATAGCCCGGTCCGCCTGCTTCATCGCGGGGCGCAGCTCGCCCCGCACGTCGGGCCGCGTGTAGTCCAGCGGCTCCGGGCGGAAGCCGCCCTGCTCGAAACGCGCCACCGCCAGCAGCACCGCCGCGACCGCCGCCTCCGTGACCTCGTTGCGGTAGAGGCTGCTCTTGCGCGCCGCACGCATGGGAAACTCGACCGACGCCCAGATGTCGCCCGCGTCCATCTCGGCGTTCGCCTGCAGCACCGTCACGCCCCACTCCGTCTCGCCGTTCAGAATCGCCCAGTCCAGCGCCGAAGGACCGCGGTCGCCCTTGACGCCCGGGTGCACCACCAGACACACATGGTTGCGCCAGATGGATTCGGGAATGGCGCGCTTGAGATAAGGGGCGATGATCAGGTCCGGCCGGTACAGCGCCACCGCTTCCACGGTGACG
>JBAYZB010000072.1:0-14697 GCA_041672765.1 Gammaproteobacteria bacterium | reverse complement strand
AGGTTGAGTTTCTTGGCGGTGAGCGTGTTGGTGCACATCTCGAACCTGACGCCGTCCTTCTGCAGCGCGGCCACCGCCTCGCGCACGTTATCGACCGCAGCCACGTCCTCCAAGGCGTCGAGGGCGGGCCCGTGGGCCACCAGGATGATGTCCACGTTCTGCGGCCCGCCCACGCCATTGATGTGGTTGCGGATATTACCGAGTACGAACGGCACTTTCTCTGCCTCGGAGACGTGATAGACGATCTTTTGTTTGTCGGCGGCGGTGACGGTGGTAGTTGTCATGATGGAAACGGCGATTGCAAACAATACGGAAAGAAATTTTGGCATCAGTGACTCCTCGCATTCTATGTTGTTGTATCAATCCATTCCAGCGTTGTACTCCCTGACCACATTTGATGGTATATCGCGGCGCAGTGTTGTCAAACCGCGCGGCAACGCATCGGGTCCGGGTACGTGTATGTTGCGGGCGCGCATGTTAAATGCAAAGACGCAAAGGATGCCGAGGGCGCAAAGACAGGAAGCGCGGGTTGGTCTTCCGGCTCCGGCACGCTCCCCGGTCCGTACGGCAACTCGCCCAGGCTGTTGTAATACTCGATAATTTCTTCGCGCCTTTGCGTTGATCGCACTCACGCAGGCAGGGCGGGCTCAAGCTTCTTTCACTCGTGTGGCGGGGACAACCACCACGGAAACAAGATACAAGGGCGGATATCCGATGGTATCGGCAACGCTTTTCCAACATGCGGCACGGCTGCTCGACGCCGTGCGCAACGGTCCGCCGCCGGCGGACAGGCAAATGGAGTCGTATTTCCGCGCCCATCCCAAACTCGGGGTGCGGAACCGGTGGTTCGTGGCGGAAACGGTGTACGGCTGCCTGCGCCGGCTGCGTTTCCTGGAGTATCTCGTGAATGTTGAGTCCGCGCCGGCGGAGGCGCTGATAGCGGCGTATCTGCTCGTCGTGCAAGGTTGGGACGCCGACGCGTTGGAGCGGGCAGGCTATCGGCCGGCGCAGGGGCGGGCGGAGCTGGAGGCGCGGACGTTGGAGGCGCGCCTGCGTTCCCTGGACGGCGACGCATTGCCGTTGGATGTGCAGACCGATCTGCCGCCCTGGCTGCTGGAGCGGCTGGTGGCGCAGTTGGGAGAGGCCGAAACGCGCGCGTTGGCCGCGGCGCTCAATCAGTCCGCGCCGTTGGATCTGCGGGTCAATCCCCTCAAGGCGGACCGCGAGACGGTGATGCGACGGCTGGCTGAAGAGGGTTTTCCGGTCACGCCCACACCCTATTCACCGTTAGGTCTGCGGCGGTCAGAGCGGGTGCCGCTGTTCAAGACGAAGGCGTTTCAGGACGGGCTGTTGGAAGTGCAGGACGAAGGCAGCCAGTTGCTTGCGTTGCTGCTGGAGCCGAAACGCCGTGAAATCATCGTGGATTTCTGTGCCGGCGGGGGCGGCAAGACCCTGCACCTCGGCGCGCTGATGGCCAACACCGGCACCATACACGCCTTCGATATCTCCGCCGGACGCCTGGAAAACCTCAAGCCGCGTCTCCAGCGAGCCGGGCTCGACAACGTGCGTACTCTGGTCATTGAGCACGAACGCGATCCGCGGGTGCTGCGCCTGCGCGGCAAGGCGGATCGGGTGCTGGTGGACGCGCCGTGCAGCGGCACCGGAACGCTGCGGCGCAACCCCGATCTCAAGTGGCGTGCGCCGGACCTGGAGCGGATCACGACGGCTCAGCACACTATCCTGGCGGCCGCGGCGGAACTGGTCAGGCCGGGCGGACGCCTGGTCTATGCGACCTGCAGCCTGCTGCGGGAAGAGAACGAAGACATCGTCGACGGTTTCGTTGCCGCACATTCGGAGTACCGCATCGTGCCGGTGCGCGAGGTGCTGGCGCGCCGCCGCGTGCCGCTGGCGGACGTGGACGAGTTCCTGCGCCTCTATCCCCACCGCCACGGCACCGACGGATTCTTCGCGGCCGTGCTGGAGCGCGCCGGATAGCGCCGTTATCGGCCGGGGCGCAGCTTTTTCGGTGTGGCCCGTGCGGCGGCTACACTTTCGATTAGGAACCAGCGGGCGGTCCCTCCACGGCAAATCCCACGACGTGGTTTTGGCAGGCAGGCGAGGATCATATGGCGGAAACCACGTCGTATGGTGTGCGCATCAGCTATGACGACCGGGGACAGGGCGAGCCGGCACTGATCATGCTGCCGGGCTGGTGCGGGAGCCGGCGGGTATTCGAGCCGCTGTTGAGCCGTTGCGGCAAACGGAGGCGCGTGTTGGCGCTCGATTGGCGAGGGCATGGCGAGTCCGAGCGGGTGACGAGCGACTTCGGCATCGGTCACTTGGTCGAGGACACGCTGAGCGTGATCGAGGTGAGCGGCGCTACGCAGGTGGTGCCGGTGGCGCTGTCGCACGCGGGGTGGGTGGCGATCGAGCTGCGCCGCAGGCTGGGTAAGCGGATCGCGAAACTGGTGCTGCTGGACTGGATCGTCACCGCGGGACCGCCAAACATGATGCAGGTGTTGCAGGGACTGCAGTCGCCTTCGGAATGGGAGCGGACTCGCGATGCCCTCTTCGAGGGATGGCTGAATGGGGTCGAGGTGCCCGCTCTCACCCGCTATGTGCGCGAGGACATGGGCTCCTACGGCTTCGACATGTGGGCGCGCGCCGGCCGCGAGATCGCCGCCGCCTATGCGAACTACGGCAGCCCGATGAATATCATGGCCCCGCTGGGCGAGTCGATGCCCGTACTGCACCTCTACGCCCAACCCGATGATCCCGCCTATCTTGCCCGGCAACAGGCATTCAGCGAAAAACATCCCTGGTTCCAGGTGCGCAAGCTCGCAGCGCGCAGCCACTTCCCGATGCTCGAAGTGCCGGACGAAATCGCACAGGCCATCGAGGACTTCGTCGGTTGATTCCGGGCGGGCGTCGGCTGGGATGCCTGCCGGGGCGCCGCACGACCGCTGGCAGCGAGCAGGTTGCGCACGCGCGGATGGCATCGGGCTCGTGTTCTCTCTCTCCCGCGTTCCGTCGTGTCGTCTCTGTTGGCTTTCCGGTGTTGCCGGCATTGAAACCTTCCCTTGCCGCGGCGCGGCATGGCTACAGGGCAGGGCGGGTGTATGGCATGATACGTGGGGATGCCGGCGCCGGTGTCAGCCGGTGCGATCTCCTGCCGGGCAGGGGACAGGGTGGACGTGGTCCTGCAGGTTCGCGCATGAAGGGAAAAGAACGCTTCGTCATACACAAGAGGCTGGTAACCGGCGAGCAAGGCGCTGCTGCCGATCTCCTGGCCGCAAGCTCGGGCCTTTCGAAAACCGCGGTGAAGGACGCCATGACCAAGGGCGCGGTGTGGCTCAAGCGCGGCACGCAGGCCAAGCGGCGGCTGCGGCGGGCGACCGCGGAGCTGAAGCCGGGGGATCTGGTGGAGTTTTACTACGACCAGAAACTGCTGCAGCGCGATTGTCCCGAGGCGCGGCTGGTGGCGGATAAGGGGCGTTACAGCGTCTGGCTCAAACCTGCCGGGATGCTCACCGCGGGGACGCCGTACGGCGACCATTGCACGCTGGAGCGGTATGTGGAGAAGGCGTCGGAACCCGGACGCGCCGTGCTGCTGGTGCATCGGCTGGATCGGGAGACACCGGGGCTGATGGTGGTGGCCCATGACCGCGAGGCGGCCGCCGCGTTTTCGGGACTGCTGCAGCGCCTGCAGGTGGAAAAGCGTTATCGCGCGGAGGTGAAGGGATGCGTGGCGGCCCGGCTGGGGGAAAGGGGAGAAGTGAACACGCCCATCGAGGGGCGGGCAGCGCGGACCCGGTTTTCGGTCGTCGCCTATGACCCGGAGCTGGACGTCACGACCCTGGATGTGGAGCTTGTCACCGGCCGCATGCATCAGGTTCGCCGCCATTTCGCCGCTGCCGGTTTTCCGGTGCTGGGCGATCCCCGCTATGGCCACGGCAACAAGGACCGGCGCGGGCTGAGGCTGCTTGCCTACCGCCTGGCATTTCGTTGCCCGGTCAGCGGGCAGCCGCAGGAATTCGTGCTCAATCCCGCCGAGTTCGGGTACCGCTGAACACGGCAAAGACGGCGGCCAATCAAGGCCACGGCATCCATGTCCGACGCCGGGCGCCGCGCCTCAGCCGACGGTGCCCGCGGTGCCCAGCAGCGCGTTCAGGTGAGCGGCCACGGAGCGACCCAGGGCGCCCAGGGTATAGCCGCCCTCCAGCACGGACACGATCCGGCCCTGCGCATGCCGATCCGCGATGTCCTTCAGGTGTTTGGTGACCCAGGCGTAATCGCGCTCGATCAGGCCGAGTTGCGCCATGTCCTCTTCGATGTGGCCGTCGAAGCCGGCGGAGATCATCAGCAGTTGCGGTCGGAAGGCCTCCAGCGCGGGGAACCAGCGCTGCTCGATCGCCTCACGAAATCCCGCGCTGCGGGCGCCGGCCTTGAGCGGCACGTTCACGATGTGATCGCTCACGGTGTCCGCGCCGGTATTCGGGTAGAACGGGTGCTGGAAGCTGGAGCAGAACAGTACGCGCGCCTCGTCGCGGAACACGTCTTCGGTGCCGTTGCCGTGGTGCACGTCGAAATCCACGATCGCGATGCGCTCCAGGCCGTGGACGGCGAGGGCGTGAGCGGCGCCGACGGCTACGTTGTTGAAGATGCAGAATCCGCCGGTGCGGGCCCGTTCGGCGTGATGGCCGGGCGGGCGCACAGCGCAGAACGCCGTCGTTATCGGGCCGTCCAGGACCAGGTCCACGGCGCCGATAACCGCGCCGGCGGCGTGCAGGGCCGCATCGAGGGTGAGGGGACCCATGGCCGTGTCGCCGTCCAGCCACGTCAGACCTTCCTTCGGTGCGGAGTTGAAAACCTGGTCGATATACTCGGCGGTGTGGACCCGGAGCAACTGGGCACGGTCCGCGGGCGGCGCCTCGTGATACCGGATCACGAAATCCAGGCCCGAGGCGAGCAGTTGATCGGCGATGGCGCTAAGGCGGGCGGGTTGCTCGGGATGCAGACGCAACGTTTCATGCCGCTCGCAGGCCGGATGGGAAAAGAAAGCTATGGTCATTGTTGTTTAAAAGGATTCGGATGCGTCCCCGTTCATGCGGGGAATCATGATTGTTCGTTATGGCCGTGTGGCCGATTCGTAGCGAGCGCGGTCAGGCGGGCTCGAAGCAGCGGTATGTAGTACCGGTCCAACTCCGAAAAGTCAATGTAATTTTGCCCTGATGCCGGGCGTGGCGCGGTTCGGAAGGGTGCGGGCCGCCGCGGCAGCGGGGACGATGCCACGCGGGGCATGGTGGAGAGGTGAAAACGATGTGGATGCGATTGCTCCTGTCCCTGTTTCTGTTCCTGGTGGCGGTCATGACGGTATATACCGTTGTGCGCTACTTTACTTATGGCGTGAAGATTGCGCTGTAGGATATTGAATATAAGATAGTTGTAGTGTGTCGGTGCGCTCTGGGCGCACGACCGGTGACCGGAGGACGGCGGCAGGAACGGACTCGGGAATTTATGACCTGCTTCATTGATCGCGCCGGGCTCCGGCGTAGAATCCGGTACGGCAATGACACCGTCAGGATTTTGTGAATTCGGGGCGCGTTCCGGTGTGCGGTCGGGACCGGAGATGTCCCGGGCATGGAGGCCGCCGCGAGCACCGACGCGGTGATTGACGAATACAAGGCCCGGAACGCGTTCCGGGGATCCGGACCCCGGTGGGCATTGAGCCGACCGGGGTTTTTTGTTCGCTCCGCGGCTGCAGATGACGTTTGCGGCCGGTGTGGAGGACAAGGGGGCAATGAAACACGAACTGGCGCCGAAACAGGAGATAAGACGCAGGAAGAAGGAACTGATGGTGCGCTACGCGTATCAGTTCCGGGCGTTGCGCAGGAGGGGGTTGGCCGTCCCGCCCGGCTGGCTGGACCTGTTCGAGCAGTTGTGTCATGAGATTGACCAGGCTCTGACGACACGCGAGAAACGCTCGTTCTACTGGACCGACGTCAAGGCGCGGCTCGGCACCCTGCGCATGGCCTGGGCCGGTTATCGCAGTGCGCTGCGGTTGGACCGGGCGCCGGAGGCGATGGGCCGTGACCGCATCGAGGGAACGACCCTGGACCTGGTGACCGCCCTGATCCGAAAGGCGGAAAAGCTGTCGGAGAAGACCTGCCTGTTCTGCGGCCGGCCGGGCCGGCTGCGGGCAGGCATTGGATGGGCCACCACGACCTGTGAGGAGCACAAGGATACGAGCTACGGGTACCTGACGGATTTGTGACGTCACGGATTCCGCGCAGTTCCCCGTACGGAAGGACTACACGATGCGGGAAAGAGGCCGCCGCGTCCCGTCAGCCGCGTCCGCGGTTGGGGTTGTCGAGCTGAAAGAAGTTGCTCCTTCCCCGGCCGGTGCAGTCAGGATTGCCGCGGAGCCAGCGCGGCAAAGAACTCGCGGCGGGAGATTTCCCGCTGCAAGACGCAATCGGCGTTGCGCTCCGCCATGAAACGGTCGCGCCGGGCGATGACCTCTTTCCAGGCGCCGAAGACCTCGTCGGCGCAGGCGAAATCCTGCATGCGCTGGATCAGGGGCTGGAGGAGATAGTGGCCCAGGCGCGGAGCGAAATTGAGGTGGGCCTTCAGCTCGGTTTGCAGGAGAGAAAGCCGTACCGCGGGACCGATCACCACGGGGTCGGCGCCGAGCCGCTCCGCCGCGCTCCAACCGTCAGGAAGCACGATCTCCGGCACCTGATTGGTGACCAGCAGGCGCGCGAGCATCCAGGGCGTGAGCAGCAGGCCCAGGGCCCAGCCCTCAACCTGCCGCACTGCGCGAAGCTCGATGGGCAATGCATGGTTGACCAGCAGCTCTGTGGCGAAATGGCGTCGGTACATGTCGTGATGGACATCCAGCACCGCTGTTTGCAGCGCGGTGGCGTCGTCGATGGAAAACGGGCATGGCTGCCATTGGCGTTTCATCGCGGGCGCACCTCCGGGAACAGGGCCGAGAGTTCGCGGCCGAGCGTACGGTACAGTTCGAGCGTGCCATGCGCGCCGAGGTCGGCGGCGAACGCGGGCACCCACTGGCGCAGATGTCCGTGCCATAACTCCTGCCACAGCTCGTCGCGCTGTTGCGAACCGCTTTCCAGCAGATACGCGGCGCACTCCAGCTCAACCCCGAGATAATCGGCCTGCACGCCATCCGCCATGAGCCCGATGCGTGCGTAGAGCGCCTGGAGTTGCGCGGCCGTCTCGCCGCCCATGCTGCCGTGGCGGTAGGCCGACTCGAAGGGCGGGCATACGGTCTTCGGAAAGCCGCTGACGAACAGGCGCGTGTGTTCCGCCTGCCAGCGGTCGAGGGGCAGGGTCGCCAGTTGTTCGACCGCGGAGCCAAGCCATGGCACATCCGGCACGGCCTCGCGCAGCGCCGCCAGGCTTTCGTCCGTCGGCGCGCCCAGCAGCGCGGCGAGGATGCGCAGGGTGTGAGGATTGATGTCCGCTTTCATGGAGACATCTTCTCGCAATCTGGTATGCCCGAAGGGTGAGCCCGACCTGCGTCCCTATCACCAGGGTCGCGCGTATACGCCCGCGTACAGGAAATAGTGGCGCAGCAGATAGCCGCCCACCAGCACCAGTACCGAGGCGGTGACGATGGGCAGGCGGCTCGACCAGCCCTTCAGCACGCCGTGCAGCTCCAGCGCGAACGGCACCAGCAGGCCGAAGCCGATGAAGCCCACCAGCCAGCCCATATCGGTCCAGAGCAGTTCCGCGGAGCGGTACAATGCCTCCGAGCCTGACTGCATGTAGTGGTAGAAGGAGAACAGGATCACCAGCTCCCCGGCGATCAGCATGAGATCGAGGCGCTCGTAGAACACTCGCACGTCGTGATCTTCGGGCCTGTTCACGATGACGTGCAGCACCAGCAGCAGGTAGGCCATGGCGGTGGAGAAGGCGGATACCGTGAACAGCAGCGGCACGCCGGGGTTGTGCCACAGCGCGACGGCGGGGAAGGACTGCAGCAGCAGGCCCGTGTAGACCGCGGTGCCGATGCCGTTGATGGTGGCGAGCCAGCCGATGGCCTTGTGATACCGCTCGCACAGCGCCGCGATCTTCAACACGAACGGCCAGCGGATCAGGTGCCGGACCAGGGGCAGGCGCTGATAGAACGGCGACTCCACGATGTAGGGCAGGGCGTAGAGCACGCCCCACCACATCATCCAGATGATGAACTGCGTGCCCCAGGCGATCCACGCATCGGGCTTGTAGAACAGCACCAGCGGATTGAGGATGTGGATGACGGCCGCGTGATGGAGCAGGTGCATGAACAGCATGGCGGAGCCGGCACCGAGCATGACGACGCCCGACACCGCGCCCCACATCACCAGGCACTTGTGCTGTTTGAGATACATGTCGGTCAGGAAGGTGACGGTCAGTGTTGCCGCCCCGAGCCCGCCCAGGAACAGGTACACCGCGATCCACCAGGTCCATACGTCCTGGGTAGCGTAGCTCATGATCGGTTCCATCAGCCCCTCCTCTTCAGGTCGCCGATATAGTAGACGTTGGGTTTGGTGCCGAGGTGCGGCAGCAGCGGCTGCGCGATGCCGCTCGCCACGAGCTTCGCCACCGGGTCATCGGGATCGTGCAGGTCGCCGAACATGCGCGCCGAGCCCACGCAGGTCTCCACGCAGGCCGGCTTCAGGCCCTTTTCCACGCGATGGGCGCAGAAGCTGCACTTGTCCATGCTGGGATGCCTGCGCTTGGGCTCGCCGTAGAATTCCGTGGCGGTCTTTACGTCGGCGTAGGTCACTTCGTAGCGCGCATCGTAGGGGCAGGCCATGGCGCAGGCGCGGCAGCCCATGCAGCGCTCGTCGTCCACCAGCACGATGCCGTTATCGAGCTGGTAGGTCGCGCCGGTGGGGCAGACGGTGAGGCAGGGCGGATTGGAGCAGTGGTTGCAGAGGCGCGGGAAGAAGCGCCGGTGCAGGTCCTCGGCGGTGCCGATCTCCTTGTCGTGTACGTAGGTGCGCCACTTGTTCTTCCAGACGGGCGTCTGGTTTTCCATCGCGCAGGCGGCCATGCAGGCGTTGCATCCCACGCAGGTATTCAGATCTATCACCATGGCATAGCGTGTCATGCGTTCTTCTCCGGTTAGCCGATCTTCGCGACGCGGATAGTGAATTCTTGCGAACGGAACCCGCCCACCACCGGTTCGACGCGGTAGGGCACCAGCTTGCTGGTGGCCGTCCCCATGCCGTGGCTGCGGCTCAGGGCCGCGTTTTCGGCACCGAAGGAGGAGTGGATGAACAGGGCGTCGCGATGGATCAGGCGCGTGACATAGGCATGCCCCGTGGTGTGCTGGCCGGTATGGGTATTGGTCAGGCTGATGGCATCGCCCGTCCTGATCCCGAGGCGCTGCGCCCGATCGGGGTGGATCCAGACGCCGGTATAGACACCGCCCTTGAACTGGTTGATGGCCGCCAGCACCGGGTTGTTGCTGTTGGTGGAGGCGTAGGACACGGTGGGCGTCTTGCCGTAGGTGAAGTAGAACTCGTCGTCCGCGAGCGGCGCGCCCATGTCGGCATCCGCGCGGCATTGTGCCGGGATGTGCGTTGCGAGCACGTGGAAGTTGGGTCCCGTCGCGCCGCCCTTGCGCAGCTCGTCGAACAGGCTGCTGTAGAATTCCAGGCGTCCGCTGCCGGTGGGCAACGGCAGCACCCGCGGCATGGCCATGTGTTCCAGGATGTGGTCGCGGCTCTCCTCGGGATAGAGGCCCTTGGTGCGCAGCACGCGATCGACCTCTTCGACGGTGGTGTTGAGGCGGCGGGCGATGAGGTCGAAGTGGATCTCGCGGCAGGCGGCGGCAAATGGGCTGCGGAACTTCTGGCTGCGCAGTTGCAGGTAGCGTTCCTTGATGGGCGCGGCGGGCAGGCCCGTGAGTTTTTCCACCCACTGCAAGAATGGATCGGCGCTGCCGCCGATGATCTCCGACAGGCGCAGCAGGATGTCGGTGACCTCCTCCGTGTCGTAGAGCGGCTCGATGGCGGCATAACGCGTGGTGAGCGCGAGATCGTGGTTGACGCCGTTGCCGTAGATCAGGGGCTCGTCGCGCTCCAGATAGGTGGAATTGGGCAGGATCACGTCGGCGTAGGCGGCGGTATCGGACGGCAGCACGTCAATGGCTATGACGAGTTCCACGTTCGGATGCGACAGCACCTCCTTCCAGCGCGTATCCGGGTAGTAATGGCGCACCGGGTTGGCGGCGTTGATGATGAAGGCGCGGGTGAGATAGGGCTCGCCCTTGTATTTCAGCTTCCCTTCCACCGATTCCTTGAGCCCCACGTCCGCCAGGACGGGCAGCATGACCCAGTCGCGTCCCGCCTCGCGCTGCTGCTGGCTGTAGGCCCAGGCCCAGCCGGGTTTGCCGTGGGCGAAGTTCGCGCCGTCGGACAGGGCGCTGATCACCACCTTGGCGAAGGGCATGCCCGCCACCGCGGCGAAGGGCGGTCCCGGCTCGCGGCCTTCCGCCATGGCCTGGAACATATGGGCGGCCTTGTGGTGGAACTCGCCGCTCATGATCCAGCCGCCCTTGCGGTCGATGCCGCCGGTGAGGCCCTGGATCATGGCCTGCACGCGGCGCAGCATCATGATGTTGCCGTAGCGCGCGCCGTGCCAGCCGGGGTCGACGATGGCGGGGCGGTTGGTGCCGAATTCCCGCGCGATGCGGCGGATGGTGGCGGCGGGCACGCCGGTGGTGCGCTCCGCCCACTCCGGGGTGCAGTGCTTGATCTCTTCCATCTGCGCCTGCATCACGGTCACGACCTCACGGCCGTCGATCTGTAATCCGGCGGGCGCGAACAGCGCGGGATAGAAGGATGCGCCGTTTATGTCCTTGAGGTTGTGGTTGGCGAATGCGGGTACGGTGCGCACCTTGGAGGAGCCTTCCTCCACCACGCGCGGGCGGCCCTGCGCATCGGTGGCAAGCCGCCATTGGCCCGCCTCGTCGCGATAGGCCAGGAACGGCATGTTGGTGTGCTGGCGCAGGAACTGCTCGTCGTAGAGGCCCTCGGCGAGCATCACGCCCATCATGGCCAGCAGGAAGTCGAGATCGGTGCCGGGGCGGATATTGATCCACTCGTCCGCCTTGGAGGCGGTTTCCGACAGGCGCGAGTCCAGCGCCACCACGCGCGCGCCGTTTTTCTTTGCGGTGGCGAAGCGCACCATGCGGCAGGTGGAGACGGCGCCGATGGAGGCATTGTTGAGCACTAACAGGATGTAGCGGGCGTTGTCGTAGTCCGGCAGCACCTCGTCATGGATGTTGAAGTTGCCTGTTACCGCATCGGTACCGAGGTGGCCGGTGGCCACGCAGTGCTGCATGGGTGAGGCGATGATGTTGGGAATACCGTTGGCCATGGCGAACGGCACCGCCCAGTTCATGTAAAAGATGCAGGAGGTCCAGCCGCCCACCATGGTCCATTCCCAGGGCTGGATCTGCGCCGCCGCGCTCTTCTTGGCGATGTATTCCCAGGCCTCTTCCCAGGTGGCGGCGCGGAAGGCGTGCTCGCCGCGCTTGCTGCCTTCGACGCGGATCAGCGGCGTCTTGATGCGATCGGTGTCGTAGGTCTGGCGCAGGCCCGATTGGCCGCGGGAGCAGATCTTGCCGCGGTTGAGGGTCGAATTGGGATTGCCGTCGAGCTTGATGATGCGCTTGTTGGCGCCCTTGCCGCGGGTGGTGACGCGGATGTTGCACAAGGAAGAGCAGAAGTTGCAGATGCTATAGCTGTATTCTTCGAGCTCCGGCTCGGCCGGAGACTGTCCCGTACCGAGTAGAGCGGTGGGCCGCAGCAGGCTCAGGCCTGCGGTGCCGACAGCGGTGGTCTTGAGAAAGGCGCGGCGAGACAGCCGCGGAAAACTCCACGCCATGCAGAATCCCCCTTTGGAAACGTCCTGCGGATTGTTATGTGGCCGTTACGGTGCCCGGCACGGTGCCGACACCTTCGGGCTGGTGGCGGACGATAAGCGCTACAACTTAATGGATGCAGCCGGCGGTTCTCATTGAGAATTGTCGTGCGTGTGGAACACATCTATATCAGCGGAAACTTATGCGCCATCAACCGCGCGGGTGCGCGGCGACGCTCGCGGTCAGCGGCAGGTCGCGAAGTGATAACGGCACCGCCCGCCTTGTTTAGCGGCATACATGGCGGCGTCCGCGACACGCAGCAGGGCGTTGCGGTCGGTGGCGTCATCGGGATACATGCCGATGCCGATGCTGGTGGAGGTGGTGAAGCGCTGGCCGCGTACCTGGATGGGCTGTTCGATGTTGCGCATGATCTTGCGGGCCAGTCTGGCCGCGTCCTCGCGGTAGTGGATCTCGGTGAGGATGATGGCGAACTCGTCGCCGCCGAGGCGGGAGACGGTGTCCTCGGCGCGCACGCAGCGCCGCAGGCGGTTTGCCACCGTGCGCAGCATGCGGTCGCCGTATTCGTGTCCGAGCGTGTCGTTGACGGCCTTGAAGCGGTCGAGATCCAGGTACAGGAGCGCGACGCGATGGCAATGGCGCTTGGCGTGGGCAATGGCGTTGTCCAGTTGGGTGGCGAAGACGAAACGGTTTGCCAGACCCGTGAGCGCATCGTGATAGGCCATCTGGCTCAATTCCGCCTCCGTCCGCTTGATGGCGGTGATGTCGGAGAACACGCAGGCATAGCTCGCGATGCGGCCCTGGGCGTCGGTCACGGCGCTGATGCTCGCCCACACCGGGAAGGCATCGCCGTTTTTCCTCCGTACCCAGAGTTCGCCCTGCCAGCCGCCCTTGCGGCGCAGGCGCTTGAGCAGGCAGCGGTAAAAGCCCTTGTCTTCGCGTCCGGCGCACAGTAGCTCCAGGCTTTGGCCCACGGCTTCCCCCGCGCTGTAGCCGGTGCACAGGGAGAATGCCGGATTCACCGTCAGCAGCCTGCCGTCCTGATCGACCACCAGGATGCTCTCGCTGGTGTTGTCCACCACCGCCGCAAACTGCCGCAACCGTTCCTCGGTGCGCTCGTATTCGGCGATCCGCGCGCGCAAGGCCTCGTTGGCGGACGCCAGTTCGGCATAACGGGCGCGGGCCGCCTGCAGTTCGGCCTGCGCCTCCTGCAGTGCCCGGTTTTGCAGTTCGAGTTCGATCTGTTGAAGCTGAAGACGGCATTGCAGGCGGGCCGATTCCGTTTCGGCGCTGTCCAGAGTCGTTCGCAGGGTCTGGAGCTGCCGCTCCAGCTCGGCACGGCCTGACGCCATATTGCCTCTCCTTGTCGCACGGCGGCCCACCGATTTGCCCGACGATCGGTGCCGCGATGGCTCGCGAGGTTTTTTCGGCCGGGGCGCGAAGAGCCTGATCCGCGGGAAGTTGCGTGGTTGATGCCGGGGCATCGATCTAAGGTTAGTCCAGCGCCACGGAGCCGCCACGGGGCCGGGGCCGGATTCCGGCCGCCCCGGCGCGCCGGTCAGCCGTTCCCGCCGCCCAGCCAGGAGGCAAGCCGTGCCTGGGTGGCCGCGTCCAGGTCGGGCTGCTGCCGGAGGTAACAGGTATCGTGCGGCGCGGCGCGGAGCGTGACGTCGAACTCCATCAGCTCGTCGCGGCGGAACAGGTGCACCTTGATCCGGTCGCCCGGGACGCGGGATGCCAGCAGGCCCTCCAGGTTCGTGTGGGTGGCGCGGAGCCCATCGATGGCGAGGATGACGTCGCCGGCGGATACCCCCGCCTCCTGCGCCGCGCCGCCGTCGAACACGTTGATGACCTTCGCTCCCGCAGGATCGTCGCCGGTGCGGATGCCCAGGGAGGGCAGGGCGGCGAGTTCGGATTCGTCCCGGGCGGCGGGCTTGCCTCCCTTGTCGGTGGCGGATTCGGCCGGCCGTAGATGGAATTCGACGCCCACGTGGCCGAGCAGTTCGGCCAGCGGCAGGTCCTCGGTGCCGCGCAGGGCCTGGTCGAAGAACGGCTGGAGCGGGACGCCGGAGACCTCTTCGATCAACCTTTCCAGTCCCTCCTCGGTGACCCCGATGCCGGTCTTGCCGTGGCGCTCCCACAGGGCGCGCATCACGTCGTCCAGCGAACGGGCGTTGTCCGTGGCGCGGCGGATGGTGAGGTCCAGGGCCAGGGCGATGAGGCCGCCCTTGGTGTAGTAGCTCACCACGCTGTTCGGCGCGTTTTCGTCCTGCTTGTAATACTTGGTCCAGGCGTCGAAGCTCGATTCGGCCACGGATTGCTTGAGCCGTCCGCTGCCGCGCAGCAGGCGGGTGACGTTCTGCCCGAGCAGTTCCAGATAGTCGTCGCGGGAGATGATCCCGGCGCGCACCAGGGCCAGGTCGTCGTAGTAGGAGGTGATGCCCTCGAAGGCCCAGAGCAGGGTGGTGTGGACCTCGCGCGTCAGGTCGTAGGGCTGGAACGCCGCGGGCATGATGCGCTTGACGTTCCAGGTGTGGAAATACTCGTGGCTGCACAGGCCGAGGAAGCGGCGGTACTCCTCGCTCATCTTGCGCGCGGTCCTGCGCGGCAGGTCGTTGCGGCTGCACAGCAGGCTGGTGGAGCTGCGGTGCTCCAGCCCGCCGTAGCCGTCTCCCACGGCCATCACCTGGAACAGATAGCGCTCCATGGGGGCGGGCTCGCCGAAGAAGCGGATGTGGTGCTCGCAGAGCTTGCGCAGGTCCTGCGCCAGACGTTCCGTGTCCGCGTCGTGGCGC
>JBAYZB010000071.1:0-14967 GCA_041672765.1 Gammaproteobacteria bacterium | reverse complement strand
AGCTCGAAGCTTCAGGGTGGGACGGCTTCCCCTCGGGGTAACCCCATTCTACCTGCCAGGACATCCGCTCCATCACGCCCCCCGGACAGGTTCAAACACAAACATACAAGGGTGGGCAGCGCCCACCGGACAATGCTCTTCCTTGCTCTGCGTTCTTGGCGGCCTTTGCGTCTTTGCGTTGTAACTTTTCAGCTCAACGGCAAGGTTTCCAGGTCGAAGCCGTCGGGGCGGAAGGAGAGCAGGCTGCCCTGCGTGTACCAATCGCCCAGCACAATGCGACGCACCGGTTGGCCGTCCAGGTCAAACTCGTGGACGGCCGGGCGGTGGGTGTGGCCGTGGATCAGCAGGCGGACCTGGTGCTCGCGCAGGGTCCGGTCCACCGCCTCCTGGTTCACGTCCATGATCTCGGCGGATTTGGCCTGTACCTCTTCCCGGCTGGTATTCCGCAGTTGCCGTCCCAGGCGCACGCGCTCCTCGAACGGCAGCGCCAGTATCTGCTGCTGCCAGCGCGGGTCGCGTACCTGCGCGCGCAGCGCTTGGTAGGCCACGTCGTCGGTGCACAGCACATCACCGTGCATGATCAGGGTGCGTTCGCCGTACAGGTCGATGACCGCGCTGTCCGGCAGCACCGTGCAGCCGGTCCGCGCCGCGAACTCCGGGCCGATCAGAAAATCGCGGTTGCCGTGCATCACGAACACCGGTGTGCCGCCCGCAGTGACGGCCCGCAGGGCGTCCATGACGGCGGCGCTGCCCGGGGACGGATCATCGTCCCCGAGCCACATCTCGAACAGGTCGCCCAGGACGTACAGCGCATCGGCGTTCGCTGCCCGGGTTTTCAGCAACTGGAAAAACAGCTCCGTGATGGCGGGTCGCGCCGGGTCCAGGTGCAGATCGGAAATGAACAGGGTCTCTTTCACTGGCCGCTTTCCACCACGGTGACTTTCTCGATGATGACATCCTCCACCGGGACGTTCTGATGGCCAGCCCGGGTCGTGGTGGGGACCTTGACGATCTTGTCGGCCACGTCCATGCCCTCCACGACTCTGCCGAATACGGCATAGCCCCAGCCCTGCGGGGTGGGGGAGGTGAAGTTCAGGAAATCGTTGTCCACCACATTGATGAAGAACTGGGATGAGGCCGAGTGGGGGTTCGGGGTGCGGGCCATGGCGATGGTGCCGCGGGCGTTGCTCAGGCCGTTGTCGGCCTCGTTCTTGATGGGCGCGCGGGTGGGCTTCTGGCGCATGCCGGGCTCGAAGCCGCCGCCCTGGATCATGAAGCCGGGAATGACGCGGTGGAAGATCGTGCCGTCATAAAAGCCTTCTTTGGCGTACTGCACGAAATTCGCCACGGTCTCCGGGGCCTTCTGCTGGTCCAGTTCGAGAACGATGGTTCCCTGGTTGGTTTGCATGTTGACTTTCACGGTGGCTCCTTTTGTTGCTTGCCCGGCAGGTTGCGCCATGGCGTTGAGGGAAACGGCTAGGCTCAGGAGAAGGCTGGACAGCAGTCTCTTCATAACGGTCTACTTTTTGTGCTTGGTTTTTCCGGGGTGCAGGATGGGTGAATGATAAAAGTTTTGGGCACGGACAGAAAGTTGGAATTCCGTTCTGTGCGCGCATGGGGGTATCGGCAGGGCACACATTGTGCGGGCTCGCCGCTTTTTCCAATAACGGAATTTTTCCGCTAACATGGCGCCCCTATGACGACTATAGCCTACAAGACCCGGTTTGCCCCCAGCCCCACGGGCTATGTGCATCTGGGCAATGTGCGCACGGCGCTGTTCAGCGCCCTGCTGGCACGACACCACAATGGAGTCTTTCTGCTGCGCATCGAGGACACCGACCTGGAGCGCAGCACGCCGGAATACACGCGGGCGCTGCAGGAGGATCTGCGCTGGCTGGGCCTGGATTGGCAGGAAGGTCCTGAGGTGGGCGGGGCCCATGCTCCCTACGCCCAATCGGAGCGCGGGGCGATTTACCAGGGCTATTTTGAAGCGCTGGAGCGAGCAGGGCTTGCCTATCCGTGCTTCTGCAGTGAACGGGAACTGGAACTGGCGCGCAAAGTCCAGCGGGCCGCCGGTCAACCGCCGCGTTATCCAGGTACTTGTGCGCGGCTGACGCCCGAGCAGGTGCAGGCGAAGCGGGATCAGGGGCTGCGGTCCACGCTGCGTTTCCGCGTGCCCCGCGGCCGCCGGGTGGAGTTCGACGACCTGGTGCGCGGCCGGCAGAGCTTTGCGACCGATGACATCGGCGATTTCATCATCCGGCGTGGCGACGGCACCCCGGCATTCTTCTTCTGCAACGCCGTGGACGATGCCCTGATGGGCGTGACCCACGTGCTGCGCGGCGAGGATCATTTGACGAATACGCCGCGTCAGATGCTTTTGCTGGAGGCGTTGGGGTTGCGTGTTCCCGCCTATGGTCACATCGCCATGATCGTCGGGCCGGATGGCAGCCCGCTCTCCAAGCGCCACGGCAGCCGCAGCGTGCGGGAGCTGCGCGCGGCGGGCTACCTGCCGGGCGCGGTGATCAATTACCTGGCGCGGCTCGGCCACTACTATGAACGGGATATCTACATGGATCTGGACACGCTGGCCGCCCATTTCGATATCGCCCGTCTCGGACGCGCCCCGGCCCGGTATGACGAGAGCCAGTTGTTACGTTGGCAGCGTGAGGCGGTGGCGCATGCACACGCCGATGGCTTGTGGCTCTGGATGGGCGCCGAGGTGCATGCGCTGGTTGGGCAGGACGCCGTCGGCGAATTCGTCGAGCTGGTGCGGGAGAACATCACATTCCCAGCCGACGCCCTGCATTGGGCGCGCGTCATGTTCACCGACCAACTGGAATTGACCCCAGAGGCGGAAGCGATAGTGCTTCGGGCGGGACAGGCGTTCTTCAGGCATGCGCTGGATACCTGGGATGTCCATGCGGGCGATTTCAAGGACTGGACCACAGCCCTCAAGGACGTGGCGGGCGTCAAGGGCAAGGCGTTGTTCGAGCCGCTGCGCGTGGCGCTCACCGGGCAGGTCCAGGGCCCGGAGCTGCGCCGGGTGGTGGAACTCATGCCGGCGGCACGGGTGCAGAAGCGTCTGGAGACCTGTCTGACTCTGTGTGCAGGGCACGCATCGCTCACCTGACCTCATGCGCTCGATCAGTCGATCCGTCTAACCGCAGGAAACCGTACCATGCTGCAGATTTACAACAGCCTGACCAAACGCAAAGAACCCTTCACGCCCATCGAGCCGGGCAAGGTGCGCATGTACGTCTGTGGCATGACGGTCTACGACTACTGCCACATCGGCCATGCCCGGGTGTGGGTGGTGTTCGACACGGTGGTGCGCTATCTGCGGGCGAGCGGCTATGAGGTCCGCTACGTGCGCAACATCACCGACATCGACGACAAGATCATCCGCCGCGCCGCAGGGCGGGGCGAGCCGTTTCACGAGCTCACCGCCCGCTTCATCCAGGCCATGCACGAGGACGAGGCGGCGCTGAACGTGCTGCCGCCCGACGAGGAGCCGCGCGCCACCCAGTCCATCGAGGATATCGTCGAGATGATCCGGACGCTGCTGGAGAAGGGATACGCCTACCAGGCCGCCAACGGCGACGTGTATTACGACGTGAGCCGCTTCGGCTCATATGGGGCGTTGTCTGGCAAGCGCCCCGAGGATCTGCGGGCGGGCGCCCGTGTGGATGTGGACGAGGCGAAGGACGATCCGCTGGATTTCGTGCTGTGGAAGGCGGCCAAGCCCGGCGAGCCGAGTTGGGAGTCGCCCTGGGGGCCGGGACGCCCCGGCTGGCATATCGAGTGCTCCGCCATGTCCAAGCGCTGCCTGGGCGACCACTTCGACATTCACGGCGGGGGTATGGACTTGCAGTTTCCGCACCACGAGAACGAGATCGCCCAGTCCGAGGCGGCCACCGGCCACAAGTTCGTGAACGTCTGGATGCACAACGGGTTCGTGCAGGTGGATGAGGAGAAGATGTCCAAGTCTCTGGGCAACTTCTTTACCGTGCGCGAGGTGCTGGAGAAATACCGGGCGGAGGAGATTCGTTACTTTATTCTCTCCAGCCACTACCGCAGCCCGCTCAACTACACCGCGGACAACCTGGACAAGGCGCGCGGGGCGCTGAACCGGCTCTACACGGCATTGCGCGGTCTGCCGGCGGCGGAGCCTGGGGCGGGGGAGGCTTACGAGCAGCGCTTCCGCGAGGCCATGGACGACGATTTCAACACCCCGGAGGCCTTGGCCGTCCTGTTCGAACTGGCACGCGAGATCAACCGGCTGCGCGACGAAGACCCGGTGCAGGCCGGGCAGCTCGGTGCGCTCCTGCGCCAGCTCGGCGGTATCCTGGGGATTCTGGAGCAGGATCCGGACGAGTACCTGAAGCAGGCGGCGGGCGCGGCCGCAGGGCTGAGTACGGAAGAGATCGACCGACTGATAGCGGAGCGCCTCGCCGCTCGCAAGCAAAAGAACTGGGCGGAGGCGGACCGCATTCGCGGCTATCTCAAAGAACACGGGATCGTGCTCGAGGATACGCCCGGCGGCACCACCTGGCGCCGCGAATGAGCTGCGGCCCCGTCTCGTCCGGGGCCAGGAGATTATTGGGTGTGCTGGTCGGCGGCGTGCAGGGTGGTGAGAAGCAGCATGGCGATGGTCATGGGACCGACCCCGCCCGGGACCGGCGTGATCCAGCCGGCGCGTTCCTTGGCGGTTTCGAATTCCACGTCCCCCACCAGTTTCCCGTCCGGGAGGCGATTCATGCCCACGTCGATGACCGTGGCGCCGGGCCGGATCCATTCGCCCTTGACGAGCCCCGGCTTGCCGGCGGCGACCACCAGGATTTCAGCGCGTTCCACATGAGCGCGCAGATCCTTGGTGAAGCGGTGGCAGGTGGTGACGGTGCAGCCCGCCAGCAGCAGCTCCAGGGTCATGGGACGGCCCACGATGTTTGAGGCTCCTACCACCACGGCCTCGCGCCCGTAAAAGGTCTCCCCGGTGCTTTCGAGCAGTTTCATCACGCCATGGGGCGTACAGGGCCGCAGCGTCGGCATGCGTACCGCGAGGCGGCCGATGTTGTAGGGGTGGAAGCCGTCCACGTCCTTGTCTGGATGGATGCGCTCGATGACGGTCTCGGGATCGATGTGCGCCGGGAGAGGCAGTTGCACCAGGATGCCGTCGATTTCCGGGTCGGCGTTGAGGTTGTCGATCAGCGCCAGCAGTTGCTCCTGAGGGGTATCCTCGGGCAGGTCGTACGCCTTGGACACGAACCCCACCTCCGCACAGGCCCGACGCTTGTTGCGCACATACACCTGCGATGCCGGATTGTCGCCCACCAATACCACCACAAGCCCCGGCGGCCGCGATCCGGCAGCGAGTCTTTGAGCGACCGCCTGTTTGATTTCCTGTCGAATTTGTGCGGCGATAGTCTTGCCGTCGATAAGCCGTGCCGTCATGGGAGCCGTAAGGAAGGTTGTTCAGGAAGCGGCAAATCTTCTCATGGGCGCCATGGCCGGGGCAAGTTCGCCGTGCAACAGACCGGACCGGGAAGAGCCCAGGCGATGGAATGGAATTGCAATGGTATACTTGGCTCCGCAGCTTGATTTCGCGCCTGAATAGGAGGCGCCGGATTGACGGCACAGGTCGGAGCGCGTATTATCGCGTCCCTTAATTTGTCGCGGTGTCAAACACGTAGTATGGCACGGCCGGCGAAAGCTCTCCGGGGTATAGCGCAGCCTGGTAGCGCGCCTGCTTTGGGAGCAGGATGTCGGGGGTTCAAATCCCTCTACCCCGACCAATATCTGCTGCGCGGGGTAACGCTTCGGGCGCCCGTAGCTCACTCGGATAGAGCATCGGCCTTCTAAGCCGAGGGTAGCAGGTTCGAATCCTGCCGGGCGCGCCAATGTTTCAAGCGCACTTGGCGGCGGGTTCGGCAAGTGCCGCAGGGTCGTCATGATTGGTGACGCGTGCTGCATGGTTTCGATGGTGAGCGTAGCTCAGATGGTAGAGCCCCGGATTGTGGTTCCGGTTGTCGTGGGTTCGAGTCCCATCGCTCACCCCAGATCAGAACGCCGATTCAGGGATGTTGAATCGAGTTGGCGGAATGTGTTTCACTATATGAGTTCTACGGGCCGTTAGCTCAATCGGTAGAGCAGCGGACTCTTAATCCGTTGGTTGTAGGTTCGATTCCTACACGGCCCACCAATCCCTCTCAGTCCCGTCTCCGGACAGCCGGTTTCCCCCAGGTTTTCAAACCCCTTTCAGGGCTACGCGGCGCGCGTGCTAGCCTGTATAATGCCGCCCTTCGGGCAGTATTTCCCTGTGCTCGGGATTTTCAGGCGCGAAAGTGGCGGAATTGGTAGACGCGCTGGATTTAGGTTCCAGTGGGGTAACCCGTGAGAGTTCGAGTCTCTCCTTTCGCACCATGCTTGGGTGTTTGAGTTGGAGCCCTTCTTCGGACTGTCTATCCAGCCCAGTAGGGGTGGCAGGGGCTCGAATGTGGGCTAATGATCTGATGGATTGAGTAAAACCGGCATGCCGCTCATGCCGAAGAGGTGTCTAGATGCAAGTTTCTGTTGAGGCGACCGGTGGGTTGGAGCGTCGGATAACGGTTCAGGTTCCTGCGGAGCGCATTGAAAAAGAAATAGACGACAGGCTGAAGTCCCTGACCCGCACCGCGCGCGTGGCAGGCTTCCGGCCAGGCAAGGTTCCGTTCAAGGTGATCGAGCGCAAGTACGGCGCTCAGGTGCGGCAGGAAGTGCTGGGCGAAGTGGTCCAGTCCAGCTTCTATGAGGCGGTCGCTCAGGAGAAGCTGCGTCCGGCGGGTGGTCCGAAGATCGAAGCCGGCAAGGTCGAGCCTGGCCAGAATCTCGAATATTCTGCTACTTTCGAAGTGTACCCCGAGATTCACTTGGCGAGTCTGGAGGGGGTGAGCATCGAGCGGCCGGTCGCCGAGGTCACCGACGAAGATGTCGAACGGGTGATCAATACGCTACGAAAACAACGTGTTACCTGGAATGAGGTGGATCGTCCCGGGCAGAACGAAGACCGGCTGGTCATTGACTTCGAGGGACTGATCGAAGGCGCTCCGTTTCCCGGCAATACCGGCAAGCAGGTGGCACTGGTGCTGGGATCCGGTTCGTTCATTCCGGGTTTCGAGGAGCAGCTGATCGGGGCCAGGGCGGGCGAGCAGCGCACATTCGACGTGCAGTTCCCCGATGACTACCCCGCCAAGGAAGTGGCAGGCAAGCAGGTACGGTTCCAGGTCAATGTGAGTTCCGTGTCTGAACCACAACTGCCGGAAGTGGACGAGTCTTTCGCAAAGAGTTTCGGCATCAGCGACGGCAGCGTTCAGAGCCTGCGCGATGAGGTTCGGCAAAACATGCGGCGCGAGCTGGACCAGACGATCAGGAACAAGGTCAAGCAACAGGTGATGGACGCCCTGCTGGAGAAAAACAAGATCGATCTGCCCAGCGCATTGGTTGAGCAGGAGATCGACCAGCTTATCGCTCAGGCTCAGGAGCAGTTCCGCGACCCGGCCAGACGGCAGAACCTGTCGCTGCCGCGCTCGCTGTTCGAGGAGCAGGCCCGGCGTCGGGTGGCCCTCGGCCTGATCATCGGAGAAGTGATCAAGGCCAACGAAATCAAGCTCGACCAGGCCAGGGTCCGCCAGATGGTCGAAGGCTTGGCGTCGACCTACGAGCACCCGGAAGAAGTGGTGAACTGGTATTACTCCAATAGAAACCTGCTGTCGGGTATTGAGGCATTGGTGTTGGAGGAGCAGGTGGTGGATCTGCTTCTCCAGCAGATGAATGTGACCGATACGCCTACCGAGTTCGATTCCCTGATGAACCCAGGCAGGAATCCGCAAGCGTAAAGGAAGGATGACGATGGCCGATAAGTTTGGTAGCGGTGGAGCTATGGCAGCCCAGGCATTGAACCTCGTTCCAATCGTGGTCGAGCAGACGGCGCGCGGTGAGCGTTCCTATGACATTTATTCTCGGCTGCTGAAAGAGCGGGTTATCTTCGTTGTCGGCCCGGTGGAGGATTACATGGCCAACCTGGTGGTGGCCCAGTTGCTGTTCCTCGAGTCCGAGAACCCGGACAAGGATGTGCATCTTTATATTAATTCGCCGGGCGGCTCCGTAAGCGCGGGGCTCGCCATTTACGACACCATGCAGTTCATCAAGCCGGACGTGAGCACCATGTGCGTGGGACAGGCGGCGAGCATGGGGGCGCTGTTGCTGGCGGGCGGGGCCCCTGGCAAGCGCTTCTGTCTGCCGCACTCCCGCATCATGATTCACCAGCCGCTCGGCGGGTTCCAGGGACAGGCCACCGATATCGATATCCACGCCCGGGAGATCCTGTTGATCCGCGAGCGTCTCAACCGGATTCTCGCCAAGCACACGGGCCAGCCCGTGGAAAAGATTCAGCTCGATACGGAGCGCGACAATTTCATGGGGGGCGAGGAGGCGGTCGCCTATGGGTTGGTCGATGCGGTGCTCAGCCAGCGCCAGGTGATGGCGACACCTTGACGCGCGGATCGCGTGGAACGGACACTTGAATTGAGGCGATACCCAGCGTAGTAATCTACAGCATGCATATATACTTGGGAGTACACGAATGTCCCATCGATTTCCGGGCATTTGCTCCTGAATGATTCGCAGAACCGTGATCGAGTTGATGGAAGCGACAGGGAACTGGCGTGTCTTATTGGGCTGGAAATGCCGGCCGAAAATAGTAGTAGTTTAGTCAGGGGTTGCATTTCTCAAGGATTCAATGCAAGGTGGGCTGGCGATCGGCCAACGTGAGGTCTGGTTATGAGCAACGATAAGCACGGCAAGGGTGATGACGGCAAATTGCTGTACTGCTCTTTCTGTGGAAAGAGTCAGCACGAGGTACGCAAGCTGATCGCTGGCCCGTCAGTTTTTGTCTGTGACGAATGCGTCGAGCTCTGCAACGACATCATCCGCGAGGAGATGCAGGAAAAGTCGGCCACCAGTGGCAGCCGGCTTCCCAAGCCTCACGAGATCAAGAAAGTTCTTGACGAATATGTCATCGGTCAGGAACGGGCCAAGAAAATACTGTCGGTAGCGGTTTACAACCACTACAAGCGCCTCGACGCGCGACATCGCAAGGACGACGTCGAAATCTCGAAGAGCAACATCCTGTTGATCGGTCCCACCGGGTCGGGCAAGACCCTGCTGGCGGAAACACTGGCCAAGCTGCTCAACGTCCCCTTCACCATCGCCGATGCCACCACCCTGACGGAGGCCGGCTACGTGGGCGAGGATGTGGAGAACATCATCCAGAAGCTGCTGCAGAAGTGCGATTACGATGTCGAAAAGGCTCAGACCGGGATCGTCTACATCGATGAGATCGACAAGATCTCGCGCAAATCCGAGAATCCCTCCATTACCCGCGATGTATCCGGGGAAGGGGTGCAGCAGGCGTTGCTCAAGCTTATCGAGGGCACGGTCGCTTCGGTGCCGCCCCAGGGTGGCCGCAAGCATCCACAGCAGGAATTCCTGCAGGTCGATACGGCCAATGTCCTGTTTATCTGTGGCGGCGCCTTTGCCGGTCTTGAAAAGGTCATTCGCGGGCGCTCGGAGAAAGGCGGTATCGGTTTTTCCGCTGAGGTCAAGGGCAAGGACGAGCGCAAGAGCGTCGGCGAAATCCTCTGCGATGTGGAGCCGGAGGATCTCATCAAGTATGGGCTGATACCCGAATTCGTCGGCCGGCTGCCAGTGGTGGCGACGCTTGAAGAGCTGGACGAAGAGGCTCTGATGCGGATCCTGGTGGAGCCCAAGAACGCCATCACCCGACAGTTCCAGAAGTTGTTCGAAATGGAGGGCTGCTCGCTGGTCTTCCGTGAAGACGCGTTGCGGGCGGTGGCACGCAAGGCGATGGAACGCAAGACGGGCGCCCGTGGACTGCGCACGATCCTTGAGCATGTATTGCTGGATATCATGTACGACCTGCCTTCCATGGAGAATGTCGCCGAGGTCGTGATTGACGAAGGCGTAATTACCGGAGATTCAAGACCTTACTTGGTCTTCGAGGGGGCGGAGCAGCAGCGTGCTGCCTCGGACTGACCCAAAAGTCCGTGAAATTTTCTGAAAAGCTGGACTCGGGCCGGAGATGTAAGAGCGCAGAGCCAGCCCGATCCTGACAAGTGTGCGCCCCGCACTTGAAGCCAGTCTAAGACATCCTCATATAATGGACAGAGAAGGCGGCAGGGGGGAAATAGTTCGCCTTGCCTTCATCGCCAAGCTCTGGTCAGTCGCGCAGTCGCGGCAAACTTGTTGAATTTCAATGAGGAACTCCGCTATGGAGAAAGACAAGACATCCGAAGTGACCGCAAGCAGGCTGACGGTAGTTCCCATATTGCCGTTACGGGATGTGGTGGTCTATCCCCACATGGTAATCCCGCTGTTTGTAGGTCGGGAGAAGTCCATTCGCGCCCTGGATGTGGCCATGCAGGACAACAAGCAGATCCTGCTGGTGGCCCAGAAGAGCGCCGAAGTGGACGATCCCCAGATTGAAGATATTCATCGCATTGGCACCCTTTCCAGCATCCTGCAGTTGCTCAAGCTCCCTGACGGGACGGTCAAGGTGCTGGTGGAAGGGGCGCAGCGGGCACGCGTCGTGCATTTCCTGGCGAGCGGCGATTATTTCTCCGCCCAGATTGCGCTGCAGGAAACGGTGGCAGCGGTGGAGCCCAGGGAAGTCGAAGTGCTCATGCGTTCCGTCGTCGCCCTCTTCGACCAGTACGTGAAGCTGAATAAGAAGGTGCCGCCCGAGATCCTCACCTCGCTATCCGGTATCGATGATCCGGGCCGGCTCGCGGATACCATTGCGGCCCACATGGCGCTCAAACTGGATGAGAAGCAGCGTATCCTCGAGATCGAGGATGTGCCTGCACGTCTCGAACATCTCATGGGACTCATCGAGGGAGAAATCGAGATCCTTCAGATCGAGAAGCGCATCCGCGGTCGCGTCAAGCAGCAGATGGAGAAGAGCCAGCGCGAGTACTATTTGAATGAGCAGATGAAGGCCATTCAGAAGGAGCTTGGCGAGCTGGAGGACGCGCCGAACGAGATCGAGGAACTGACGCAGAAGATCGAGAAGGCCGGCATGTCCAAGGAGGCCAAGGCGAAGGCGACCTCGGAACTCAACAAGCTCAAGCTCATGTCGCCCATGTCCGCCGAGGCCACGGTGGTGCGCAACTATATCGATTGGCTCGTGAACGTGCCGTGGAAGAAGCGCACCAAGATCCGTCATGACCTGAGCATGGCGGAATCCGTGCTGGAAGAGGACCACTATGGCCTGGAGAAGGTCAAGGAGCGCATCCTTGAGTACCTGGCGGTACAGCAGCGCGTGAAACAGCTCAAGGGGCCGATTCTGTGCCTCGTGGGACCGCCGGGAGTCGGCAAGACCTCGCTCGGACGCTCCATCGCTCGTGCCACGAACCGCAAGTTCGTGCGTATGTCCCTGGGCGGAGTGCGCGACGAGGCGGAGATTCGCGGCCACCGGCGTACGTACATTGGCTCCATGCCGGGCAAGATCGTGCAGAACCTAGCGAAGATCGGTGTCCGCAACCCGCTGTTCCTGCTGGACGAAATCGACAAGATGTCAATGGACTTTCGCGGTGATCCTTCCTCCGCGCTGCTTGAGGTGTTGGATCCGGAGCAGAATCACACCTTCAACGATCACTACCTGGAGGTGGATTTCGACCTCTCGGATGTCATGTTCGTGGCGACCGCCAACTCGCTGAATATCCCTGGACCGCTGTTGGATCGCATGGAGGTGATTCGCATCCCGGGGTACACCGAGGACGAAAAGGTCAATATCGCGACGCGCTATCTCATCCCGAAGCAGATCAAGAGCAACGGTCTGAAGAAGGAGGAATTGGCGATTACGGAAGAGGCGATACGCGATATCATCCGTTATTACACGCGTGAGGCCGGCGTCCGCAACCTCGAGCGGGAGATTTCCAAGATCTGCCGGAAGGTCGTAAAGGGAATCCTGCTCAAGCCGCGCAAGCGCAAGCTCACGGTTACGCCGCGCAACCTTGAGGACTATCTGGGCGTGCAGCGTTTCCGCTATGGTCGCGCGGAGGAAACGGACCAAGTGGGCCAGGTCACCGGACTGGCGTGGACCGAGGTGGGCGGCGAACTGCTCACCATCGAATCCGCGGTGGTGCCCGGGAAAGGCAAACTGACCCACACCGGCCAGTTGGGCGACGTGATGCAGGAATCCATCCAGGCAGCCATGACCGTGGTACGCAGTCGTTCCGCACTGCTGGGTATCGATCCGGACTTCTATCAGAAGTACGACATCCACATCCACGTGCCGGAAGGCGCAACACCCAAGGACGGACCGAGCGCGGGCGTGGGCATGTGTACCGCACTGGTATCGGCGTTGACGAAGATTCCGGTGCGCTCGGATGTCGCCATGACGGGTGAGATCACATTGCGTGGTGAAGTGCTGCCCATCGGCGGATTGAAAGAGAAATTGCTGGCGGCGCACCGTGGCGGCATTACCACCGTTCTCATCCCGGAAGAGAATCGCCGGGACTTGGTTGAGATTCCGAAGAACATCCAAAGCAAGCTCGATATTCGGACGGTGAAGTGGATCGACGAAGTTCTCCAGGTGGCGCTGCAGCATATGCCTACGCCGCTGCCGGAGAGCGCGGCCCAATCCGCCGAAGAAAAGATCGCCGGCGATGCCAAGAAAGAAAGCCCGTTGCGCGCGCATTAAGGAAATGTGTTGACGGCTGTTGACGAGGTTCTGGCCCCTTGGTATAAAAGCGGACGTTTTGCAGGGCGGGTCTCGTTGACAGCCGGTTTTGCTGGGAGTCGGGGATCGACCCTACGCCAAAGGGGATAACAATAATGAATAAATCAGAACTGATTGAGGCAGTCGCCAGCGCCGCTGATATTTCCAAGGCGGCCGCCGCGCGGGCGGTGGATGGCATGATCAATGCCGTTACCAAGGCTCTGAAGAAGGGCGAGCAGGTAACGCTGGTAGGTTTCGGCACTTTTTCCGTGCGTAAGCGCGCTGCGCGTACCGGCCGCAATCCGCAGACCGGGGCAGCGATCAAGATCAAGGCGGCAAAAGTTCCAGGTTTCAGGGCTGGTAAAGCGCTTCGGGATGCCGTAAAATAAACGGCTTCCTAGGGTGCTTAGCTCAGCTGGGAGAGCATCGCCCTTACAAGGCGAGGGTCGGGGGTTCGAACCCCTCAGCACCCACCAGCCGAAGGTTAAAATTGGAGTGGTAGTTCAGTCGGTTAGAATACCGGCCTGTCACGCCGGGGGTCGCGGGTTCGAGTCCCGTCCACTCCGCCATATACAGAAAGGGCGCTCAGGTGACTGGCGCCCTTTTTCGTTTTCCGGCCCTTCCCCTCACCACATCGTGTACACTGTTCGAATTATTGAATTGACAGACGCTTTACCTGCCAACGGATAGCGAACGCCATGCTGCAAATCATTCGCGAACGAGCCACGGGCGTGATTGCCTGGATCATCGTTATTCTTATCGCCATTCCATTTGCCCTGTGGGGAATAAACGACTACTTCGGTAGCGACGTCAAGTTGTACGCCGCGAAGATCAATGACAGGGAAATCACGCTGCAGGAGTTCCAGCGCGCTCTCCAGCAACAGCGGCAGCAATTGCAGGCGCTGTTGGGCGACAGCCTGAATCCCGAGTTGCTGGATCAAAGTGCATTGAAGCAGCAAGTCCTGCAGCAATTGATCGAAAGCGAGTTGCTCTTGCAGGCGGCAATCGATGGCGGCCTGCGCATCAGCGATATGCAATTGGCCGCGGAAATCCGGGCTATTGAAGCATTCCACAAGGACGGCGCGTTTTCCGGTGAACAGTACCAGGCCCAGTTGCTGCGTGCCGGTTTGGTACCGGTGGAATTCGAAGCACAGCAGCGCAGCGCCATGCTGGCGCAGCAGTTCTATAGCGCGATAGCGGATACCGCTATCGTCAGCGCGCAGGATATCGATCAGGCAGTGCGCATACAGCGGCAGCAGCGTGACGTCAGCTATCTTGTGCTGCCCGTTGCGGCCTTCAGCAAAGACATAGAAGTGAGCGACCAGGAGATCGCCCAGTATTACGACTCCAATACGGGGCGGTTCATGACTTCTGAACAGGTGAATATCGAGTATCTGGAACTGAATGCGGCAGGGATTGCCGACTCGATTCAGCCGGATGAGCAGGAACTGCGTCAGGCCTACGAAGAGTCGAGTGCGCGCTTTACCACGGAGGAGCAGCGGCGCGCGAGCCATATCCTGGTTCAGGTGCCGGAAGATGCTGATGAGAAGGTCCTGGCGGCGGCGCGGGAGAAGTCCGAAAAGCTGTTGCAGCGGATCCGGGCTGGCGAGTCGTTCGAGGAGCTGGCAAAGGAGTTTTCGGACGACAAAGTTTCGGCTGCGGAGGGCGGGGATCTGAATTTCTTCGGTAAAGGCGTGATGGTGCCGCCTTTCGAGGAAGCGGTGTTCGCGTTGGAGAAGGGACAGGTGAGCGATCTGGTACGGAGCCAGTTTGGATTTCACATCATCAAGCTGACGGACATCAGGCCGGGAAGCAAGAAGAGTTTCGAAGAGGTGCGTTCGGAGCTGGTAAAGCAGGTGCAGAACCGCAAGGCCGAGGAAGAGTATTACGCGCTGGCGGATCGGCTGGCGACCCTCGTATACGAGAATCCGGACAGCCTGGAACCGGCCGCAGAGGCCCTGGGGCTTGAGGTCATGGAGGGCGGTTGGATAACACGGGCGGGTGCCGAGGGCGGACCGGCAGCCAATCCCAAGGTGGTGGCGAGCGCCTTCAGCGAGGATGTGCTGGAACGCGGGCTGAACGGCGAACCGGTGGAAATCGCGCCGCGGCATCTGGTCGTGGTACGGGTCAAGGAACACCGGCCGGCGACGCGGCGTCCCTTGGACGAAGTGCGTGAGGATATCGTGGCC
>JBAYZB010000070.1:0-15065 GCA_041672765.1 Gammaproteobacteria bacterium | reverse complement strand
TCTTCCGGCAGGGCAAGGCGATCATCCCGGAGGGGAGCACCGTCATCGAGGTGGATGACGAGGTGTTTTTCATCGCGGCCAGAAAGAATATCCGGGCGGTGATGAGCGAGCTGCGCAAAGTGGACCGACCCAACAAGCGCGTGATCCTTGCCGGCGGCGGCAACATCGGCAAGCGCTTGGCTGCGGCCCTGGAGCACAACTATCAAGTCAAGATCATCGAGCACAATCGGGAGCGCACCCGCGCCCTTTCCGAAGATCTGAACAGAACCATCGTGCTGCATGGCGACGCGGCGGACGAGGAATTGCTGCTCGAAGAGAACATCGAGAACACCGACGTGTTCTGCGCCCTCACCAATGACGACGAGGCCAACATCCTCTCCGCCATGCTCGCCAAGCGCCTCGGCGCACGCAAGGTGATGTCGATCATCAACCGCACGGCGTATGTCGACCTGGTCGAAAGCGGCCCCATCGATATCGCGATCTCGCCGCAGCAGGCGACCATCGGCACGCTGCTCACCCATGTACGGCGCGGCGACGTGGTGGCGGTCCACTCGCTGCGGCGTGGCGCGGCGGAGGCGATCGAGGCCGTGGCGCATGGCGACATGAAGACCTCGAAGGTGGTGGGCCGTGCCATCCAGGACATCAAGTTGCCGCCGGGAACGACCATCGGTGCCATCGTCCGTGATGAAGAGGTGCTCATCGCGCACCACGATACCGTCATCGCCTCCGGCGATCACGTCATTCTCTTCCTGGTCGACAAGAAGTACATCAACGATGTGGAACGTCTGTTCCAGGTGGGCGTGACCTTCATCTAACCATGCAAGCGGTGATGCGTAGCCCCGGCCGCCGCGCGCGGCAAAATGCGGATACACTGCGCGTGAGCGTGGCGCCAGCCCCGGCCGCCTGGGCCGGCTGTGTGCCTTGTCACGTCAAGCGGTAACCAAGCGCATGCAACTGGTGGTCGTACAACGCATACTCGGGCTGTTGCTGATGCTGTTCAGCGTCGTCATGCTGCCACCGGCCTTCGTTGGGTGGTGGTATGCCGAGAGCGAACTGCACGTGTTTCTGATCGCGTTTGCCGTTACCCTCATGACCGGTTTCGTGTTCTGGACCCCGGTGCGCGCGGTCAGGAAGGAGCTGCGCCTGCGCGATGGATTCATCGTTGTCGTGATGTTCTGGACCGTGCTGGGGTTGTTCGGCGCACTGCCGTTCATCCTGTCCGAGCATCCCGAGGTGTCCATTACCGATGCGGTGTTCGAGTCCATCTCGGGTCTTACCACGACCGGCGCGACGGTCCTGACCGGCCTCGATACCCTGCCCCGTTCGATCCTGTTCTATCGCCAGCAACTGCAGTGGCTCGGCGGCATGGGGATCATCGTGCTGGCCGTGGCGATTCTGCCGATGCTCGGTGTCGGCGGCATGCAGCTGTACCGCGCCGAAATGCCGGGACCCATCAAGGACACCAAGCTGACGCCGCGCATCACCGAAACGGCGAAGGCGCTGTGGTACATCTATGTCGCGCTCACGGTGGCCTGCGCCCTGGCCTACTGGGCGGCGGGCATGGACGGTTTCGATGCGGTGGCGCACAGCTTCTCCACGGTGGCGATCGGCGGTTTCTCGACCCACGATCTCAGCATCGGGCATTTCAACAGCGCGCTCATCGAGGCGGTTGCGGTAATGTTCATGCTGTTGGCCGGGGTCAATTTCGCCCTGCACTTCGTCGCGTGGCGATCCCTGAGTCTCAGCGCCTATCTGTCCGATCCGGAGTTCAGGACGTATATCAGCGTCCTGTTCGTGGCGGGGACCGTCACGGTCGCTTACCTCTATGCGAGTGATACGTTTTCCAGCTTTGGAACTGCCCTGCACCACGGGATATTCCAGGCCGTATCGATCGGGACCACCGCCGGCTTCACGACGGCTGCTTACCACGATTGGCCCGGATTCCTGCCGGTGATGCTGCTGTTTGCCAGCTTCATCGGCGGCTGCGCCGGTTCCACTGCGGGCGGCATCAAGGTGATCCGCTTCCTGCTCCTGCTCAAGCAAGGGGCGCGGGAAGTCACGCACCTGGTCCATCCCAATGCCACCATGGTCATCAAGGTCGGGAATCGAACGGTCTCGGACACGGTCATAAATTCCGTGTGGAGCTTCTTCGCCGCGTATATGGCCATTTTCAGCATCCTGCTGCTGGTGCTGATGATGAGCGGGATGGACCAGGTGACGGCCTTCTCCGCGGTGGCGGCAAGCCTGAACAACCTTGGACCGGGGCTCGGCGAGGTCGGGCTCCACTACGGATCGATCAGCGCGCCGGCCAAATGGATTCTGTGTGTCGCCATGCTGTTGGGGCGGCTGGAGATCTTTACCCTGCTCGTGCTGTTTACCCCGGCCTTCTGGCGCAGATAGGTTGCGAAATGGCGCGGTATTTTCCGGAACGTGACAAGTGGGACCGCCGTTACCGGCAGAGCGATGGCAGGAGTGCACAGCCGGCGCGGGTGCTGTCCGAAAATCTGCACCTGTTGTCCGCCGCAGGCCGCGCCCTGGATCTGGCCTGCGGCTTGGCCGGCAATGCCTTCCAGCTTGCGGAGTGCGGTTTGGAGGTCTGGGCGTGGGATTTTTCGCCGGTCGCCATCGAGCGGGTGCGGCAGGAGGTTTTGGCGCGGGGGTTGACGGTGAAGGCGGAGGTGCGGGATGTGGTGCAGCGGCCGCCGGAGCCGGAGGGCTTCGACGTGATCGTGGTGAGCCGTTTCCTGGAGCGCGCCCTGGCGCCCCGCCTGGTGGCGGCCCTGAGACCGGGCGGACTGTTGTTCTACCAGACGTTCACGCGAACGCGGGTGGATGATACGGGGCCGGACAACGATGCGTATCGTCTGGCGGACAACGAGTTGCTGCGGATGTTCGCTTCCCTGCAGGTGCTGGTCTATCGGGAAGAGGGACGGGTCGGCGATATTCGATGCGGGTTTCGCAACGAGGCGATGCTGGTCGCGCGCAAGACCGTTGCGGGGCAGTGAAAGATTTTCTGCGGCGCGCGCTCACTTGCCGTCCGTCTTGGTATCGCCTGCGGCTTTCCGCTCCTGCTCCTTCCGGCGTTCAGCCTCTTCCATCCGCTCGATCGCCTCCAGTTCCGCCTCCATTTCTTCCTGCGTCATGGGACGGTAGCGGGGTTCCGCATCAGCGCCCTGCGGCACCATCTGCCCGTCCTGTTTGTCGGATGTGTCCTCGTCCTTCCTTACGTAAAACTGGGCGAGCCAGACGCCGGCCTCGAACAGCAGCCACATGGGAACGGCGAGCAGGAACTGGGAGATGACGTCCGGCGGAGTGAGAATCGCGGCGATCACGAAACAGCCGACGATGACGTAGGAGCGCTTCTCCTTGAGGCTTTCGGGGGTCGTGACGCCGGCCCATACCAGGAGGATGGTGGCGACGGGGACCTCGAAGGCGACGCCGAAGGCGAAGAAGATGGTCAGCACGAAGTCCAGGTAGCGGGAGATGTCGGTCATGACCGCCACGCCCTCTGGGGAGGTGGCGGTGATGAATTTGAACACCAGCGGCAGCACGATGAAATAGGCAAACGCCATGCCCGTGTAATAAAGCGCGGTGCTGGAAACCAGCAGCGGCAGCACCAGTTTGCGCTCATGCTGGTACAGGCCGGGTGCAACGAAGGCCCATGCCTGATAGAGCACATACGGTATGGCGATGAAGAACGACAGGATCAGCGTAAGCTTGAACGGCGTGAAGAACGGTGTCACCGGATCGATGGCGATCATACTGCTGCCCTGCGGCAGATGGCTCAGCAACGGCTCGGCCAGCAGGGTGTAGAGATCCTGCGCAAACCACGCCAGTGCGAGAAACACCAGCAGGACGCTTATGACCACGCGCAGCAGCCGATCTCGCAACTCCAGCAAATGGGAGACGAACGGCTGTTCTGCGTCCGGGGAGGTGCCGGGTATGTCAGGTTGTCCCGTCATGCGGTCTGTCTGTCGGGGGGGTGGCGGGCGTCTGTGCCGGCGGCTGATCCGGGACGGCCTTGACCGGCGGTTCCTGCTTGGGCGCAGGAGCACCGGTCGGCGGCTGGATGCCGGTCTTCACCTCATCCACCAGTTCCTGCAATTCGGGAATCTGAGCCTGCTTGGCCAGGGTGCGGCGCAACTCTTCCGTGGCAAGCTCCTTGTCGATATCCGCCTTGACGGTGCGGACGAAACTCTGCGCCTTGCCGACCCATAGGCCGATCGTGCGCGCCACCCGCGGCAGCCGCTCGGGGCCTACCACGAGCAGGGCTACGATCATGATAATGACCAGTTCCCAGAAACTGATATCAAACATGAGGTTTGCGCCAAGTCAGGGAGATGACCTGCCGCCGGGAGTGTCAAGCCCGGCGGTTCTCCTTGGTGGCCTCGCCTTCGATCACGCTGCCTTCCTTATGGCTGATTTTCTCGCTTTCGGTCTCGTCCGCGCCCTCGTTTTCCCTCACCGCGTGGCGGAAGCTCTTGATGGCCTCGCCCAAATCGCCGCCCAGCGTGCGCAGGCGCTTGGTGCCGAACAGGAGCAGTACGATTGCCAGTACGATCAGCCAGTGCCAGATGCTAAATGCGCCCATATGTGTCTCCTCAGTGGCAAGTCATAGGACGAGGCCGCGGTCCCGCCCAGCGCGGGAGGCGGACCTTTGGAGTCCTGTCGGTTTGCGGGTTCTATTTTATTCTGGTTTGTTGCGGCTCGCCTTTTCCGCATGCCCGGATAGGCCGAACCGTCGGGCCAGTTCCCGGAGCACCAGATCCGGTCCGAGGCCCTGGTGCGCGAGCATCACCAAGGTATGAAACCACAGATCGGCCGTTTCATAAACGATCTGATTCGCATCGCCGCCTTTGGCCGCTAAAACCGTCTCGGTGGCCTCCTCCCCCACCTTCTTCAATATGGCGTCCAGTCCCTTTGCATAAAGCGAGGCGACGTAGGATGAGCCCGGTTCGGCGTGCTTGCGCTCCTCCAGGACTTGGGCAAGCCGCGCCAGAACATCGTTCGCTTCGAAATTCCCGGAGCGATCAAGGGTATCCGTTGCCATTACCGGTATATGTCCCTGGGATCTTTGAGCACGGGATTTGTCGCAACCCATTGCCCTTCCTGAAGTTGCTGGAAAAAACAGCTGCGCCGGCCGGTGTGGCACGCGATGCCTCCCTGCTGCTCGACGCGCAACAGCACCACGTCGTTGTCGCAGTCCAGGCGGATCTCCTTGACGATCTGACGGTGTCCCGATTCCTCGCCCTTGCGCCACAACCGTTGCCGCGAACGGGACCAGTAGACCGCATGCCCCTCCGCGGCGGTCAGTGCCAGGGCCTCCCGGTTCATCCACGCGAACATGAGAACCTCCCCCGTGCCCGCGTCCTGGGCAATGACCGGGACCAAGCCCTCGCTCGTCCATTTGATCGCGTCCAGCCAAGCCTGATTCATAAAGTATGCGCCGAAAAGGGTGGAAAGTGTTCGATAGAGCGCCCGTGTGACAATAATCTACATGGATTCCGACGGAATTGCGCGGATCAGGCTACAGCCGGACCTCGATTCCATGGGCGGCGAGGTAGCGTTTCGCCTGCTCGATGGTGAACTCGCCAAAATGGAAGATGCTGGCGGCGAGTACGGCATCCGCCTTGCCCTCCTTGATGCCGGCCACCAGGTGATCCAGGTGGCCGACCCCGCCGGAGGCGATCACCGGAATCTGAACCGCCTCGCTGATGGCGCGGGTCAGGGCGAGATCGAAGCCTTCCCGCGTGCCGTCGCGATCCATGCTGGTGAGGAGGATCTCGCCGGCGCCGTAGGCCGCCATGCGCTGTGCCCACTCCACCGCGTCCAGCCCGGTGGGCTTGCGGCCGCCGTGGGTGAATATCTCCCAGCGCTGGCGTCCGTCCTCGGCGGGCACGGCCTTGGCGTCGATGGCCACGACGATGCATTGGGAACCGAACCGCGCGGCGGCCTCGCCGACGAACTCCGGATTGTGCACCGCCGCGGTGTTGATGGCCACCTTGTCGGCGCCCGCGTTCAGCATGCGGCGGACGTCCTCCACCTTGCGGATTCCACCCCCGACCGTCAGCGGAATGAACACCTGGCTCGCCACCTGTTCCACGACGTGGACCATGGTCTCGCGCTCGTCGGAGCTCGCCGTGATATCGAGAAAGGTGAGTTCGTCGGCGCCCTGTTCGTCATAGCGGCGGGCGATCTCGACCGGATCGCCGGCATCGCGGAGTTCGACGAACCGCACGCCTTTGACCACACGGCCCCCATCCACGTCCAGACAGGGAATGATGCGTTTGGTTAATCCCATATAATTCAGATGCTTATAAAGTTTAGACTGCAGGATATCGAAGTTTTGAGAAGCGGAACGGCGCTGCCTCTACCGTATTCCCAGGGCTGCCTCACTCCTATTTATAACGTGCGGCAAGTGCAAGGGCCTCGACAAGATCCACGGTGCCTTCATACAAGGCCCGGCCGATCACTGCGCCCATAATGCCTTCCGCTGCCACTTCACCGAGGGCCCGGATATCGTCCAGCGTGGTAATTCCGCCGGAGGCGATCACCGGGATGTTGATCGCGCGGGCCAGGGCCAGGGTTGCCTCCACGTTGACTCCCCGCATCATGCCGTCCCGGCCGATATCGGTATACACGATGGCTTCGACCCCGTCCTTTTCAAAACGCCGGGCCATGTCGATCACGTTGTGCTGGGAGAGCCTCGACCAGCCGTCCACCGCCACCTTGCCCTCCTTCGCGTCCAGTCCGACGATGATATGCCCTGGAAACTCCATGCATAGATCATTGATGAAATGGGGCGTACTGACGGCCTTGGTGCCGATGATGACGTAGCGTACGCCGGCCTCCAGATAGGTCAATACCGTTTCCTCATCACGGATTCCGCCCCCCACCTGGATTTCGATATCCGGATAGGCGCTCGTGATGTCCTTTATTACCTGGGCGTTGACGGGGCGACCGGCGAACGCGCCGTTGAGGTCCACGAGGTGCAGACGCCTTGCACCCGCGTCCACCCAGCGGCCGGCCATGGCGACCGGGTCGTCCGAGAACACTGTCTCGTCGTCCATTCGTCCCTGCCGCAGGCGCACACACTTCCCATCCTTGAGGTCAATGGCGGGTATCAACAACATTGTGACCTATCCTCACTAGCTGGTGTTGTGGGAATCGAGGAATGTGATACAGAAAACCTGTTCAACTATACGTGTCCATCCCATCGGGCGAAATTGGCCAGCAGCGTCAGGCCGGCGCGCTGGCTTTTCTCGGGGTGGAATTGCACGGCGAAGATGTTGTCGCGCGCGATGACAGATGCGAACTCGAACCCGTACGGCGTGGTGCCGGTTACGAGCTCTGCCGCTGCGGGCGCTGCGTAATAGCTGTGCACGAAATAGAACCGACTGTCCTGGGGGATATCCTTCCACAACGGGTGCGCCCGGGTCTGGTGCACCTGATTCCAGCCCATGTGCGGGATTTTTAGCGCCTCGCCCGTCACGGGATCCTGCAGATTCTCCGGGAAACGCAGCACCCGTCCCGGCAAGAGGCCGATGCCGGCCGTGCCGCCATTTTCCTCGCTGAATTCCAGTAGCGCCTGCATACCGAGGCAAATGCCGAGAAACGGTTTGGTCCGGGCCGCCTCCTTGACCGCCTCGTCAAGGTGCAGCCGACGCAACTCGGCCATGCAGTCGCGAATGGCGCCGACGCCGGGCAGCACCACGCGGTCGGCCCGGCTGATCTGCGCGGATTCGGACGTGACGCATATCCGTGCCCCGCCGGACGCGCACTCGACCGCCTTGGACACGGATCGCAGGTTACCCATGCCGTAGTCGATAACCGCGATGGTAGTCATGCCGGGAGTTTCACCAATGACTTAGTGGGACGGAGAAGAGTGCCTCTATGACGATATGCCGCGCGCCGGGTCCGATCAGAGGCTCCCCTTGGTCGATGGCAAGGTGTTGCCCAAACGGGGATCAGCTGCGGCAGCCATGCGCACCGCGCGGCCGAACGCCTTGAATATGGTTTCCGCAATATGATGGCCGTTGGCTCCGCGCAGGTTGTCGATATGCAGGGTCGCCTGCGCGTGATTGACGAAGCCTTGGAAGAATTCACGGAACAGGTCGACTTCGAAATCCCCGACATGGGATCGGGAAAATGCAACATGGTATTCCAGGCCCGGCCGGCCGGAAAAATCGATCACGACCCGAGATAGTGCTTCGTCCAGGGGGACATAGGCGTGTCCGTAGCGGCATATGCCTCTCTTGTCGCCAAGTGCCCGGTGGAACGCCTGGCCCAGCGTGATGCCGATATCCTCTACGGTGTGATGGGCATCGATATGCAAGTCGCCATCCGCACGAACATCCAAATCGACCAAGCCGTGCCGGGCGACCTGATCGAGCATGTGTTCGAGAAACGGTACACCCGTGTGAAACGAGCCCTTTCCGTTGCCGTCAAGGTTGACGGAGACCTCGACGCGAGTCTCCAGTGTCGTGCGCTGTACCGTGGCTTTTCGCTCAGCCGTTGTCTGCGTGCTCATCACAATCCGTGCCCAGGCGGGAATGCCATGCCATAGGATACCGGGAAAGGAATGTTTTGAACATCAACTCTACAGGACTGGTTGGAGTTCTGGCGGAGATTTCATTGATTGTCGTCAACAAATCTGGCAATGTACCCTGTGTTCAACTGCCATCCCTAGCGCCGGGACCGGTTTAATGTCCACTGACAAAAACGTAATCAACATTTCGAACATCCGGATCGCGTGCAAGGATTGTAGCCTGTTCCAATTGTGCCTACCCATTGGGGTTGGTGAAGCGGACCTGGAGTTACTGGACCGGATCATCAAACACAGACGTCCGTTCAGGCGTGGAGAGCACCTGTTCCGGATAGGCGATCCATTCCAGGCCATCTATGCGGTGCGCGCCGGGTCTCTCAAGACCTATGCGATGACAGAGGATGGGCATGAGCAGGTCATCGGCTTCCATCTGCCGGGGGAACTGGTAGGGCTCGACGCCATCAACGGCGAGTGCCATCCGTGCGCTGCCAAGGCATTGGAAACCACCTCCGTGTGCGAGATCCCCTTCGATCGTCTCGAGGAGTTGGCCGACCATATGCCCACCTTACAGCGCCAGCTCTTGCGCATTCTCAGCAAGGAGATCTTGCAGGATCACAATCTTTTGATGCTCTTAGGAAAAAAATCTGCCGACGAACGGCTTGCGGCTTTTCTGGTGAGCCTGTCCGCCCGGTTCAAACGGCGCGGGTTTTCGTCGCGGGAGTTCTATCTGAGCATGTCCCGAAACGATATCGGCAATTACCTCGGGCTGGCGGTGGAGACAGTCAGCCGTCTGTTCACCCGCTTTCAGGAAGAAGGATTGGTGACGGTCCAGCGCAAGCATATTCTGTTGCGCGATATAGATGAGCTGAGTCTCAGGGCTGGTGTCTCCGGGCCGATGGCAAGCTCCAAGTCCGTCAACGGCGTGTAGCCGTCCCTGTTTCCGGCCAATCAAGCCCTTCCGGTTTTTTGTTGATGTATCACGTGATGTGGGTGGTTGCTGCCCTCAATTACATCGAATCTGTCGGGTAATTGCCTGTCGTACCAAAAATCTCGCAACGTCAATAGCTTGTGTTTTTCATGGTTTTTTGGTCGAGAATCTCAGGCCAACTGCGTGATTTCACACATGGGCGTTTATTGACGTACGTCATTGTCTTGGCGCGCCCCTATCAGCACATTAGCCGCACCCTACTTTGTTGGCGATAGAGGATTTTTGGGGTTGGTCCCTGTCGCCAACAGGCGCGTCCTAGAGGCGGGGCTTGGATCACAACGACAGCGGTCTTCCGGTTTTCTTGAGGCCAGGAGGGCGCTACCGCTGTTTTTGTGATCGCCCAAGGGTTGGCTGGCACTTGTTTTGAGGGCAACTTTAAAGAGGAACCTTGATGGAAACGCAGACCACTTATAACTATCGGGTCGTGCGCCAGTTCGCCATCATGACGGTGGTGTGGGGTATCGTGGGCATGCTCGTCGGCGTGCTCATTGCTGCCCAACTGGTTTGGCCCGCATTGAACTTTGATACTCCCTGGCTGACCTTTGGCCGCCTGAGGCCGCTGCATACCAACGCGGTGATTTTTGCCTTTGGGGGTTGTGCGTTGTTCGCCACCTCTTACTATGTGGTGCAGCGCACTTGCCAGACGCGGCTGTTCGGTGGTCCGCTGGCCAGCTTCACGTTCTGGGGCTGGCAGCTCATCATCCTGCTGGCCGCCATCACCCTGCCGCTGGGTATTACCACCGGCAAGGAATATGCCGAGCTGGAATGGCCGATCGACATTCTGATCGCCGTGGTCTGGGTGACCTACGCCATCGTCTTCTTCGGCACCATCGCCACGCGCAAGGTCAAGCACATCTACGTGGCTAACTGGTTCTACGCTGCTTTCATCCTCGCCGTGGCACTCCTGCACATCGTCAATAGCATGGAGTTTCCGGTGAGTGCGTTCCCGCCGAAGTCCTACTCGATCTACCCTGGCGCCATTGATGCCATGGTGCAGTGGTGGTACGGCCACAACGCCGTGGGCTTTTTCCTCACCGCCGCCTTCCTCGGCATGATGTATTACTTCGTGCCCAAGCAGGCGAACCGTCCGGTGTACTCCTATCGCCTGTCGGTAGTGCACTTCTGGGCGCTGATCGGCACGTATATGTGGGCCGGCCCGCACCATCTGCACTACACCGCGCTGCCGGACTGGACACAGTCTCTCGGCATGGTGTTCTCGCTGATCCTGCTGGCTCCCTCCTGGGGTGGCATGATCAACGGCATCATGACCCTGTCGGGCGCCTGGCATAAGCTGCGCACCGATCCCATCCTCAAGTTCCTGATCGTGTCCATCTCCTTCTACGGCATGTCCACCTTCGAGGGTCCGATGATGTCCGTGAAGACGGTGAATGCGCTGTCCCACTACACCGACTGGACCGTCGGTCATGTGCACTCCGGTGCTCTGGGTTGGGTGGCGATGGTATCCGTGGGCTCGCTGTACTATCTGATTCCGCGCCTGTTCGGTAAAGAGCAGATGTACAGCACCAAGCTGATCGAGGTGCATTTCTGGATCACCACCATTGGCGTGGTGCTCTACATCGCATCGATGTGGATGTCCGGCGTCATGCAGGGCTTGATGTGGCGTGCGGTGAACCCGGATGGCACGCTGACCTACAGCTTTGTTGAGTCGGTGGCAGCCATGCATCCGTTCTACTTCGTACGCTTCCTGGGCGGCGCCCTGGTGTTGGTGGGCATGTTCATCATGGCCTACAACGTCTGGAAGACCGTGGCTGGCGCCAAGCCGGCCGAGGCCGCAATTCCGGCTGTGGCGGCGCATTAATCAGGAGGTAAAGCCATGAGTCATGAAGTTGTCGAAAAAAATCTAGGTCTGCTGCTGGTATGCATCCTGCTGGTGATCGTGGGCGGCGGCTTGGTCGAAATTGTTCCGCTCTTCTTCACGAAGAGCACCACGGAGCCGGTGGCGGGCCTCAAGCCCTATACCGCGTTGCAGTTGGAAGGACGCGACGTTTACATCCGGGAAGGCTGCTATCTGTGCCACTCTCAGATGGTTCGCCCGTTCCGTGCGGAAACCGAGCGTTACGGCCACTACTCGGTGGCGGGTGAGTTCGTATATGACCACCCGTTCCAGTGGGGCTCCAAGCGTACCGGTCCCGACCTTGCCCGCGTCGGTGGTCGCTACAGCGACGACTGGCACCGCGCGCATCTCATCAATCCGCGCGATGTGGTGCCGGAGTCGGTGATGCCCGCCTATCCGTGGCTTGACGAGAACAAGCTGACGGGCGAGTTGACCGCTAAAAAGATGCGTGCAATGCGGGCTCTCGGGGTGCCTTACACGGACGAGGAGATCGCGAACGCTGCTGCGCAGGTTGCGGGTAAGACCGAGTTGGATGCGCTCGTGGCCTACTTGCAGGGCCTGGGCACCGTCATCCCGACCGTGAGGTAAAAGCCATGGAGGAACTCATCAATCTGTTCCGCTCGATCCATACCGTTCTGATGTTCATCGTGTTCATCGGGATATGTGTATGGGCCTACAGTGGCAGGCGTAAGCGCGCGTTCGAGGAGGCAGCCAATCTGCCCTTCGCGGATGAGGACCTCCACGGCAAGTAATTAAGGAGCCCACTAATGAACGATTTTGTGTTTACGAGTGACTTTTGGAGCTGGTTCATCATCGTGCTCAGCCTCGGCTACGTTTTCGGTTGCTGGTGGCTGATCGTATGGGCCAGCAAGCGCCGGGAGGGCGAGGCGGCGGCCGGTGATGTCACCGGCCACACCTGGGATGAAACCCTGCAGGAGTACAATAACCCGCTGCCGCGCTGGTGGCTGTGGCTGTTCTACGGCACGATGGTGTTCGGCCTGGTCTACTTCGCGCTCTATCCGGGGCTCGGCAAGTTCCAGGGCATCCTGGGATGGACTGAGGAAAGCCAGTATGAGGAGGAGATGGCGGCGGCGGAGCAGCGGTACGCCCCGATCTTCAAGCGGTATGCCAGCCAGGATCTGGCGGCGCTGGCCAAGGATCCCGAGGCGACGAAGATCGGCCATCGGCTGTACCTCAACTACTGCGCGGTCTGTCATGGTTCCGATGCGGGTGGTGGTCCCGGGTTTCCGAGCCTGAAGGACGATGATTGGCTGTGGGGGGGTGAACCCGAAGCCATCAAGGCTAGCATTATGAATGGCCGCCAAGGCGCGATGCCGGCGTGGGGGCCGATCATCGGCGACCAAGGTGTCGAACAGGTAGCAGCCTATGTGCAAAGCCTGAGCGGCCGTAACGTGGACGCCGGCCTCGCCGCGGCGGGCAAGCCGATCTTCGAGACCAACTGTGCCGCTTGCCATGGTATGGATGGCAAAGGCAATACCGCACTGGGGGCGCCTAACCTGACCGATAACATCTGGTTGTACGGCGCGTCTGCGGGTGCCATCAAACAGACCATTGCCAACGGCCGTAACGGCGTGATGCCCGCTCACGGCAATTTCCTTGGCGAGGACAAGGTGCACCTGCTGGCGGCGTATATCTACAGCCTGTCGGCCAAGTAGCGGCCTGCACCTGAAAGTCTCTACCGGCTCGGGGCTTTTGCCCCGAGCCTGGTGGGGGTGAAAGCACCAAAGGTAAAACATCAAAAGTGGAGAGCGCCCATGGGTGTGTTCGGACTTCTATTCGATGACTGGGTAGGCATTCTTTCTTTGTTCACGATCGTCTTCATAATCGGCATGGCGATCTTTTTCGTCACGGCATATTTGAAGCGCTCGTAATCCAGTGGCAGAGTGATACTCTGATTTTTTCTAATCATTACTTGTTCTTAACGAACATTTCCTCGCGCCGGTATTGACGTTTGTCATTTCCGGCGCGTTCGTATCTGGATACCCTGCGGCAAGTGGTATACTGCGTCTAAGGCCTATCCCATGAACGACATGAAACCGCCTAAACCCATATCAACCCCCGATCTGGAGCCCACTGAGCAAGGGCTCTATGCCAAGCACAAGAAGGTCTATCCGCGGAGTACCCGCGGGATTTTCACGGTTCTGCGCAGGCTGAGCGTGATCCTGTTGCTCGGCATTTACTATGTTGTGCCGTGGATATCTTGGGGGGATCGGCAGGCGGTACTGTTCGATCTGCCCGAACGCAAGTTCTACATTTTTGGCTGGACGTTCTGGCCACAGGATTTCTTCTATATGGCGCTGCTGTTGATCATCGCAGCGCTGGCGCTGTTTTTCTTCACTGCGTTGGCCGGCCGTCTGTGGTGCGGATATGCCTGTCCGCAGACAGTGTGGACCGAGGTCTATCTGTGGATGGAGCGGCTGGTGGAGGGGAATCATACCGCACGGATGAAGCGCGATCGGGGACCCTGGACCGCGGAGAAGATCACCAAGAAAGCCATTACGCAGACGCTTTGGATTGTTTTCTCGCTTTACACCGGGTTTACGTTCGTAGGTTATTTCACCCCCGTTGAGGAGCTGTGGACCAACATCATCACGTTCAGCACCGGGCCGTGGGAAACCTTCTGGGTGCTGTTCTATGGCTTTGCCACTTACGGCAACGCCGGTTTTCTGCGGGAACAAGTATGTATCTACATGTGTCCCTATGCGCGCTTCCAGAGCGCGATGTTCGATAAGGACACATTGATCATCTCCTATGACGAGAAGCGGGGTGAGCCGCGCGGCTCGCGCAAGCGGGGTGCCGATCCGAAGGCGCTTGGTCTGGGCGAGTGTATCGATTGCAAAATTTGTGTGCAGGTCTGCCCGACCGGCATCGATATCCGCAACGGCCTGCAGTACCAGTGCATTGGGTGCGCCGCCTGTATCGATGCCTGTAACGAAATCATGGACAAGATGGGTTACCCGCGGGGCTTGGTCCGATACACGACGGAGAACGCCTTGGAGGGCAAGACAACTCGCATTCTCCGTCCCCGCATGGTCGTCTACGGTACCCTGATGACCGTGATCGTGGGTGCGCTGTTTTACGCGATTGCGACACGCACGCCCTTGGATCTCGATGTCATTCGTGACCGCAATACCCTGTATCGGGAAACCAATGAGGGCTGGGTGGAAAACGTCTACACCATGAAGGTGATCAATATGGACGAGCAACCACACACCTATCGCCTGAGTGTCGTTGGCCTGGAAGGGGCCATACTCTCCATTCGCGATGACGCCATCCATGTGCCTGCGGGCGAGGTGTTGAATCTGCCGGTAGGTGTAAGCGTCGATCCGGAAACGCTCAAAGCTGCCAGTACTGAAGTGGAATTCGTTCTGGAGGCCATCGATGCCCCTGATTTGAGGGTGACCGAGACCGGACGCTTCGTAGGACCAAGGAGATAATGCTTTGACTCAAGCGACTGATATCCCTCCGTGGTATCGCCAATTCTGGCCGTGGTTCCTGATCGCATTGCCCGCAAGTGTGGTGGTGGCGGGCATAGTTACGCTTGTGATCGCCATGCGTACGTCGGATGGTTTGGTCGTCGATGACTATTACAAGGAAGGGTTGGCCATCAACCGGGTTCTTGAGCGCGACCAGGCCGCTCGGCGACTCGGCTTGCC
>JBAYZB010000069.1:0-15097 GCA_041672765.1 Gammaproteobacteria bacterium | reverse complement strand
CCGCCGTGTCGCCATCAACCGGCACGCGTGTGGCCGTGGGCAATGCCCAGTTGGTCCAATGTTCGACATCATGCCACGCATTCGTTCCGCCCACCCAGGTCAGTACATCCGCCCGACCTTCACCGATGGTCAACCCCAGCACGAGCAAGAGCTTACCAACAGCCTGAAACACACTTTTTACACGTTTCGTTGTCTTCATTTTCTGTTTCCTTCCTTGCCTTTTTTATTGGGAGCGCCGTCAGACGGCTGCCCCGCATTTAGCGCGCATAGCGCATCACGCACACATACGTTTTTTATCCTGAGCACTTGACGGAGTGGTTCCATCTCTGTCAGGTAAAGAGCATGCGGCGGCAGCGAAACCGCCACCCCTGTCAGCCGAATCGGATACGCCACAGATCCAGGCTTCTCGGCTTGCCAGAGATTTCCCACGCTGCCAGTCGAAAGATCCCGGATCGATGAATTCTCCGTCACCGGCATACAAAGGAGATTCCAGCCGTCGAAGTTGACTGTTGCCAAACGCGCGTCATAATCGAAACATGAGGTGCCGTGCACGGTTGTGCCGCAAGAGAGACGGCGCACCCCATTGGCATCCTCAATCTCCCAATACACCTCGCCCCACCCTGAATTGCCTTTGACCCAAAGACCAAGGGTTTCAGGATTCTCCTTCAGTTCCAAGGGATGCTTGAGCCTGAGAACCGTATACTCGTTCATCAGCGCGGGAAGGTTTGTGTTGGCCAGCAGTTCAACCTCCAGGCACGCCCCTTTTTGTTCATCCACCACAGACCTGACTTCAAAGTTTCCGGCTGTGCGGTAGGGCAGTTCCGTACGGGTGGTCTCTTCCAGCAGAGGATCAGGACCTGACACCTGCTGCCAATCCGAGAGCGAATCCATCGGTGCGACAACGCGCCATTCTTCTGAGGTGGGTTCATCAGGATAAGTCCTCACCCCGCATGTGATGGATTTGATCGGTACAGATGTTGTCAGATACTGAACCGCTGTCCCGGCCTGCAGCGAAAGTCTTCGCCAACCCCAAAACGTTGAGCCCGCACTTGTGCGTCCATACAGATCCGTCAACTCATAGCGGCTGTTTTCAGAAAACCGCAACTTCAGATCAGCCGTGCCGTGTCCGGTCCAGAGCGCGTAGGTCCAGCGGTTGTCGGGACGTTTGAATTCCAGCGCATACACTGAGAACGACCCAGTCGGCACCTCACGCGTCAGTTCGGCGCAGTCCAGAGTTTTCGTCAATGCCGCCATTGCCACATACGATTTTTTGGGATACTGGAAGGGGTACCGGCGGCAGAGTCCGGTGCCGCCCCAGAAGCCCGAGTTATAGCTGTTGCCGGTGTCGGTCAGGACGGCGATCGAGATATGCGGGGCGCGGTAAGCCATCAGGAGCAAGGCGTCGCGCACATACCACTCGGCCTGAAGCTGCTGCCCCAACAGGCGGTCGTGCCGGTAGTTGCTCTCTACACAACTGGTCACGCGCCAGCGGTGATAGCCGTGTAGCCGTGCGATTTCGCGCATTGTCCAGGCGCTCTGCTGCCCCCCGGCCCAGAGTTTCTCCGGCTGTCCTGTGCGCCCCACGACTTCCAGACCAAGAAAGTCCGCATAGGATTCGGGAAAACCGCGCCGCAACATCTCGGCGATCAGCTCCGAACACCCCAGGCTGTTGCCCAGCATGATTTCCAAATCAGGGTAGTGTGTCCGAACAATCTCGGCTAGCCGCATGGCCTGCTTGAAAAGTAAATCGGCGTTTGGAAACTCATCTTCAGGCAGCGGTTTCCTGCCGATCAGTTCCGGCGCCACACGGTAAGGCCATCCGGCATTCTCGTGAAAAATCATGATATTACGACAGTTGGGAAAAGCGATGACCGCCTTGTCGATCCACTGCCGGATTGCCTCATCCGGCACATTGCCGGCCAGCAGCGCACCTGGCCAGCCGATCGAGCCGGCTGTGGTTTTCCACGCGGCCAGCGCCACCTCATTGGAGCTTGCGCCGGCATTGCGGCGCAGACCGGCTTTCAGCGACAGTGGCCCCGCACCAAGTGCGGGATCTTTGGGACAGTAGTGATGCGTATACCACCATGTGCCGAAGGGCGAGGTGCCAATGGTGGCCTGACGCGTATCCTGCCCTAAAAGGGCAAAGGATGCGGCATGGCTCAACAGCTGGCGGTTTCCCTGCTCGAAACAGAGGTCGATTTCATACCACCCTGTCTGTCGCTGCGCCAGATCAACCGCAATCATACGTTCATCCTCACCAGCCTCCAGCGTCAGCGTCCGCTTTTTTGAAGCAACCAGTTTCCCTTCAGCATTGTGGATTGTCCAGCGCAATGTGTAGGTTCCGCTCTGTTTTGTGCGGAGCGCCACATGCAACTCAGGTTTCTCCGCGTTATGAAACACATTTCCCGCTTGAGTTGGGCGCACCTCCATCTCCACCGCCGGTTTTTCCAGCGTGACCCCGTAAACGCGCACACCGCTCACCGGGCTTTCCAGCGGCCAGTGTCGTGTGTCGGTACGGGGATGCGCCTCTATCATAAGCGGTCCAAGCAGTTCGAAGTCAAGTCCCGGGCGCAGTGGTTCTCTTTGCATCTTGGGACCCACATCATCAAATATGAGATCCTGAATCGCGCTGGATTGCAGCGTGATCTCAGCCAGCCAGAGCGGTACGTTTTGGTCTCCGATCATCACCTCGCCGACACGCGTCAGTCCTTCGGGAACTGGCTCATCGGCGCGCGGCAGGCGCACGGTTGTGTCGGCCAGACTCTCGCGCCCTCTCCCGCTGAATGCGCCTCCTGAAACGAAGCGGGTTAGCCGCGCTGTGATCGATGAATCTTTTTCCGGAGCGGGATCAAGGGCGCACAGCACCCAGGCGCGCGTGTATTGTTCGGCTGGCACGGCCACCATGATTGACTCCCGGTGCGCGTCAAAGGGGCTCCGCGATGTGTAGCGGTGATCATAACAAGCCCGGTGGCGGGATGTGATGCCTAGGTCCACCCCGTTCGTCATCAGGCGCAGGCAGGGCACGCTTTTACCAGGTGCTCCGGGCACAGCGAACCACTCCGCCGCTATATTTTGATCAGAGGACCCCGTTAAAAAGGCTCTGGGCGGTACACTCTCGTAATAAGGCTGCTCAGGCTCAGTCGAAAACTTGGGCGTACTGATCTCGCCATCGCCCTGCGCGCACGAGAGTGACAGACGCTGCAGACCGCCCTGCGACTGGAAAGTGCCGATGTAATGACTATCCAGCAGGCAAGTGACCTGTTCTCCTTTCCAGCGGAGCGTCAGGGGGAGGCGCACATTTCGCGCGGACGGCAGGGTGGGCCACTCCTTCATAAACGGCTGCATGTTTTCGGGTTTGTAGCCCATGATATTCGGCCGTACATAACGCCGCAGCTCCTGCGGCAATCCCGAGACCGCGACACCCGCATCTTTCAGCACGCGCGTGACAATTGTGACACCATCGTGCTCACTGTTATCGGTGATAGGAAGGCTGAACGGATAAAACATGAGCCGTGCGACCGTCCCTGTCCGACCTTCAGCAGTAACAGTCACACCCTGTCCTCCGGTCCGCAACCAGACCGTCGCAGAGGTGGAGTCGGCCGGCACTGCCACCTTCTGGTCTGTCACTGGAGCGGCTGCCGTTGTATCTTCAAGCACGGCAGAGACATTGTCGATGAGGATCTCCCCGCCTTGATTTGTATAAGACCATAGTGCGAAACGTGAAATCCGCTCCCCGGGCTTGATCAAAAACTGCCCCTGAAACCGGCGCAGCTCATTTGTCAGCGGTTTGGTCACGGAAAAACAGTCGCGCCCGTTCACCCGGATCAAGCAGGTAACATCCTGTCCGCCGACATCAAAGCTGATCGTCAGCACGCGCTCTTCCACAGATGGCTCGACATTGAGCCGCTGCCGTAATGCTCCGCGCTTCAACCGGAGCATGCGGTTGGTTGTACCCGCTGCTTGCACTACCTCAGCTTGCGCATCCCCATACGTGTATTCCGGCTCCCAACTCACAGGCAGCGTTCCGCCGGGAAAGGTCCAGCGCTCATGTGCCTGCTGCACTGGGGCCACAATCTCAAATCCCCTGTTGGAAAGAAGCTCCGTTCCACCAGCCGCTAAACAGGTGGTCCCAAGCCCTAAACCGCCACACATTGTCAGCCCTATGGCACATGTTGCCAGTTCGCGTATATTGTGATATTTCATCTCTGTTTTTTACCTTGTCGTATGAGTGACTGCCACCGATTCAATCAGCGCATTGTCGCTGGCACCTAAATATAGATATCCCGCTTCATATGGAGCGAGATCCACCGTGAAAGTCAGCGCGCTGCTCTTTTCCTGAAGCGTCCAGCTCCCTGCAACATGCCGGATCTCGTGGCCGAACCCGAGTTTGTCGTCTCCCGGTTTCCGGATACAGGAACTGATCCAGGCATCTAGTTTACCGCTGCCCGATGCGTGCGCCGTACCGATGAGCCGCCCCGCTTTTTCAGTCAGCGGAACATTGAGGAAACCGTACAGCAACCCGTTCCGTAATTCCACCTGATTTTTGTTGTGCGTCCCTTGGATCAGTCGAGCATTATTGCCGCCCCACCTTGCGGGAAAGCGTGCGCCGGAGAGGTTCCCTTTCGCCAACGCCTCTGGCGGTGTATCGGCCAGTTCGGAAAAGGAGCCGTTCAATAACACGGGTGTACCGACCACAGCCTGTCGGAACAGTATCACATTGTGTGGTCCCGTTCCGTCCGGCGCACTGCTCTCTGTTGCCTTGGGTGGTTGCAGATTGGTGCAGTTGCGCCAGAAATGGATGCGCCAAACCTGCCCGTCCTGGATCTTGACTCCCATGGGTTTCACGGGAATACGCGCTTCAATCACGTAGCGGTCTTTCAGAACACGGGTCTTGATTTCCGCTTGCGAATCAAATGCGGGATCGCGGCGCCTGGCATCATAAAATACGCCGGCGCTGTTGATAATCCAGTGATAATACTCGGATTCCGGCGGTGCCAGCAGAATCTCGACGGAATCGTCGTAGCAGACGTCGCCGTCGCGCTCTTTAGCCTCGCTCTTGAGTGCCGACCACGCATGTTCGGTCATTGCCTCAATGCCCACATACCAATGTTCGTCATCGTATAGTACTTTGATTCGCGTCTGCTCCGTGGGTTCGGCCCCTTCAGGGGTTAGGAAGCCGGTCACCGGCTGGGCCTGCCGCCACGCCTCCTCGTCAAGCACACCGTCGAGTGAAAGCGTTCCCTGGCGTCGACTGACTGGTATGTCATTCTGTCCGGATTTTAATCCTTTGAGTTTTGCGGCCCCAGCGATCCAGAAGCGCGTCAGATAACCGCGATCCGTGGCGATCCGCCGTTTGAGTGCGGCATCGCCACCCGCCAGCCGATCAGCCTCATCAAGATATCCGGTCAGCCGTTTCTCGGCACCATCCACGGTCAGGCAGTGGTTGATCCGGTCGGGACCGCCGTACGCGACATGCCCTGGCGCGCCCTCCCAGAGTTCCCGGCGGTAGAGATGGTACTGTTTCATGGGTTCGCGGGCTTTGCCGTAATAGGCATTGTAGGCCTCTGTCATCAGGTCATTCACATCCGCTGAGGCATCCCACAACATGGCTGCCGCCACATAATACAGCTGCCAGTTGCTTGCCATCATGGGGCTTGTGTTGCAGGCATCCTCGTTCCAGTTGTCAAGGCCTATTTGCTTGTAGAATTTGATGTCCTGCGCCAGAATATATTCCATGGGAGCGTAAGGCGAGTGTGCCACCGAGTAATAGTCATAGATGCCGCATTTCGGAATCAGTTTGCGCCACTCTAGAATCTGGTTGAGGAATTTGGTGTTGCAACCGCTATTCGGATCTTCGAGCCGATGGATATAGCAGCGCTGATGCGGACAGTAGAGTCCGCGGACGCGATTATCATAACGAATACCGGGATCTGTGGGCAGATCACGGAAGACGTTGTACATGTCAACGTCTAACGCCGCATCCGGGTTTTTGGCCAGCACCGCCGCTGACACCAGGCTGGTGAACCGGTGCGCCAGATTGGCGCCGGTGAAGGTGCCGTTGTACGTTCCCATCTTGATGCAGTCGGCGCACTGGCACCAGTTTTTGAAACTTGAATCATGAAAGCTGACCGAGAACCGCGCGCCATACGCGGTCATCTCCGTGACAAAGGCGATGACCCGCCGCTGCACCTCTGGATTCGCGAGGCAGCGTTGAGAGCGTTCCTCGCAGATTCGTTTTCCATCCCGCCAAGGGAAGTATTCCGGGTGAAGGGCGAACTCCTTCTGCGGCACCGACGCCTCGAACGTCCCATGCCCGCCACCGAAGACCGGGTCATTGCCGCAGGCATAAAAATCCAGGTGCTCACGGCTTCGGTTGGGGTATTGATAGCGCGAGTTGAAGTTCATTTTGCGCCGCATCTGCCACGTCCGGACCTCCTCCAAAGTCCAAGGCTCAACCGACTTCTCATAGCAGTTCAAATAACGCCGTGCCACAGCAGGCTCCTGAAAGTCGTCGATGGCCGCGATCGTAATTGTTTTTGCTGTGGGACAGTACTCTCCGTCGACACCGGGATGCAGCCAGCGTACGCCCAGATACTTTTCGATGAAGGTATAGGTGCCGTACAGTGCGCCGATCGGCGTTTTGCCGACAATGAAGATCCGGTACCCTTCGGTCTTGATGTAAAACGCGTCATCGCTTGACGACTGGGTGAGCCGCTCCCGCACGGATTCGGGCACCAGCAGACGCGCGTACTCTAGTGAGGCGGGCAGGATCTCGACGAATTCGGCGTTATCCCCTACAACACGGGAGTGGACTGCTGGATAAGTGGAGCGTTTCAACACCGCGCCCGAAATCCGTTTCATGTAATCCTGCAGTTCGACAGCCGCACGGAACTCCGGCGCGGTGGGACGTGGATTCATCTGTATCACTGCGTCGCTCTTGCCGTCATTGACCAGCGTGTACTCCCGCTGCACAGCCCCTGCTACCGCGAGGGATGCAAAGCTCGCCATTACTACACTGATCCCATATGCCCTTATCATAGCTATCCTCATAGTCACTCTCTTTTCGTCGCTCCTGCGGATTTACCGCACACTCATCGCGCTGATTGACGCGGTAAATGCGCCATCACCAGAATATCTTGCTAGCGTTTTTCTCCACCGTGTTTGGCAATCCAGTTCTTGGTGTATTCCACAGCGGCGATTCCTTTGTTGCAGAGCGGTGTGCAGTGGAAGATCATTCCGTTGATTTGGCCCTCTTTGTAAAGTTTCAGCGCGTAATCAAGCTGTTTGACCATAAAACTCATTTCCAACTCTTTCTGTCCGCCGAAATTCCACATGTAGATGCCGAGCAGTGTCGGCTTGTCCGGCACCAGTTCGCGGTACCTCTTGAATTTCTCCTCGATTTTTTGAATATCGTTGCCATCCCAAATCCAGAGCGAGACTGTATCCATGTACTGCATTGCCGGACGGATCGCCGGGCCGAGCTCGCGTGTGTAGAGCACCACAGCCAGCTCGAGCCGGCGCGGATAGGCATCGAGTTCCGCACGCAACTGGATCAGTTCATCCATGGAGAGTCCGGCCGGCGCAGGCACATTCTCGGAGTCCTTCTCAGATGCCGGACGGCCATGCAGCCGAAAAAAATCGTCGAGGTAGTAGCCGGTCAGATTGGGCAGGGTGTCGCGCAGGTTAAACACGTCGCGCTTGAAATCCGCATATTCGGAATCCTTGCGCTTGCTCATGCACAGCGCCCAGGAGACTCGCTTGACTGAATTGAACTGCTGCAGATATTCTGTCGTAGGCTTACCCCTGCGAATGGCGCACACATTAGGAATGCCCATATATTGGATTGCGTCGGCCATGCTGATGGGCGGACTGAGCGGAATGTTATATGGATTATTCGGCCCGTCGTACACACCTGAATCATGGCCCCACATCCAGAGATGATCCTGAAGGGTTTTGCCGTAGGCTGGGAACTGGGACGGTTCAGAACGCAACGCGCGGCATCCCGCAGTTGTCGCGCACGCGGCGGTAAACACAGCCGACTGTTTCAAAAACTCTCTTCGAACCATTTTAATGCTCATTAAGTTGCTCCTTTATTTGGGTTGGTGTTTGGAAACCAGCCACACCCGCCTCCAGATACCGCCTGAGCCGCCCTTGTTCCTCACACGAACAGTGATCTCCTGCTTACCGTCTTCGACGGCTAGGAAGGGATCAATGCGGATCTCGAATGGCGTGCTCCAATCGTCAGGCTTTGTGAACAGGTGCTCTCCGGCTAATTGTCCGTTGACATACACCCAGCATGAGTTATCCACCGCGCCAAAATACAGGTACACCTCACGCCCTTGCATTGCTTCAGGAACCTCGATTTGTGTGGCATACCACCCGATTCCCTCATACGTCCGCAGCGTCTGCGCAATATCCGGCGGGGGTTCATGGGGGGCCTTCCACGAATAGTCGGTCCTCAGCGCGCTCCATTTCAGTTTTTCATCCCATGGCTGTCCCTGCCATTTTTCGGTTGCACCGCGATCCTCCGGGTCCAGGCGGAAACGCCAGTGGAGATCCGTGATTTTCCAGGGCAGCGGATATTTCTTCAGATTCTCCGCTGTTACCACGCCCGTTACATCCCCGGCTTTTGCTTCGAGGGCTGTGACCATGGGCATCGCCATGCCGAAGTCGTCCGGATGTTTCCGGCGGAACTCCAATAAATCCAAGGCATGCGCGAACTTGTCCTCGCCCTGTGCTGCAATCGCGTTGAACACCAGACGGGCATGCCTGTTGGCTAGCGTCAGGCTCAGGATCTGTTCCCTCTGAAAATCTGTTTTCGCTTTTGGTGCTGCCAGTTTTAGCAGAGCGTCGGTGTGATCGAAATCCTCTGGGCGGTAGTAGAGATCCAACGACGACCACACCAGCCCGCGGGCGAAATTGAACCACTTGCCACGCTCCGTAATCTCTTTCAAGTTGGGCCTGAGCCGTTTCTCCCATACCTCGTTGCGCCAGTAAGCGAAGAACGCCTTGACCTCAGGCGCTGCTGGCCCGAATGCGGCGCAGTAGTGATCTTCCCAATATTCAAACGGCTTGTCAGGTTCGGAAAATGAGCGTGCCAAAGCATAGTCCGACAGGCCGTGGAATGTCCACTGACACATCAGGCGGTCATAATCCGCACCGATCGTGCCGCACTTATACGCAATCTGAAATGTTTCGAAAAACTGTTTTTCCGTCCCGATCGGAAGGGCAGTGGTCTGGTAGTACCGGGTCAGATTGGGTCTTGATAGCAGCACCGGCGCACCTGCCGTCCGCCACCCTTCGAACAGCGCGCGCGTTTCATCCAGATCCAGCGTGGTTGGCACCACTCCGACAAACTGGCCTGGTTCCAGTTTAAGACGGCGGGGCGGATGCTCGGTTTGGTTGTAGGCATACAAGGCTGCACCAACTTTATATCCGCGTGCACGCGCCTCCCGCGTAACCGCATTGGCGAGATATACGTAGCGGTCGGAGAGGTGGTCGTTGAACGCCTCCTCCGGTTTACGGGCATCCAGCTCCACACAGGCGTCGCACCGGCAAAACCCCCAGCCGAGATCGTTTTCGCAGGTGTTGATCCAATCGCCGCGAGATCCTGCTGCGACCCAGTTGTCAACGATCTGTTTTGTAACACCGGGATTGCTGACACACAACTTCACATTCCCTCGCTCCTTAGCGGTGAAAACAGGGGATGCCTCTTTGGGCTCCACTATACGTTCAGGCTCACGCTTCCCGTATTTGTTCAGCGCAAAGTACTCCGGGTTTGTTTTTGAGTATCGCTCCCACCAATTTCCGAACGCATGTCCGTATACCGTTCCCCCGCGGTTTCCCAACCGCATGCGCCGCTGCCACTCAAGCATGTCCGTCGCATAGGCATTTCTGGTCTCTAAATTATGGCGGGCCTCTTCATCCGCCGCGCTGGCGTTCGCCGGTTTAGGCGGCAGCGGACGAACCTGAACCCCTGAACGCATCTGGCGTTGCCGCAACTCGGGGCGGAATGTGCGAGCACCAGGCACCAGGTTCAAAACACTCTGTTTTTCGTACGCGATCCCATTGTCGCCCGGCATGATCCAACGCACACCCAACTGCTCCTCTAGAAAACCGTAAACCGCATACAACAGCGACAATCCGGCTTCGTGCCCGTAGAGGTAGGCTGCATCCGGCCCTACCGACCACCGCGCCTCCTCCTCCAGCAGAACGCTGGAGTCGCCGGGCTCCGGTACACCGATGTGAAAGAGATAACAGTCAGCAGGTTGCTGCTGATCTGCTGTCTTGATCGGGATCTCGCTGCCGGAGATCAGGCTCAGATGCTTGCGTAACTCCTGCGCCGCCGTATTTATGATCGCGTTGGTCTGCGCTGGCAGCACCACCGCGCAATCGGTGGAGGTCACCTGAAACGCGCTCGCCGCACCAGGGTGTATTGAGTGGAGAAACAGGGCCAGCAGAACAAACCCCAGCTTGAATATCTTGTCGCTCTCTTCCATACACTGTCGCTCCTTATTTTAACATTATGCAGGTGCCGCTGGGGGGTAGACAGATCCGTTCATAACATCCGATGTCAACTATCCGATAACGCGCGTCCAACCGCGGATTACCCTCCAAGTCAACCGCGCCTAGCATCCAAATCTGGTTCGTGCCGGCGTTGAAGCACGGGGAGTCTTCCAGCAGGTGAGCGTCGCCGTTCTCGTAATCGACAAGCCCAGGAGGCAGGGTTATGTTGCTGGGGGGCAGGTATTTGTACAACTGGCTGATGGTGCAGTTGTTGAGAAAGCGGTTGGTGTTAGCTAAAAAACCAAGATACAGATTGTTGTATGAGGCACCAATCCCGCTTTTGTTGCCGTACACGATGCAGTTGACCAGGTGATTCGCGACGCCCCCGTCGTAATAGCCGCCCGTGCCCAAACCCGAGCGTAGCGTGGCGTTGCTGACGATCGTGCAGGATTCGACTGTGCAGTCTTTGCTGGACATCAGCCCGCCTGTCGCACGTTTACCTGCCGGATTTTGCGCCACATTGTGGCTTATCAGGCAATTCCTGATGTAAGCCTTATCTCCTTTTATATAAAGACCCGCTACATCCGCGTCCGTATCATTGCTCGACACGTTGGAGATGATCTGGCATTCGAAAACCAGATTGTTTGCCGTTGCGCCGGAGTTGATGTAAACTCCGCCATACAATCCTCCTGAATTTTCGATAATTGTGCTTTTCAACAGCGGGGTACCAGGCCCTGCGTAGATACCGCCTGTCCGCGTGAGTGAGGTGTTGTTGGAGATCACGCACTCTGCTACGAGACAGCTTAGCCAGCCGTTGACACTCACCCCGCCTGCCGCGTAAGCACCTGTGTTCAAACTACTGTTGCCCGCGATCAGAGAGTTGGTCAGCGTCCCGCCGTAGAGATAGATGCCGCCCGCACTCTGCAGCGCTCCAGGAGAGTCCGAGTTTTCCATAATTTCACACCCCGCAACCGTCGCCGCAGTATTGATGTAAAGTCCGCCGCCGATATTACCCGAGGTGTTGCCGCTCACCCGGCAGGCGATCGACGTGCCAGCTGTCATGTAGATGCCGCCGCCCTTTTCAATGCTTTCGCAGCCCGTGATCAGGCAATTCGAGACTGTGCCGGCATTGACATAGAGTCCGCCGCCGTTCCCGCTCCATGTCACGTCCGCCGCGAGACCGTTCGTTATTGTCAGATCCCGGAGCATGGCCGAGGCATGGTTGAGCAGGAAAGGACGAACACTGCCGCTTCCGTTGATCACAACCGCCGCGCGCTCACCACCGAATCCTTGCATGGTTGTGTTTAAAATGCTGAGTGTTTGGGTGACCGTATAACTGCCGTTCGAGACCCACACTGTGCTGCCGTTATTGGCTAAAGCCAAAGCTGACTGAATGTTTGTGGCAGCCGTACCCCAATTTTCAAATGGAGTGATATGCCCGCCATCTGACGACACAAAATACTCCGCTGCATAGCCACCGGTAACCCCGAAGACAAAGGTTGCCGCTAGAATAATTTTTCCCGCCAACAGGTTGATCTGCCGAATGTTCAAACCGTTAGACACTGCCCGCGAACTTGGGAATCGCCTCCCGTATGCCCTGCTTCTAAAGCCGGATATTGAAGTACTTTGCGCAGGAAGCGGTTTCTTGTTTGTTTTTATACCGTTCATTTGTGTAACCTCCTTATTTTGAAAAATTATTTTCCACATAAACATGACAATTCTATCACTTTTATCAATCAGCATCAAGTACATCCAACTGGTTTTTTTTTCCTTCAGTTTTAACCTCGTCTGTGCGGCCACTTTTTGCGACCACCGAGTGGACGCAAATTCGAGGGTAAAACTTGCGCCCATCAACGCATTGCCGCCCCTGGTTTTTAACCTTTCGAGGGTAAAACTTGCGCCCATCAACGCATTGCCGCCCCTGGTTTTTAACCTTTCGAGGGTAAAACTTGCGCCCATCAACGCATTGCCGCCCCTGGTTTTTAACCTCGTGTGTGCGACCACTTTGTGGTCGCACTAACCGGCATTTCCCATGCGCCAAAAACCAGCCGCAAAAAAAATGAATTTTTTTCAAGAGAGCGGTTGACACGCCTCGCCTGTCATGCTATTCTTTGCGCTTCTTGCACGGGAAAGGGCTTCACCGCCCGGCACCGCGGCAGGAGGTTGACCCGAAAATAAATTGATTTATTTGTCGGGAGGGGGTTGACAGGAACCATGCGTTAATGTTAACTTGTTCAACCGCTCCACAAACGGTCTTAAGTGACCCGAGTACGGCGCAAACAAATTGTTCTTTGAAAACCGAAAGCTTGAGCGTCCCCGCGAACATCGATTCGGAGGGGATGCGGAATAGACATAACTTGTGCTAGCAAATTATAATGAATAAAACTGTTCATTACTTTGAAATTTATTTCACTGTAAAGGAGCAGCCAGAAATTTCTTACTGAGAGTTTGATTCTGGCTCAGAACGAACGCTGGCAGCGTGGATTAGGCATGCAAGTCGAACGGGATCCTGATAATTCGAATCTTCGGAAGAGATGTTCAGGTGAGAGTGGCGGAAGGGTGAGTAATGTACGGGCAATCTGTCTTCAGGGTGGGGATAACTATGAGAAATTGTAGCTAATACCGAATGTGGCACCGCAACGCATGTTGCGGCTGTTAAAGGTGGGGATCTTCGGACCTGCCCCCTGATGAGGAGCCCGTATGCCATCAGCTTGTTGGCGGGGTAACGGCCCACCAAGGCTTACGGCTAGCTGGTCTGAGAGGACGACCAGCCACACTGGGACTGAGACACTGCCCAGACTCCTACGGGAGGCTGCAGTCGAGGATCATTCGCAATGAGCGAAAGCTTGACGATGCGACGCTGCGTGGAGGATGAAGGCCCTCGGGTCGTAAACTCCTGTCATAAGGGAAAAAGCGAGGTGCGATAACATCAAACCGAGTAGATGGTACCTTAAGAGGAAGCCACGGCTAACTCTGTGCCAGCAGCCGCGGTAATACAGAGGTGGCGAGCGTTGTTCGGATTTACTGGGCGTAAAGGGCGCGTAGGCGGCGCGGTATGTCGGGTGTGAAATCTCCAGGCTCAACCTGGAAAGTGCACCCGAAACTACCGCGCTAGAGTACGGGAGGGGAGATCGGAATACATGGTGTAGCGGTGAAATGCGTTGATATCATGTAGAACACCGGTGGCGAAGGCGGATCTCTGGAACGTAACTGACGCTGAGGCGCGAAAGTCGGGGGAGCAAACAGGATTAGATACCCTGGTAGTCCCGACCATAAACGGTGTACACTTGGGGTTGGGGGATTTCACCCCTCCAGTCCCGGAGCTAACGCGTTAAGTGTACCGCCTGGGGAGTACGGCCGCAAGGTTAAAACTCAAAGAAATTGACGGGGGCCCGCACAAGCAGAGGAGCATGTGGCTTAATTCGATGCAACGCGAAGAACCTTACCCGGGTTTGACATATAACTGCAACTCCCTGGAAACAGGGATTCCTTCGAGGGTGTTATACAGGTGCTGCATGGCTGTCGTCAGTTCGTGCCGTGAGGTGTTTGGTTAAGTCCAGCAACGAACGCAACCCCTATGTTTAGTTGCCAGCGGGTAATGCCGGGAACTCTAAACAGACTGCCCGTTCACACGGGAGGAAGGTGGGGACGACGTCAAGTCAGTATGGCCCTTACATCCGGGGCTGCACACGTGCTACAATGGCCGGTACAATAGGAAGCGAAGCCGCGAGGTGGAGCCAATCCCCAAAACCGGCCTCAGTTCGGATTGCGGTCTGCAACTCGACCGCATGAAGTTGGATTTGCTAGTAACGGCGTATCAGCTACGACGCCGTGAATACGTTCCCGGGCCTTGTACACACCGCCCGTCACATCATGAAAGCCGTCTGCACCCGAATCCGGTGCACCAACCAGCAATGGAGGGAGCCGTCTAAGGTGTGGGTGGTAATTGGGATGAAGTCGTAACAAGGTAACCGTTGGGGAACCAGCGGTTGGATCACCTCCTTTCTAAGGAGTAGTCTCCGCAGCGATGCGGACGACGAAGGTGAAATGCCCTTCGGGGTATCGGGGCATGGTAACATGCACCCACAATGTTGGCATGAGTTTTGTTTTATTCCGTATCCCTTCTGAACCGAGAGGTTCAAAGGGCGCGCAAGCGCAGCGTTATTGTTATTGCGACCACACAGTGGTCGCAACAGGAGAGTAAAAGGCGACCACAGGTTGGTCACAATCAGGAGAGTAAAGGCGACCACAGGTTGGTCACCTTCAGGAGAGTAAAAATGGGCCCAAGCGGGGGCATAGCTCAATTGGCAGAGCGCCAGCTTTGCAAGCTGGATGTCGCCGGTTCGACCCCGGCTGCCTCCACCAACCCCTACCACCTTTATTTGGGCGTGTAGCTCAGTTGGTTAGAGCGCAACCCTGATAAGGTTGAAGTCCCTGGTTCGATTCCAGGCACGCCCACCATTTTTGCAACCACACAGTGGTTGCAACAAGAGGTTAAAAACCTGGCAGGCCGCAGTTTTACCCTCCTGTCGCATCCACTTTGTGGTTGCGAAAATAACGCGCCGGTAATTTTTGCTGACCTCACGCGAGT
>JBAYZB010000068.1:0-15129 GCA_041672765.1 Gammaproteobacteria bacterium | reverse complement strand
GCGGCAGCCTTAGTGCGTCACATTGCGCCAACTCGGGTCATTTTGACGTGGCCGCTCTCGGGATGAGCGGCTGGGTTTTGTCAGGCGGTTCCCGAACTGCCGGGAATTTCCTGCCACGCCATGGCGCGCTAATTGCCACTCAATCCAGGAGCAGGTCGAGGTTCTCATGATGCCGGAACTCCAGACGATCAAGAACGAACAACAAATGAACCAAGAGGACGGGGTGCGGGCACGGACCTATGCGTTGCTGGGCAACCTGCTGGCCCGCGCCCCCGACGCTGCGATGCTGGACCTGCTCCGGGGAATCGAGGCAGCGAAGGGGGACGGGAAGAACATGGCGGCGGCCTGGGCGACTCTGCGCCTGGCGGCGGAACAGGCGCACGCGGAGGGGGTGGCCGAGGAGTACTTCAACCTGTTCATCGGGATCGGGCGCGGGGAACTCGTTCCCTATGGGTCATGGTACCTCACCGGGTTTCTGCTGGAGCAGCCCCTGGCACTGTTGCGCAACGATCTCGCAGCGCTCGGCTTCGAGCGTCAGGCGGGGGTGCACGAGCCGGAGGATCACGCGGCGGCCCTGTGCGAGGTCATGAGCCTGTTGATCGACGGCAGCGACGAGGGGGGATTGACGGTGCAGCGCACTTTTTTCCAGCGGCACCTCGCGCCGTGGATGGGACGGTTTTTCGCGGACCTGCAACGGGCGGAGGGTGCGCGTTTCTATCGTGCCGTGGGACTGGTCGGGGAGCGCTTTCTGGAAATAGAGAGCCAGTATCTGGTGCTGCCGGCGTGACCAGCGAGGCGGTGTCCGGGATCGGCTTCGAAGCAGGCAGGTGCAAGGAGACAGCGATGAGCAACAGGCGATCGTATAAGACAGGGTTGCAACAAGACCGGCGGGAATTTCTCAAGCGCATGGCGGTCGTGGGCGGCGCGGCCGCGCTGGGTGGTGCCGCCGGCAATCAGTTGGCCGCCGCGCGGGAAGAGCCGCCAGCGCCGGCCGCCCTGGAGAAGAAGGGATATCGACTGACGCCGCATATCCAGGAGTATTACAGAACCGCCAGCCTTTGAATGCGAGAAGGCGCTCCAGGACAAGGGACTTAGGAGATGAGCGAGGAGGCAGGGTCATGAAGCTGATGAGAAAGGAATCCCCAGGGATTCGGGGTGGCGGATTGTTGCCGGACGCGATCGATCGGCGCACCTTCCTGCGCCGCTCCGGGCTCGCGCTGGGCGGCCTGGCGGCGGCGAGCGCAGTGCCGATGTCGATGATGCAGCGGGCGCAGGCAGCGAACTTCCAGCGCGTTCCGATCGACGCGGAGACCAAGCGCGTGCGCACCATCTGCACCCATTGCTCGGTGGGCTGCGGCATCATCGCGGAAGTGCAGAACGGCATCTGGACCGGGCAGGAACCGGCCTTCGATCACCCCTTCAACCTCGGCTCGCATTGCGCCAAGGGCGCCGCGGTGCGCGAGCACGGCCACGGCGAACGGCGGCTGAAATATCCCACCAAGCTCGTGAACGGCAGGTGGCAGCGCATCACCTGGGACCAGGCGCTCAACGAGATCGGCGACAAGATCCTCAAGATCCGGGAGGAATCCGGACCGGACAGCATCTTCTGGGTGGGCTCATCGAAACATAACAACGAACAGTCGTACCTGTTCCGCAAGTTCGTTTCCATGTGGGGCTCGAACAACTGCGACCACCAGGCGCGCATCTGCCACTCCACCACCGTGGCGGGCGTGGCGGCCACCTGGGGCTACGGTGCGATGACCAATTCCTACAACGACATGCACAACAGCAAGTGCATGTTTTTCATCGGCAGCAACGCAGCCGAGGCGCACCCGGTGGCGATGCAGCATATCCTGCGCGGCAAGGAGAACGGCGCCATCATGATCGTGGCCGACCCGCGCTTCACCCGCACTGCCGCGCATGCCGATCAGTACGTGCGCTTTCGCCCCGGCACCGACGTGCCGCTGATCTGGGGGATACTGTGGCACATCTTCGAGAACGGCTGGGAAGACAAGGAGTACATCCGCCAGCGCGTCTACGGCATGGAGGACGTGCGGGAGGAGGTCAGGAAGTGGACGCCCGAGGTGGTGCACGACGTGACCGGCGTCCCCCGGGAAGAAGTGTACAAGGTTGCCAAGACCATGGCCGAAAACCGGCCCGGCACCCTGGTCTGGTGCATGGGCGGCACGCAGCACCATATCGGCAACAACAACGTGCGTGCCTACTGCATCCTGCAATTGGCGCTGGGCAACATCGGTGTATCGGGCGGTGGCGCCAATATCTTCCGCGGCCACGACAACGTGCAGGGCGCCACCGACGTGGGGCCGAACTCCAACAGCCTGCCGGGTTATTACGGGTTGGCGGAAGGCGCCTGGAAACACTGGGCGCGGGTATGGGACGTCGATTACGAGTGGCTGGCATCGCGCTTCGACCAGGCGGAGTATGACGACGGCAAGGGCGGCAAGGTCAAGCCCATGAACATGAACGGCATCACCGTTTCGCGCTGGATCGACGGCGTGCTGGAAGACAAGGCCAACATCACCCAGAAGGACAAGATCCGTGCCGTGGTGTTCTGGGGCCACGCGCCGAACAGCCAGACGCGCGGCGGCGACATGCAGAAGGCCATGGACGCGCTGGATCTGCTGGTGGTGGTCGATCCGTATCCGACCGCCACGGCCGTCATGCACAATCGCACGGAAAACACCTACCTGCTACCGGCCTGCACGCAGTTCGAAACCTACGGCTCCGTGACGGCCTCCAACCGCTCGCTGCAGTGGCGCGACAAGGTGATCGAGCCGATGTTCGAATCGCTGCCCGATCACACCATCATGTACAAATTCGCGAAGAAGTTCGGCTTCGCCGACGAGTTCACCCGGAACATCAAGGTGACCAACGACGAGCCGTCCATCGAAGACACCCTGCGCGAGATCAACCGCGGCACCTGGACCATCGGCTACACCGGCCAGAGCCCCGAGCGGCTGAAGCTGCACCAGCAGAACTGGCACACCTTCAACACCACGACCCTGCGGGCGGAGGGCGGCCCCTGCAACGGCGAGTTCTACGGCCTGCCCTGGCCGTGCTACGGCACCCCGGAGCTGAAGCATCCGGGCACCCATGTGCTCTACGACACGAGCCTGCCGGTGGCGCATGGCGGCCTCAATTTCCGCGCCAACTTCGGCGTCGAGCGCAACGGGGTCAGCCTGCTGGCCGAGGACTCCTACAGCAAGGGCGCCGAGATCCAGGATGGCTACCCCGAGTTCAGCTACGGGCTGCTGCGCAAGCTGGGTTGGGACCGGGACCTCACGGAGCAGGAGCTCGAGGTCATTTACCGGGTGGCGGGGGTCAACCTGGCCAAGGGGACCGGCAGCCAGGAGCAGGTCACTACGCCGGAGTCTCACAGCGCGGGCCTTCTGGACCCACAGCAAGAGGAGATGCAGAAGAAGCTCGATGCCGTCAACTGGAAGACCGACCTTTCGGGCGGCATCATCCGGGTGGCCATCAAGCATGGCTGCGCGCCGTTCGGCAATGCCAAGGCGCGCTGCATCGTGTGGGAGTTCCCGGACGGCGTGCCGGTGCACCGCGAGCCGCTGTATACCTCGCGCTACGACCTGGTCGCGAAGTATCCGAGCTATCAGGATCGCAAGGCCTTCATGCGCCTGCCGACACGCTACCTCTCGATCCAGGCGAAGGACCACTCGCGGGAATACCCGCTGGTCCTCACCAGCGGACGGCTGGTGGAGTACGAAGGCGGCGGCGAGGAAACACGCTCCAATCCCTGGCTCGCCGAGCTGCAGCAGGACATGTTCGTGGAGATCAATCCGGTCGACGCGAACAACATCGGCATCCGGGACGGGCGCATGGTGTGGGTGGAAGGCGCCGAGGGCAGCCGCATCAGGGTGAAGGCGATGGTCACGCGGCGGGTGGCGCCGGGTGTCGTGTTCTGTCCGTTCCACTTCGGCGGCCACTTCCAAGGCCGGGACCTGCGCGCCAAATATCCGGAGGGAACCGACCCCTATGTACTGGGCGAGGCGGTCAACACGGCGACGACCTACGGGTACGACTCGGTCACCATGATGCAGGAGACCAAGTGCACCCTATGCAAGGTTTACCCGGCCTGAGCAGGGTAGAGCGGCGGGAATGAACGCTCAACGCGAAGGCGCAAAGGCGCGAAGAGAAATGATGTGGGTCCCGCACCGGGAAAATCGGTATCGGCCATTCCGGGTCTGGGTCGGGTTGCCATCTGGAAGATGGCTATGCCTCGAAGCGGCGGCTGTGCACGGCGGAGCCGCTCCTGCAAGTCCCAATAAATAACTTCGCGCCTTTGCGTTGAGTAGTGATGGATCGATCTGAGTGGCGGTCGAGTGAAGGAGAACCAACATGGCCCGTATGAAGTTTCTGTGTGACGCCGAGCGCTGCATCGAGTGCAATGGCTGTGTCACGGCGTGCAAGAACGAGCACGAGGTGCCCTGGGGCGTGAACCGGCGGCGGGTGGTGACGCTGGGTGACGGCGAGCCGGGCGAGAAGTCGATTTCCGTGGCGTGCATGCATTGCACGGACGCGCCGTGCGCCGCGGTGTGCCCGGTGGACTGCTTCTATACCACCGCGGACGGCATCGTGCTGCACGACAAGGACCTCTGCATCGGCTGCGGGTATTGTTTCTACGCCTGTCCTTTCGGGGCGCCGCAGTTCCCGCAACAGTCGGCCTTCGGCGTGCGCGGCAAGATGGACAAATGCACCTTCTGCGCCGGCGGTCCGCCGCAGGATGGCAGCGAAGTAGAACGAGAGAAGTACGGCCGCAACCGCGTCGCGGAAGGCAAGCTGCCGTTGTGCGCGGAGATGTGCGCCACCAAGGCGTTGCTGGCGGGCGATGGCGACGTGCTTTCGGACATCTACACACAGCGTGTCATGAAGCGCGGCGGGCGCCCCAATCTGTGGGGCTGGGGCACGGCGTACAAGTCCTGAGCGGCGTCTGAGCCGGGGTGTGGGCGGAGCGACGCAAGTGCATCCGGGTCCGCGCTCATCGCGGGCGTCGCGCAGGCAAGAGCGGTGAGGGGAGTCTCATGGGCTATCGGAACTTCATCCTGTTTCTGCTGCTGGCCGGTCTCGTCGGCATGAGCGGCTGTTCGGACGGGGTCGATGCGCGGCAGGGCGAGGGGCGCGGCTACCGAGGCGAGACGGACGATCTTCTGGAAAAACAGGCTGCGGCGACGCATCAGGCACAACTGCGTAAGCGGCTCATCACGGTGCAGAGCGACCGTTGACGGCGCTTCGCGAGCGAGGAGAGAGGAAGGGCATGAACGGACGAACGGATAAGCGGGCTCACCCAGGCGGGGGCACTCGCCGCCGGCGCGCGATCGCCGGGGCGGCGGGGGCACTGTTCGTGGCGCTGTTGATCGCCTTGCTGCTGCCGGTGACCGGCATAGTGCTGGTGCAGTACGACGCCGTGGCGCAGGCCGTAGCACAGCAGGAAACCAACCCGCGGGCGGATTACTGGCGGACGGTGCGCGGCGGCATGGAAGGTTACACGGCCGTGCGGGGGCAAGAGACCAACGTGTTGATCCAATCCAGTGGACAGGATTGGCGCACCACAAGGAGTGGTCCGGTCCTCACTTACGGCGGCTGGTTCCTCGCGGCAGTCGTTCTGGGAATTGCGCTGTTCTATGCGATCCGTGGCCGGATCAGGCTGGAGCAGGGCAGGAGCGGCCAGAGAATACTGCGCTGGACCGTGGGCGAGCGGTTGATGCACTGGTACACCGCCGTGTTGTTCATCCTGCTCGCCATTACCGGCCTGAGCCTGCTGCTGGGCCGCGAACTGCTCATACCGCTGATCGGGCGGCCCGCCTTTGCCGCCTACGCGGAGGTGGCGAAGACGATCCACAACATTCTTGGCCCGCTGTTCATCCTGGGCATCCTCATGGAGATCGTCTACTGGATGAAGTTCAACCTTTTCCGCCGGGAAGATTGGGAGTGGTTCAAGCAGGGCGGCGGCATCCTCGGCAGGAGCCATCCCTCGGCCGGCAAGTTCAACGGCGGCGAGAAGGTTTGGTTCTGGGTGATCTTCGTGGTGGGGCTTACGGTCAGCGTCTCCGGCCTCATCCTGGATTTCCCGAACTTCGGCCAGACCCGCGAGACCATGCAACTCGCCAACGTGATTCACGCGATCGGCGCCATCATTTTCACCGCCTTTGCACTGGGGCATATCTATATCGGCACCATAGGCACGGAAGGCGCGCTGGAGGGGATGACTACCGGATACGTCGACGTCAATTGGGCAAAGCAGCACCACGACGCCTGGTATGAGGAGAAAACGAGACGAGCCGGCAAGGAAGCGATCGGCGAACCCGGCGCGGCGCCCACCGTACGCGGCCCGCAGCCAACCACTTGAGCGGTCGAGGGCGAGGGCCCTGCGTTCCCTCGCCCTTTCTCTTCCATTCTCCGGACATCGCGCGCGGCCCCTTGATCGACCGGCAACCCATCGCCGTTTGGCTCCTTGCATTCGTGCTGGTGTCGTTGCCGGCGAGGCCGGCTTTTTCCGGCGATGCCCGCGCCGACCTGCTTGCGGCGGTACAAGAGGGCGACCTGCAGCGCGTCGAGGACTTGCTATCCCGCGGCGCGGACCCCGACAGCATCACGACCAACGACCCCCATGCCGGCAAGACCGCCTTGATGTGGGCGGCCCAGGGCCGGCATCCGGAAATCGTGCGCGCGCTGCTGCGCCACGGCGCGGATGTGAACGCCGCCAATCCCAAGGGAGGGACCGCGCTCATGTACGCGGTGACGAGCGGTCCGCTGGAGAACGTGGAGGTGCTGCTGCAACGCGGGGCGCAGGCGGATGCCGCGGCGCGTAACGGCTGGACCCCCGTCATGCTCGCAGTCGCGAAGCGGCGGCGGGATGTGCTGAGCTTGTTGATCGCGCACGGAGCCGACATCGACCGGGCGGACGTCTACGGCTGGACGCCGCTGATGCGGGCGGCGTATGAAGGCGACGTGGAGGCCGTCGAGCTGCTGTTGCGCAGCGGAGCCGATCACAGGATCGAGGATCGCTCCGGCAACACCGCGTTGTCTCTGGCGCAGCACATGGGCCGCACCAGGATCGCGCAATTGCTGCGGCGGGCTAGCAGATCATCTGCGTGGCCGAGAAACGCTCCAGGGGCAGCACGACCGCCGTGGCGGTGACCGGCTGCCGCGCCTTCAGCGGACTGCCGTACTCCAGCCCGAGCCGCTCCGCGAACTGCTCGAAAAAGGACTCGAACATTTCGCCGCCGAAGGTGCCCACGGCAAACAATGCATCATCCGCCGCCCGATGTTCGAGCAGGATCGCGGCCAAGGGTTGTCCGGCGGGGCCGCTGAGCACCCTGGCGCCTTGCGCCGGATCGTACACGCTGTTGTTGGCGCAGCAGGTAATGACGCCGGGCGCGGCTTTCCCCGCCGTCGCGCCCGGGCCGTGCCTGTAGGCGATGAAGCTGACCTGGCGCGTGGGATGCGCCATCTGATGCGCACAGATGGCGGAGTAGGCCACGATGGAGCGGTGCGGACCAACGCCGCCGGACCAGCGGTACCGCCTTCCGCTTTCCGTGGTGAGGGATGTTGGCGCGGCGGTGGGGCGTCCGAGATTCAACAGGAAACAGGGCGTCGCCGCGAAAGGGTAATGAAAGACGTAATTCCTGCCGATTTCCAGGCCGTCGGCGCGTAGTGCAGTGCCGTCCTCCGCCACCAGGCGCACGCGGGCATAGTGCCTGGGGGCGGCATCGGCTGCGAAGACATGCGGTCCGGCCGCGAGCAGGGCGCCGGCACTGGCGCAGAGCCGAAGGAAATCGCGTCTGTCCATAGAACACCTCCCGGCAGGAGCGGAGGTTGGCCGGATTCCATCCAAAAAAGTATATCAGCGCCATACGTGAGACTTATGTACGCCCTTTGATCAAGACCAAATTTAAGAATGTAAACAGATGCCGGGTTTGTGGCGCTTGGCCCGCGCAAGCCCGGTACGAGATCCGCGCTCCCTTCATGTCCTCTTGTTCGCCAGGCCGGCGACGGGGTTGTCCGGGGCGGGAAGTCGAACCGCTCCGTGGCGGCCTTTGTTCGATAAGGCGCCGGTAATTTCGGGTATTTCAACGACGATGAAATCGCTTCATGGCGGGCAGGAAAGGTGTGTCACGCACCGTTGTTTATGGCGCTATAAAAATTAATTTTTGTCGAGTTTTTGGGTAATCATTTAAACTGCTGCGTTGAAATCTGCAACAGCGCTGCTTCATCCCGCAACATATGGTCAATAGGGCGCAGCTCGATCGCCACGGGTAAGGTGGCGTCGTCCCGACTCGATCTGCGCGGCCACAGGACCGAAGAAGGAAAAAGAACGAATGTGCCGTTGGTCTTCCAGAGTCTGGTTGTTGTTTTCGGTTGCATTCATGGCAATGGCCGTTGCGGGGCCGGCGTTGGCCACTGGCGAACCGCAGCCGGTCATGGAAGGGGCGGCATCCACCGCGCCGTGGTGGGTGTGGCCACTGGCGCTGTTCGTCGTGACCTTCCTGCTCGGCATCGTTGCGGTTCTTGGTGGCGTGGGTGGCGGCGTGCTGTTCGTGCCCATCGTGGGCGGGTTCTTTCCGTTTCACCTGGACTTCGTGCGCGGTGCCGGCCTGCTGGTGGCGTTGGCCGGGGCGCTGGCCGCGGGTCCCGGGCTGCTCAAGAAAGGATTGGCTGACCTGCGGCTCGCGCTTCCGGTCGCGTTGATCGCTTCTTCGGCCGCCATCGTCGGAGCGATGATGGGGCTGGCCTTGCCTACCAACGTGGTTCAGATCGCCCTGGGCGTCACCATTCTGGGGATCGTCGGAATCATGCTGATGGCGAAGAAATCCGAATACCCTGACGTCAAGCAGGCCGACGCGCTCTCCACGGCGCTTCGCATCAACGGCATTTACCACGAACCGTCCAGCGGACAGGACATCAACTGGAAGATCCATCGCACGGCGAAGGGACTGGCCATGTTCGTCATCATCGGCATCATGGCGGGAATGTTCGGCCTGGGGGCCGGATGGGCCAACGTGCCGGTGCTGAACCTCATGATGGGCGCGCCGCTCAAGGTGTCTGTGGCCACCAGCAAATTCCTGCTGTCCATCACCGATACCTCGGCCGCGTGGGTGTACATCAATCAGGGCGCCGTGCTCGCCATCATGGTGGTGCCATCCATCATCGGCATCATGCTCGGCTCCATGGTAGGCGTGCGGATTCTCGCCAAGACCAAGCCGGCAGCAGTGCGTTACATTGTCATCACCATGCTGCTCTTCGCCGGAGGGCGGGCGTTGCTCAAAGGTCTCGGTATCTGACGTCGGGGGAACAGGAATATGAGCGACATTGGCGTTGAGCAGAAAACACTCCAAGGGGCGGCACAGGAAGTGCGCACGGAGTGGAAGGGGGCGACGGAAGAGCAACTCGTCTATGCCGGGATACTCGACAAGGGAATGAAACTTGGCCTGGCCATCCTGGTGGTCACCTTCCTGGTCTATGTCTTCGGGATCCTCGAGCCCTTCATTCCCGTAGAGGACCTGCCCAAGTACTGGGGATTGCCGGTGGGGGAATACCTGCAGCAAACGGGAATCCCGACAGGATGGGGATGGGTAGGTCTGCTGGGCAACGGCGACTTTCTCAACTTCATCGGCATCGCCGTGCTGGCAGGCGTGACTATCGTATGTTATTTGCCCATCATCCCGGTGTTTCGCCGCAATCGCGACACGATATACGCGACGATCGCTATAGTGGAAGTGGCGGTTCTGGTCCTGGCCGCTTCGGGGATTCTCCACGTCGGAGGGCACTGAGGTGCTAAACAAGAAACTGCTGCTCGCCTATGACGGCTCGCCCTACAGTCAGGAGGCGTTGACGGAAGCGCTGGAAATCGCCAAGAGCTGCAAGGCGGGCGCGGTGGTGGTCGCCGCGGTCGACGTGACTTCGGAGTTCGAGTGCGAGGCGCCCGGGCTTACCGAGAAGATGGAAGAGCGGGCAGGCGCAATGCTGGTGGAAGTGGCGCGCAGGTTTGCGGAGGAAGGCATATCCGCGAAAACCGAAGTGCACATCGGCGAGCCGCACGAAGTGATCGTCGAGGCGGCGCAGCGCCACGGCGTGGATCTGATCGTGATGGGCAGTCATGGTGCGACAGGCCTGCGCCGGATTCTGATGGGCAGCGTCACTTCCCGCGTCATTGGCCATGCGCCGTGCAAGGTGCTGGTGGTGCCGCGCCGCGCGCACTGATCCATTCCATATCCGATCACGATCCCGACAAGCCTGCGTTCCGCAGGCTTTTTCGTCCTGAACGCCGATGCCGGAACGCGCCGTCGCGCGGGCTTTGATGGGCGGCGCGCAGGGGCGGCCGGCGCTCCTACTCCGCGTCCATCTCGTAGCGTTTCAGCTTGCGCCATAGCGAAACGCGATCGATGCCCAGGAGCTGAGCGGCGAGCGTTTGGTTGCCGTTGGTCTCGGAGAGCACCCAGCGGATGTAATCGCGCTCCTGTTCCTGCAGAGATGGGATGCGGCCGTTCTTCTTGCGGAAGGTGCGGACGCTGAATTCGCGGAGATCATCGGGGAGATGCGCCATCTCGATGGAGGTGCCTGTGGCAATGGCCACGCCGCGCTCGATGATGTTCTCCAGTTCCCGCACATTGCCGGGGTAATCGTAATTCTCCAGGATCTCCATCACCGCCGGAGCAATTTCCGTGACGTCCTTGCGCATCAGGGTGGCGAACTTGCGCAGGAAATGGTGGCTCAGCAACGGGATGTCGTCCTTGCGCTCCGCCAGGGGCGGTATGTGCAGGGTCACGACGTTCAGCCGGAAGTAAAGATCCTGGCGGAATTCGCCCTTTCTCACGGCCTCCTGTATATCGCGGTTGGTGGCGGCGATGAAGCGCACGTCCACCTTGATCGGCACGGTCCCGCCGAGACGCAGGACTTCCTGTTCCTGGATCACCCGTAGCAGCTTTACCTGCATGGCAGGCGACATTTCGGTGATCTCGTCCAGGAACAGCGTTCCGCCGGAGGTGGCCTCGATCAATCCCTTCTTGTCGGCGGTCGCCCCCGTGAACGCCCCTTTTACGTGACCGAACAACTCGTTGCCCAGCAACTCCTCGTTGAACGCGCCGCAGTTCACGGCGAGAAACGATGCGTCACGGCGATGGCTGTGATGATGCAGGTATTTCGCGAACACTTCCTTGCCCGTGCCGCTCTCGCCGGTGAGCAGGATGTTGCAGTCGGTGGGCGCCACTTGGCGCGCCATGTCGAGCAGGCGGCGCATGTGGGCATTCTGTGTAATGATCTTGCATTTGCCCTGGTAGCGCTCGACCTCCTCGCGGAGCTGCCGGTTCTCGCGCTTCAGCCGAATCTTTTCCATGGCCTCGGACACGACCTTGCGCACTTCGTCCAGGCGGAACGGTTTGGCGATGTAGTGAAACGCGCCGTGCTTCATGGCATCCACGGCGGATTCCAGCGTGGCGAATCCGGTGATCATGATGACCTCCGTATCCGGATACAGTTCGCGGCATTTCCGCAAGATCTGCATGCCGTCGACCTTTTCCATCCGCAGATCGGTAAGAACCACGTCGAACGGCTGTTTTTCGAGCAGGGCGAGCGCATTGCTGCCGCTTTGCGTACCGACCACCTCGTAGCCGTCCTTTTTCAATACGTGTTCGAGATTCCTCAGAGCGATCTTCTCGTCGTCGATGACGAGCAATCTTCCCCAATTTGTCATTGTGCGTTTCCTGCGATTGCTTCCGTATATTGCGCGAAGGAGTCAGTCTGCCCGACGGGCAGCCGAATGAAAAACGTGGTGCCTTGGCCTGGCTCGCTTTCCACAGCGATGCAGCCGCCGTGTTCTTCGATGATCTCGTGGACGATGGACAGCCCGAGCCCCGAGCCCTTCCCGATTTCCTTGGTAGTGAAGAAGGGATCGAAGATGCGCGGCAATACCGATGCCGGTATGCCGTGTCCGTTGTCGTGGATGCGTATATCGACCGTTTCCGCGGCATGCTCGCATTCGCCTGGCGTGACCAGATGCATGCCGGGCGTTACGGCGGCACCGTTCCTGACGGCGGTGATCGTGACGACGCCTGCGCCCTCGGTGGCCTCGACAGCGTTGACCACCAGGTTGAGAAACGCCTGTTGCAATCTCTGTTCGTCCGCCACGAGAACGATGTCGCTGGGAATGTCCGTGGCGATGCGGACGCGCGTGGGCACCTGTCCTTTGATGAATTGGAGCGTCTCGGCGATAAGCGGCCCAAGGGCGATAGGACGCTTGGCGGACTCGCGATCCCGGGCGAAATTCAGCAACGAATGGACAATGGCGCGTGCGCGCTGGGTTTGGTCATCGATCTGCGTCAGCAGTTCCCGCTTGAAATCCATGTCCGGTTCATGCAGCTCCTCCAGCAGAATCTGGCAGGATGTGGAGATGTTCGACAGGGGATTGTTGAGTTCGTGCGCCACGCCGGAGAGCAGGGTGCCCAGGGAGGCGAGTTTCTCGGTGCGCACGAGGTGTTTTTGGCGCAGCTCCAGTTCCTGCAGCACGTGGTTGAAGGCGTTCGTCAGGGAGATGATCTCACCGTCGCTGGATTGAATATCGAGCTTGCGGAGTTTGCCGTTGGCCACCGCCTCCATGTTCTCCTCCATGTGTTTCAGCGGACGTACCACCCTCCGTGACAGCAAGTGGCCGAGGAGAATGACCAGGAAAGTCAGGCCCGCCACGAAGATCATCAGCCTGGTCCCGTGCCCGTCCAGCCAGTGCTGGAGCATGGTCCGCTCCTGGCGTGCGATCTGTTCGGCGATGGTGACGAGCTCTTTGCCCGTGGTGCGGATGCGCTGTTCAAGCATAAGGGCCTGGATCGGATCGCTCAGGTGAGTCCGGGCATACCGTTCCATGAGCTGCGAATAATCCGTCAAGGCCGCAACCAGTTTGGTAAAGCGCGCCGAACCGGCAAGGGTTCGAAAGCCTTCGGCATCCTCCTGCAACACGCGTTTGGCCTGACCGACATACGCGGCGTTTTCCTCATAGTCCGCCAACTGATGGTAGAGGAAGAAGTTCTTCTCGAATCGGCGTATTTCGAGGCTGATGTCGAAGAATTCCGAAATCCGCTCGCCCGCACGGATCTTCTGCTCGATCACATGGAGATCGATCAGGGAGAACAGGGACAGGCCGACGATCAGGCTCGCGATACCGTAATACCCCAGAGTGATCTTTTTTCGTAGCGAGGAGCGGATGAGCATGGCGCGGCATGATAATGGCGACTGTTGCAGGCTGCAACAACCGGCGTGGTTTTGCAACACGCCGGCTGCGCCGGAATCTTCGGCAATTCATGCCGCTGTTCACGGCCTTGCTGTACGGGGTCGGCTAACATGTTGCAGTATGCAATGGCGATCCCCAGACACGGGGCGTGCAGTCGGCATGGGAAACGGCGAATAAACAACCGGATAGGACGCCCTCGGGGGGATGGCATCGATCCTGCTTTATCGCGTCTGGCAAGTCGGCCGCAGAAGAGGGTGATTCGATGCGACGATGGCTGAAAACGCTGGAGCTGATGTTCGAGGCGATCGCCTTTGCGGAAGCCGGCGAATTCGAAACCGCGCGCCAGATCATGCGTGAAGACCCGGAACTTCAATAAGCCGTTTGAGCGTGTCAGGCCGCTCTATGCCGGTAGGGGCAATGACGACCGAAAGCGTGTGAGAGCCGCAGCCGGGAAGGGAGAGGGCTGTGCGCCTGTTCATGTCCGAACCGCAACCGGGATGTCTGGTACGCCGGTGCCGCGCTGCGTGATCGCCCGAGGATGCAATGGGGCTCCAGAGTGAACGGAAGGTGCTGCTCGCCCTGAACCGGGAGTGCGCGGATGAGCGGGTGTTGTGTTGCGCGCGCAATATCGCTTTGCGCGTGGACGCGGGGATCGAGGTTTTGCTGATTCCCTCCGACGGGCGCATGCCCACGGCGCTGGAAGCGTTTCTCGAACGACTGCGGCAGGACGATGTCAGTTGGCGCCTGATCCACGGCACCGGAGATCCGGCGCGGGAAACGGTCCGTTACGCCAATGACCACGAAGCAGTGCTGTGCGTGGTGATCGACGCCTTGGAGAACTGGACCGACGGTATTCAGGGCGCTGGGAAGGGCAATGATCCCTGGAAGAAACTGGAGTGCCCCTTGGTGGTCGCGGCGGTGTGCGAGCCAAAGGCGTAGGGCTGGGCGCATGTCGCGGGCGGAGCGGCGGCGACTTGTGTCTTGATAAGAGCGTAAGGTGAGGAGTTTTCATGGCATCCAACAGATCACAAGAAACCAAGAAGGCCTTCGCGTACGGTTTCGCAAGCGCGGGTCTTTATCTCCTTCTCTTTGTGTACGCGAAGGCGATCATGCAGTACTCCGCGCAAGGCGGGTGGTACTTCGTCATCCCGGTCGCCGTCGCCTTCGTTTTTTCGTACGTCCACGGCAACTTCACCTCCTATTTCTGGGATGCGCTGGGGATCAAGGCGAAGTCGTCCGGAGGCGCGAAATAAATGGATGCCGCAACGCTCAATTTCGTCGATCTGAATCTCGGGAATGTCCTGTTTCTGCTGATCGTCGGGTTCGTCGGCGGCCTGGTGAGCGGCTTCATCGGGTCGGGCGGCGCGTTCGTGCTGACGCCGGCCATGATGAGCATGGGAGTGCCGGGGCTGGTGGCGGTGGCGAGCAACATGTGCCACAAGTTCCCGAAGGCCCTGGTGGGCGCCATCAAGCGCGCCAAATACGGGCAGGTGGACTGGAAGCTCGGCATCATCATGGGCGTGTCCGCCGAGGCGGGCGTGCTCTATGGCGCCCACGTGCAGGAGTACATCAAGTCGACCTTCGGCAACGCCGGTTCCAACCTCTACGTGAGCGTCGCCTTCGTGGTGGTGCTCGGGATCGTGGGCACCATCGTGCTGCGGGACGCGATCAAGATGTACCGGGCGCGCGATGCCGGGCATGAGGAGAAGGCCGGCCGGCTCGCCCGCTGGGTGCAGTCGATCCACATTCCCGGCACCATGGTGTACTTCAAGAGCCTGAACGCCAAGGTATCGATCCTGTTCACCGTTCCCCTCGGCTTCGCCACGGGCATGCTGGCGGCCACCATCGCGGTGGGCGGCTTCATCGGTGTGCCC
>JBAYZB010000067.1:0-15259 GCA_041672765.1 Gammaproteobacteria bacterium | reverse complement strand
CACGGGGGTGCTTCAGGACGTCGTAAGAGACCTCCCGCTGTTCCAGAAAGCGTTTGATGGTGGCGGCAAGCGGCATGGCGGCGTAACGGCGCGGGGTGCGTTCTTGGAAGGCGTTCCCGCCCTGTCTTCTTTTCGATTCATCGGGTTGATTCAGTAAAACTTTAGAGCATCGTCCGCGAATCGAGCGGAAATTGCAGGTAGGCAGGAGGGCAGCGGGGGGGCCATGCTGCCCGGCAGGGCGGAGAAGGGGTTATGGGGAGGAATGCGGAAACGAACCGTTCCGCCGGGGTGACACAGCGGTTCCCGAGGCAAAACCGCGGCCGTGGCGCCGGCCAGGATTGACGGTGTTGCGGGCGTTGCCCAGGTCAGTCTTCCAGGTCCAGATCGCTCATGCTGTAGGACCAGTCGTCGGGGAGACCGGCCGCTCCTATGCCGAAGTCCTCGCGATCCATATCCAACGATCCGGACCAGTCCGAGGGCGACTCCACCTGCTCCAGTTCGAGGTCGTACCAAGTATCCAGGTCCAGCTCTTCGATGGAGCCGTCTTCGTACTGGATCTCGATGGTCTGGTCGCCCTCGTCCAAGGCGACGATCTCGAAGGTTTCGCCTGCCAAGGTCTTGTACCAGTCACCGATTACGGGCGCATGCTGTGTGGGCATCGTTATTGCCTCCCGTCACGATTTGGCTGCTAGTATAGTTCGCTTCATGCAGGGCAAACCGAAACTCTGCAATTGAATTTATAGGGCCGTGCAGGTTTTTTGGCAAGCCGCTGCAACCATAGCAGTAAAGGTTCCGGATCATTGATATGTCTGCCGCACTTTCGAGAGTTAGTCTGACTGTTGAATCAGTCTATGGGATTGACGGATGTCAGTGCCGTAATCCCGTTTGAGTCGATCCCGGGAGTTGCACTTGTTCACGGAGGCCGGGTCAGTGTTGGAACTATTGGGAAACAGCTTCGTCATCTTTTTCGTCGTCATCGATCCCATCGGCCTTGCCCCGATTTTCATGGCGCTCACTCCCGGTGTAAGCGAAGCACGCCGGCGCAGCATGGCACTACGGGCGACGCTGCTTGCCGCCATCATCCTCGTCCTGTTCGCTTTGGTCGGCGCCCCGCTTCTGGAAGCCCTCGGCGTCGGGCTGCCCGCGTTTCGCATCGCGGGCGGGCTGTTGTTGTTCTTCCTGGCCATGGACATGGTGTTTGCACGCCATTCCGGCATGCGTTCGCCGACGGCCTCCGAGGAGCACGAGGCGGAGCAGCGCGACGATATATCGGTTTTTCCGCTGGCGTTTCCGCTGATCGCGGGCCCCGGTGCGTTGACGACCATTCTGCTGTTGACGGGCAGCCGCGAGGACGATCCGCTCGCCTTTGTGGCGGTGCTGGCGGTGTTGCTGTTGGTGCTGGGCCTTGCGCTCGCGGCGCTGCTGCTCGCGGCGCGGCTGATGCGCCATCTCGGCCAGACGGGGACGAACGTGATCAGCAGGGTGTTAGGGGTGATCCTGGCGGCGCTCGCCACGCAGTTTGTGCTGGACGGCCTGCGCGAGGGCCTGTTCGGGCAGCCTTTGGAGGATGCCGCCTATTTCGTGTTGCCGTCCGGCGCGGCGTGAGTCGCCGGTCAGTGGCTGAGGGTCGCCGTATTACCGTGCGCTCCGTTACTCAAGGCGAAACGGGACGTACCGGCTCCGGACCGCCCGGTTCCGGACGCGGTGGCCAGTCGGGTGCGCTTTGGCGGCGGATCTCGCCGGTGCCGAACCAGGTGAACGGGTTGAGGGGAAACGAGGCGCTTGTGAGCAGGCGGTCGAGGAAACGGCGCGTGCTGATGGAGTTCTGCGAATCGTCGGTCAACCAGTAGGCGAAGGTCACCAGATAGATCCCGGCCAGGCCCGTTTCTTCCAGTGCCCGCTGTATGAAGTTCGCGTTGTGGCGGGACGCCTCGTAGATCCACTCGACCGTGCGATAGAAGCGTCGGGGGGCGCGAAACGGGGAATAACCCGGCTGCAGGTCGTTCAGTACCATCTGGCGCGTGACGCGGCGGTGCGGGGCGAGCGTGTCCAGCCATTTCATGATGAGCCGATGCAGGCGCGCCTGGCGCGGCAGCAGCAGGAAATCGGGCTCGGCGGCGTCGCGCAGCATGGCGTCGTCGGCCCGATCGAACCAGGCATCCACCAGGGCTTCCTTGTCGCGATAGTGGGCGCGCACCTTGTTCAAGGGAATACCCAGGGTTTCGGCAATGTGATGCAGTTGTACCGAGGTCCAGGAATTCGCTTCCGCCAGATTCAGGGCCGTGTCGAGGATACGTTGCGCGATGTCGTCGGACTGGCCTGCCATTGATCCCTCCTTGCCTCCACGAAAGCCTCCGGTTGCGCGCGGGGACTCATTGCCGGGACCGCATGACACCACCTCACGGTCCTCTGCCGCATGGACGGAGTGCCGACACGATGCCGTCCAGCGCGCCGATCATCACTCAGTATAGAATCCCTGTGGTTCGCAGGAATTCGGATGGGGGGATGGGTTTCTTTTCTCTTTGTTTTGATCGGGGGGTGTGTGACATGGCAAACACAATGGCGATCGGTTGTTTGGTTTTGTGCGGTTATCGCCGCGGCATGATTCTAGATGCGGGGGCGAAACCCGTATCTATTTTTTAAACCCGCGGCGACAGCCGCACATACCTGTAGACATGCGGTTAGTACACATCGTATCGCCACGGCTTACCAACCGGCGTGAGTGGAGGAAGGAGGTGGATTAAGGAATCGCTTCCTTCGACGCCAATCTTTTCAGAGGAAGACAGTGAGCACTCCGGTGTAGCCGTACAGGCGGTTGCGGGAGATCTCGCCGTTGGCGAAGAAACCGACCAGGGGAAACCGGCCCAGTTCGCGCTGGATGATGCCGAGTTCTTTGGACTCGTCGCCGAAGAGGTGGCGGCCGCGGCCGATGCACGAGCAATACAGGGCGCCTTTCGGCGGATGCGGCAGACGCCGGCGCAGATCCCGCAGGGTGCGAATCAGATCGTCCCGGGCCGAATTGCCGTCGCGGCGGCAGAACATGATGGGACCGCCCTCCTGGACGGATTCGCCGATGGCCAGCAGTCTGTTTTTGAGGTCGATGCCCAACAGGTTGCGCACGAGATAATCGTCCGCGTCGGAACCGGGAATGGGTAGGGCCGCGAAGATGTAGCCCGCCACCTTGGTGAGGTCGCGGGTCAGGATCTCGCCGATCTCTTCGAAAAATACGTCCAGCGCTGGCCGGCCGTCGATGCGGATGAGGATATTGCGCTGCGCCTCGGTGACGACGTGCTTGCCGCCGATGGGCGAGCACCCTTGGGTGAGGGCGGAGGCCATCGGAATCTCCCGGGAAAACAGCACGCCGGAGAGGCCGCCTTCGGTTGCGTGCCCTGCGATCTGCCGGTAATCGCTGCGCGAGGAGCAGAGCCCGCCCACCAGGAACGTACCGTTCATCTGCTCGGAAAGGCGTGCGATCAGGTGCGGCGTGCGCGGATTGCGCGGGTCGCCGTGTACCAGGCCGAAGCGCGGCTGGTGCTCGCGATACCAGCCGCCGTGGTTGAGCACGAAGTCCTGCAGACCGTCCTTGATGGTGGAGAACACGCGGAACGAGTCCTGGGGGAAGCTCCCGAGCATCAACGCCATGGCGGGCGTTTCATAGTACTCCTGGCCGGTGCTGCAGATGCCGATCCCAACGCAGCCGACCCAGTGATCGATCCCGCTTTTTTTGCGCAGGAACGGCAGCATCTCCGGGATGTCGTCCGCAAACGTGTCCGTGAGGTACAGAAAACCGAGATTGCAGTCGCGGGGGATCGGGCCGATCTGCTCCAGGCACTCCCGACAGGCGCGCAGCCAATCGAAGGCGCTGGCGTGGCCCATGCGGAAGGTGCTGTTCTGGGGCAAGGGCTGGGCTGGTCGTTCCATACGCTGAACCGTTTGGTAAGAGCTGCCCGAAAGGTGGTGGTTGCCGCTGGATCCGGTCAGGGATGCTCGCGGCCGCTAGTCGAGACGGTGTTCTCTGGAAATGCCGGTTGCGTGTGTGGACCGGATGCATTCGTCGCGCCCGCTGCTCCGGGCTGCTCGAAACCCGAAATGCCGAATGGAGATGCCGTCTTCGGCCATCAAGAGCTTTTCGGGTTCCAGATGGGCGAATAGGGCGGGCACCGGCGCTTAAACGCCAAGACGCCACGGCCGCCAAGGGCGCAAAGACGAGAAGTGCGGGTTGGACTTCCGGCTTTGGCACGCTCTCCCCGGACCCTGCGGCGACTCGTCCAGGCTGCCGTGATTCTCCATGAATGCTTTGCGCCTTCGCGCCTTTGCGTTGACCGCTGCCGCGCAGTTAGATACAGGGGCGGGCGGATCGGGTTCGATCCGCCCGCTAACAGAAGTGTAGGCGATTACTTGCCCTTCTTGGCCATCATCTCCTCGATGATGGGGGTGAGGATGATTTCCATGGCGAAGCCCATCTTGCCGCCGGGCACCACGATGGTGTTGCGCCGCGACATGAACGAGTTGTGCAGCATGCTCAGGAGATACGGAAAGTCCACGCCCTTCGGATCGCGGAAGCGGATCACCACCATGCTCTCGTCGGCGGTCGGGATGTCGCGGGCGATGAACGGGTTGGAAGTGTCCACCACCGGGACGCGCTGGAAATTGATGTGCGTGCGGGAGAACTGCGGGGTGATGTAGTGCACGTAGTCGTGCATGCGCCGCAGGATGGTGTCCACCACCGCCTCGGCGGAGTAGCCGCGCTGGGCGCAGTCGCGGTGGATCTTCTGAATCCACTCCAGGTTCACGATGGGCACCACGCCGATCAGCAGGTCCACATACTGGGCAACGTCGACTGTATCGGTGGCTATGCCGCCGTGCAATCCCTCATAGAACAGCAGGTCCGTGCCGGGCGGGATCTCCTGCCAAGGCGTGAATTCGCCGGCCTTGAGGTTCGTGCCGAGGCGCGCGTTGTGTTCCGCGGCCTCTTCATCACTGTGCAGATAATAGCGGCGCTTGCAGCTACCGGTCTCGCCGTAGGAACGGAAAGTGGCCTCCAGTTCTTCGAACAGGTTGGCCTCGGGACCGAAGTGGCTGAAATGGGGATGGCCCTGCGCCTCGGCCTCCTTCAGCGCGGCGCGCATCTCGACGCGGTTGTAGCGATGGAAACTGTCGCCCTCGATGACCAGGGGATTGATGCCCTCTCTCAGGAAGATATGCTCAAAGGCAACCTTGACCGTCGTCGTGCCCGCGCCAGACGAGCCGGTAACCGCGACAATTGGGTGTTTTTGTGACATTTAGCACTCCTCGACTGAACTGAAAACCAACAAATCCATGGCTGGCAACCGGTCAGCCTGCGATGGTGGCGCAGGTCTTTTCGCAATCTTCGTTTCTTGGCACCTAGCGGATTGGAACCGAACGGCGACCGCAGCCATCCAAGACGTTATGGTGGATGGAACCGTAATAACACGCCTCCTCTTTGGGGACAAGCATAGCTAAACCGATCGATACTCAAAACAAAAATTTCTATAAACCAGGAGTTATTGTTTCTATAAGGCAGGAGTTATTTGGCTTGATTCGCGGTATAGTACGCGCGGTATAGTACGATCCTCTTTCATCCTGAAACCCAGACGGGGGCTCATATGAAAATCGCCAATGGCATGGTCGTTACCATGCATTACACCCTCACTGACGACGCCGGAACTGTCATCGACACCAGCAGAGGCCGCGAGCCGCTGGCCTATCTGCATGGGTTCGGAAACATCATTCCGGGTCTGGAGAAGGCCCTGGAAGGCCAGCAGGCCGGTTTCAGGTCGAATATATCGGTTCCGCCGGCCGAGGGCTATGGCGAGCGTGATCCAAACGCGGTGTTCGAGGCGTCGCGGGACCACTTCGATCCGGACATGGAACTGGCGCCGGGCGTGCAGGTATACGCGGAAGGACCGCAGGGGCCGGTCTCCTTCATGGTGGTGAGCGTGTCCGAGAACGGTGTGATGCTGGACGCCAACCATCCTCTGGCGGGTGAGACCCTGCATTTCGACGTGGAGGTCATGGAGGTCCGCCAGGCGACCGAGGAAGAAACCGCCCATGGCCATGTGCACGGTGCAGGCGGGCATCAGCATTGAGTGGCAGCGCTTGTCGCCTGTCATGCGCCGTAAGCCAAGCAGCCTCTGACCAATCCCCTCCCTTGCGGGAGGGGGAAAGGTGCTGGATAGCTCATCCTCTTGCACTCCTCCCCGGCAAGGGAGCCGGATGAATCGTTCAGCGTGCTGTCCCCGACCCAACCCCCCTTTGTGCCGAGCAGCTTGTGCGGCCCTGGGCTTTCTTTGTTCTGCCCAGATTACGGGCTACTGTGGATCTGTTGACCCTTCGCGGCGGAACACCAGGTCCCATACTTGATGGCCCAGCCGCTCCCCGCGCCGCTCGAATTTGGTGACGGGGCGTGCCTCCGGGCGGGGTGTGAAGGCGCCTGGGCCGGCGGTGTTGGTGAACTCCGGTGCCTCGCTCAGCACCGTCATCATATGTTGGGCGTAATCCTCCCAGTCGGTGGCCATGTGCAGAAGGCCGCCAGGTTTCAGCTTGCGGGCAAGCAGGGCCACGAAGGCGGGTTGCACGATGCGCCGCTTGTGGTGGCGCTTCTTGGGCCAGGGGTCCGGGAAGAACAGGTATACCGCGTCGAGGCTGTCGTCAGGGATGAGGGTCTGTAGCGCCTCCACCGCATCGTGGCAGATGACGCGCACGTTGCGTAGGCCGCTTTCTTCCAGCTTGCCCAACAGGCGTCCCACACCGGGGCGGTGTACCTCGATGCCGAGGTGATCGTGTTCCGGATGGCGCATGGCCATCTCGAACAGCGCATCGCCCATGCCAAAGCCGATTTCCAGCATGCGCGGCGCGCGGCGGCCGAACAGGGCGTCCAGATCCAGCGGGCCCGCCTCCGGGTCGATGCCATAGCGCGGCCACAATGCGTCGAGGTTGCGCCGTTGCGCATCGGTCATGCGCCCTTCGCGGCGCACGAAACTGCGAATGGGGCGGTGTGAAGGCTTTTCCTGCATGGGGTGCGGCTACTCAACGCAGAGACGCAAAGGCGCAAAGGAGGATCGAGGGATCGGTACTTCCGCGACAGCCACCTGCCGCGGAAATGTCGTCGCCCGCTCCGGCTCCCCTCACATCATTTAATGCTTTGCGCCCTGGCGCCTTTGTGTTCGTCGTTAACGTTAGAAAAAAGTGCCGTCGATGGGCGACGAGGCGCTGGCGAAACGCTTGCGCGGAATGCGGCCGGCACGGTAGGCCTCGCGGCCGGCCTCGATGGCCTTCTTCATGGCGGAGGCCATGAGCACCGGGTTCCTGGCGCCCGCGATGGCGGTGTTCATCAGCACGCCGTCGCAGCCCAGCTCCATGGCGATGGCCGCATCGGAGGCGGTGCCCACGCCCGCGTCCACCAGGATCGGCACCTTGGCGTTTTCAACGATGGTAAGGATGTTGTACGGATTGCGGATGCCGAGGCCGGAACCGATGGGGGCGGCGAGGGGCATCACCGCCACGCAGCCCATCTCCTCGAAGCGCTTGGCGATGATGGGATCGTCGTTGGTGTAGACCATCACCTTGAACCCGTCCTTGATCAGGGTTTCCGCCGCCTGGAGGGTCTGGACGATGTCGGGGAAGAGCGTCTTCTCATCGCCCAGCACCTCCAGCTTCACCAGATCGTGGCCATCCAGCAGTTCCCGCGCCAGGCGGCAGGTGCGGACGGCATCCTCCGCTGTGTAGCAGCCCGCCGTGTTGGGCAGGTAGGTGTATCGGTCCGGTGGCAGCACGTCGAGCAGATTCGGCTCGTCGGGATTCTGGCCGATATTGGTGCGGCGGATGGCCACGGTGATGATCTGAGCGCCGCTCGCTTCCACCGCCTGGCGCGTCTCTTCGAGATCGCGGTATTTGCCGGTACCCACCAGCAGCCGGGACTGATACTCCACTCCGGCGATGATCAGCGGGTCGTTGGGTGCGAGCGGTTGGTTGTGGACTGCTGTCGACATGGCTGCCTCGATAACGTCTGGGTCGTCACTGTGATTATTGCCCGCGGGGCCGGGTTTGCATTTGCGGTTCCCGGGCGCGTGCCGGTTTGCGTCGAGCGGATCAGCCGCCGCCGATGGCGTGCACGATCTCGATCCGGTCACCCGGCTGCACGCGGTGGGTTTCAAAGGTGCTGCGCGGTACGATCTCCCGGTTCACTTCCACGGCGAGACGCCGCCCGGTCAAGCCGAGCATCTCGATGAGTTGGGCCATGGTGGTGCCTTCCGGTACTTCGCGGGGTGCGCCGTTGACGAGGATTTCCATTGGACTCGGCATGATAAGATAACGTGATAAAGCCTCATTCTACACCAATCTGCAGGTGCGATGACCACTCAAGGGGACGCAGGCGCGGCATGAACGGCTGGACCGAAGACATCATCTCCGTGGAGGAGGCGCAAACCCTGGCCGGGCTCTTCCAGGAACGGGTACGGCGCACGCCCGACGCGGTGGCCTACCGCAGCTACGATAAATCCCGCGAAACCTGGCGCGACACGAGCTGGCGCGAGATGGCCGACGAGGTGGCGCGCTGGCAGGCCGCCTTGGAACAGGAAGGGTTGCAGCCCGGCGACCGCGTGGCGATCAGCCTGCGCAACTGCAAGGAGTGGGTGATCTTCGACCAGGCGGCGCTCGGCCTGGGACTGGTGGTGGTGCCGCTCTACCCGGACGATCGCCCTGACAGCGTCGGTTATATCCTGAGCGATGCGGCCGTCAAGCTGCTTCTGCTGCCCGACTACGCGCGCTGGAAGCGGCTCGCCTCCGCGCTCGCATCCTGCCCGACACTGGAGCGCGTCCTGATCCTCGAGGCCGCGAGTGCCGTTGCGGAAGCGGGTTGCGACGGGCGGTTGCGCTGCGTGCCGGAGTGGCTGCCCGACGGTCCGGTCGAATTGCAGAACCGGGCGGAGGACCCGAACCGGCTCGCCTCCATCGTCTACACCTCCGGCACCACGGGGCGGCCCAAGGGGGTGATGCTCAGCCACCGCAACATGCTCTGGAACGCCCACGCCGCGCTGCAGATGGTGAAGGCCTACCGGGAAGATGTCTTTCTCTCCTTCCTGCCCCTGTCTCACACGCTGGAGCGGACCGGGGGATATTATTTTCCCATGATGGCGGGTTCAACCGTGGCCTACGCCCGTTCCATCCCGCAGCTTGCCGAGGACATGAAGACCGTCCAGCCGACGGTCCTGATCGCCGTACCCAGGATATTCGAACGGATCTATGCGCGGATTCACGAACAGATGGCCCGCAAACGCGCGCCGGCGCGGTGGCTCTTTCAGACGACGCTGCGGGTGGGCTGGGCGCGTTTCGAGGCTGGGCAGGGACGGGCCCGCAGGAATCCTCTGCTGGCCGCCTGGTCGCCGCTCGACCGGTTGGTTGCGAGCAGGATCCGCGCGGGCTTCGGCGGGCGGCTGCGCATCGCGGTGAGCGGCGGTGCCGCCCTGCCGCCGCAGGTGGGGCGCTTGTTTATCGCCATGGGTATCACCGTGCTGCAGGGCTACGGCCTGACAGAGACCAGTCCGGTCGTCAGCGTCAACGTCCCGGAAGACAACGATCCTGCCAGCGTGGGATTGCCGTTGCCGGGTCTGGAGGTGCGCATTGGCGCCAAGGACGAGTTGCAGGTGCGCAGCCCCGGGGTGATGCTCGGGTACTGGAACAACCACGTGGCCACGGCCGCCATGATCGACCCGGACGGGTGGCTGCGCACGGGCGACCAGGCGCGCATCGAGCACGGCCACATTTACATCACGGGCCGCATCAAGGATGTGCTGGTGCTCTCCAACGGCGAGAAGGTTCCGCCTGGCGACATGGAGGCGGCGATTGCCATGGACCCGTTGTTCGAGCAGGTCATGGTGATCGGGGAAGGCAAGCCGTACCTGGCGGCGCTCCTGGTGCTGAATGCGGACCTCTGGTTCGGTCTTGCCCAGGATCTCGGCCTGGATCCCTTCGATCGCGCCAACCTGAATAACGAGCGCCTGCACGGGCACATCATTGCCCGGCTCGCCAGATTGCTGGGCGGTTTCCCCAGCTATGCCAAGATCCGCCGTGCGATTCTCTCCCTCGATCCCTGGACCGTGGACGATGGCCTGCTCACGCCCACCCTCAAGGTGAAGCGCAATCAGGTATTGGCGCACTATGCCGCACAAATCGAGCGCCTTTACGAAGATGGTCCGGCATAACCCTTACCGGATCGGGCTTTGACAGCGGCTCAGGAAAACATAACAATGTATCAACTGCGCAGCATCGCGGGTGTAGTTCAATGGTAGAACAGGAGCTTCCCAAGCTTCTAACGTGGGTTCGATTCCCATCACCCGCTCCAAAAAAACATCAAGGGCTTACCGGAAAAGGAAGCCCTTTTGTTTTGCCCGGCAACCGGGCAGGCGGTCCGGCGTGACGGCGTATTTGCCGCTACGCCTTGAGGGAAGGGCGGGCGTGCGTCGCCGGTGCCGTATCAGACCGGCCGGCAGACATGCCGGCCGGTCTGACTCGCTACGCAAGCAAACGCCAACCTCGACATCTTTCCATTTGCCTCGGTCGCCGGCCCGCTTGGTGGGATATCCGGGCTAGATGCCGGACGGCGCCTTGCGGCGCGGCAGAATGTTTTCCCTGGCCAGATGTTCGTGCAGCTCCGTGGGACTGAGTTTGCTCAAGTCCTTTCCGACCTCCCGCACGTCGATACCGGCCTTGAGGAGTGGATCGAGTGCCGGGCGCAGATAGCCCAGCGCGCGTTTCTGCGCGACCAGCACCACGTGGGAGGCGTTGCAGGCTTGAACGCACTTCGCGGTCTCTTCCGCGACGCGTCGCGCAAAGCGGCGCACAAGCTCTTCATCATGCTGCTCGCGGTGATCGTCGTACCCGTGGGCCGGTCCGCCGCTCGGTGCCCGGTTGCGGCCGGTGTCACTGGTCCACAGTTCACGATCGTAAAGTTCCCTTTCCGGATTGACCAGATTTATTCCATGTTCCATTAGGTTGGGACCACCTTCGATTTCCGGCACCTCGGTGTCTTGCAAGGCAAAGAAGCGGGCACGAGCCCCACTGGCGACGACAACGCAGTAATCGGCCATGCTGTCCTCCTGATCGAAGTGTTGCTGGGAAGCGGTTACGCTCGCGTGGCTTGTGCGCAAGGACGAAGAAAAGCGTGGAAAGAATCGTTGATGTCTTGGGAAGCCGGTCCCGGAGGGGGACGTCGAGGGAGGAGAAATAGGGTCGTTCCATACGGGAGCCCTTGCGCACAACGAAACGGCCTGGAAACCAGGCGAAGCGGATGCTGCACGATATATGCTACGGATTCATGTTCACACCCGCCGGGGGGAAAAGCAAGCCTCTCAGGTCTGCGGGAAGCAGGTCTTCGGCGTGTGTGCCGATCCGCTGGCCAGGCATTCGCTTCCGCGTCTTTGCGGATAAAATGCCTCATTTTTACCAAAGCTTAGACGATCTGCCATATCCTTACCTGTAGGGGACACAAACGGAGGGGGCATGAGAAGACTGTTCAAGATTGTCGGGATTATCCTGGGAGTCCTGCTGGCGCTGGTGGTGGTGGCGGTCCTGCTGATCCCGCTCTGGTTCGATCCCAACGATTACAAGGATCAGATCGTCGGAATGGTGGAGCGGCAGACGGGGCGCGAGGTGACCATCGAGGGCGAGCTCGATCTATCGGTATTTCCCTGGCTGGGTGTCGAGGTGGGACGGGTCCGGATGGCCAATGCCCAGGGGTTTGGCGACGAGCCGATGGTCCGGGTCGAGAATGCCGACATCCGGGTGAAGCTCGTCCCGCTGCTGCTACGCCGCGAAGTGGAGATGGACACGGTGCGCCTGGAGGGGGTGGTGCTGAACCTGGCCCGTGACCAGGCGGGCAGGACCAACTGGGAAGACCTGACGGCCGCCCCCGAGGCACCACCGCAGGAGACTGGCGGTGGCGGGCGTGCCCTGGGCGACCTTGCCCTGGGCGGCATCCGGATCACCAACGCTACGGTGAACTGGGACGATCGGAGCACCGGGGCGCGTTACACCCTCACCCGGGCGAATCTGCAGAGCGGCGCCATCGTCCCGGGGCGGCCCTTCGACCTCTCCCTCGAATTCGACTTCGAGACGCGCGAACCGGCCCTGAACGGTCACGTGACGTTGGCCGGGGAGGCGAGCATCGCGCCCGATGCCGGGCGGTATCAATTGCACGGCACCCGGCTCACCGCGCTGGTGAAGGGCAAGGACCTGCCGCCCGACGGTGTGGCAGGCCAGTTGACGGGAGACATCACGGCGGACCTGAACCAGCAGACGCTGTCGCTGCCGGATCTGGCGTTGACCGTGGCCGGGATCAACGCCCGCGGCAGCCTGCAGGGCAAGAGCATCCTGGATGCCCCGGCCGTGCAGGGCGCCTTGCGCGTGGCCGAATTCAATCCGCGCGAGCTGTTGCAGCGCCTCGGTCAGACCGCCCCGGACACGGCCGATCCGGAGGCGCTGCGCCGCGCCCGCGCCGATCTGAAGCTCGCCGCATCGACGCAGGACGCGCGATTCGACGAGATCACCGTGCAACTGGACGGGAGCACCCTCACCGGGCAGGCCGCGGTGCGGGATTTCGCCAAGCCCGCCATCACCTTCGATCTGGCCCTGGATAACATCGACGTGGACCGCTACCTGCCGCCTCCGTCCCAGGAAGAGCCGCCGCCGGCGGCCACACCGACCGGCGCGGCCGGGACGGCGGAGGAGGTTCTGCCCGTGGAGTTGCTGCGCGGCCTCAACCTGAACGGCACGCTGCGCATCGGTCAGGTGAAAGTCTCCGGTCTGCGGGCCAACAACATTCAACTGAAACTGGCGGCCAAGGACGGCGTGCTTCGCATGCAGCCGGCCACCGCCGAGCTGTACCAGGGCAAGTACGAGGGCAACATGAGCCTCGACGTGCGCGGCGCCGCGCCGCGGCTTGCCGTGAACGACAAGCTGACCGGCGTGCAGGCGGGGCCACTGCTGAAGGACCTTACCGGCAAGGAATGGATCAGCGGGACGGCCAACGTGAGCGCGCAGTTGAACGCGGTCGGCCTGACTCCGGAGGCGATCCGCGGCAGCCTGAACGGCAACGCCAGCTTCGCCTTTCGCGACGGCGCGGTGCAGGGGATCAACATCGCTCAGTTGATCCGTCAGGCCCAGGCCAGCCTCAAGGGCCAGCAGGCGCCGCCGGCCGTGAACCAGACCGACTTCAGCGAGTTGACCGGCACGCTGACCGTCACGGACGGCGTGGTGCGCAACCGCGATCTGTCCGTCAAATCGCCCCTGCTGCGGGTGACCGGGGAAGGGATGGTGGTGGATCTCAAGACCGAACAGGTGGATTACCTGGTCAACGCCGTGCTGGTGGGCTCCCTGGAAGGGCAGGGCGGCAAGGAGTTGGAGGAATTGAAGGGGGTGACGATCCCGGTGCGGGTCGGCGGCACCATGTCCGATCTGGCCTTCCGACTGGATCTGGAGAAGGCGCTGGGCGCCAAAGTGCGCGGCAAGGTGCAGGAACGGGTCGAGAAGGAGCGCGAAGAGCTCAAGGAACGCCTGGACAAGAAGCTGCAGGAAGGCTTGAAGGGACTGTTGCGGTAGCGGAGCTTCGCATGACGGAAGACATGACGGTCACCGTCCCACGGAATTGCGCGTTCAAGCGGGTAACCCGGAGCCTCCATGAGTTGTAAGCCGCGACAGAGCACGGCGCCCGCAGCGGGGCCGGAGACCTTTTCCGCCCGGCTGCTGGCGTGGTTCGACGCCTATGGCCGCAAGAACCTGCCGTGGCAGACCGATCCCACGCCTTACCGCGTCTGGGTGTCGGAGATCATGCTGCAGCAGACCCAGGTCGGCACGGTGATCCCCTATTACGAGCGCTTCATGGCCCGTTTCCCCGACCTGCACGCCCTGGCCGCGGCGGACGTGGACGAGGTGTTGCATTACTGGTCCGGCCTGGGCTATTACGCACGGGCGCGCAACCTGCACAAGGCGGCGCAGATCATCCGCGACTGCTACCGTGGCGAGTTTCCCCTCGATATCGAAGCCGTCGCTGCGCTGCCCGGCATCGGTCGTTCCACGGCGGGAGCGATCCTGGTGTTTGCGGCAGGGCAGCGCCATCCGATCCTGGACGGCAACGTGAAGCGCGTGCTGGCGCGGGTGCACGCCATTGAAGGCTGGCCCGGCGCGCCCGCCGTGGAGCGGGTGTTGTGGGCACTGGCGGAGGCGTATACGCCGAACGCACGCATCGAAGCCTACACCCAGGCCATGATGGATTTGGGCGCCACCGTCTGCACCCGCGCGCGGCCCGCCTGTGAGCGCTGTCCGGTCGCCGTGGATTGCAAGGCCAGAGCCTTGGGGCAGGTGGCGCGGTTTCCCGCCGCGCGGCCGCGCCGGGAACTGCCGGTGCGCGCGCGGCGCATGCTGATGTTGTGCAACGCCCGGGGCGAGGTGCTGCTGGAACGGCGTCCGCCGGCGGGCGTTTGGGGCGGGCTCTGGAGTTTTCCCGAGTGCGATCCGGCGGATGACGTGCGCGCGTGGTGCCGGGAGCGTCTGGGCATGCGCGTCGGCGCCGTGCGCGAATGGCCGCCGTTGCGCCACACCTTCAGCCACTTTCATCTCGACATCACGCCAACCGTCGTTCATGTCCGGGAGATGGGCTCGATAATCATGGAACCGACTAACATGGTCTGGTATAACGCCCTCAGGCCCGACCGGCGCGGCTTGGCTGCGCCGGTCAAGAAACTTTTGAACCAACTGCAATCCGAACTGGAAGGAGAAGAGAATGGCGCGCATGGTGAAATGCGTAAAGCTCGGTAAAGAAGCGGAAGGTCTGGCGATGCAGCCCTATCCCGGCGAGCTGGGCAAGCGGATCTTCGAAAACGTCTCCAAGGAGGCGTGGCAGCTTTGGCTGCGTCAGCAGACCATGCTGATCAACGAGTATCGCCTCACGCCCGTCGATCCGAAAGCGCGCAAGTTCCTGGAGGAACAGATGGAAAAGTTCTTCTTCGGCGAAGGGGCCGTGATGCCCGAGGGTTACGTGCCGCCGAAGTGAGCGCGGGGCGGCATGCGCGAAGGGGTGGGGGTTCCCGCCCCTTTTGTTTGGTTCTTCACGCCTTTCCGGGAAAGGCGCCCTTGATTTTGAGGAAGAAATAGGCTGAGTCCCGATATCCATAGGCCATGCGCTTGATGACCTTGATGCGGTTGTTGATGCCCTCAAGGACACTGGTGTTGAGCCGGAACCGGG
>JBAYZB010000066.1:0-15267 GCA_041672765.1 Gammaproteobacteria bacterium | reverse complement strand
GGCGTGCATCGGGCCTCTCTTCTTGCCTTCCCCCGTCCCGGCCGGCTGCCACGCGGGCACCAGATGACGCTTGCCGTTGCCGATGAGATCCGCGCGCCCCATGCGCTGCAGCGCCTCGCGCAGCAACGGCCAGTTTTCGGGATCGTGGTAGCGCAGGAAGGCCTTGTGCAGGCGGCGCACCTTGAGGCCCTTGGGCACCACCACCTCTTCGCCGGTGCGCGTGATCTTGCGCAAAGGATTCCTGCCCGTGTGGTACATGGTGGTGGCCAGGGACATGGGCCCCGGCAGGAAGGCCTGCACCTGGTCGGGACGGAAGTCGTTGCGCTTGAGCCAGAGGGCGAGTTCCAGCATGTCCTCATCCGTAGTGCCGGGATGCGCGGCGATGAAGTACGGAATGAGATACTGCTCCTTGCCCGCCTCCTTCGAGTACCTGTCGAACATGGCCTTGAAGCGCTCGTATACCTCGATCCCCGGCTTCATCATCTTGCTGAGCGGGCCTTCCTGCGTGTGCTCCGGGGCTATCTTCAAGTAGCCGCCCACGTGGTGCGTCACCAGCTCCTTCACATAGGCGGGCGACTGCACCGCGAGATCGTAACGCACCCCGGACGCGATGAACACCCGCTTGACGCCGGGCACGGTGCGCGCACGGCGATAGAGCCGGATGAGCGGCGCATGGTCCGTCGCCATGTTCTTGCAGATGGACGGATAGACGCAGGACAGGCGGCGGCAGGCCGCTTCGATCTTCTCGTCCCGGCAGTGCAGGCGATACATGTTGGCGGTGGGCCCGCCCAAGTCCGAGATGATGCCGGTGAATCCCGGCACCGTATCGCGCACCGTCTCGATCTCGCGGATGACGGAGTCCTCCGAACGGTTCTGGATGATCCGCCCTTCATGCTCGGTGATGGAGCAGAAGGTACAGCCGCCGAAGCAGCCGCGCATGATGGTGATGGAGAAACGGATCATCTCGTAGGCGGGGATGTTGGCATCGCCGTAGGCCGGATGCGGACGGCGCGTGTAGGGCAGCTCGTAGATGCGATCGAGTTCCCTGGTGGTCAGCGGAATCGGCGGCGGATTGATCCACACGTCGCGGTCGCCATGCCGCTGCACCAGCGCCCGCGCGTTGCCGGGATTGGATTCGAGGTGCAGCACGCGCGAGGCATGGGCGTAGAGCACCGGATCGCGCACCACCTGCTCGTAGGCAGGCAGGCGGACGACGGTATGGGCGCGGTCGGCGGCAGGGCGGCGCTGTAACCGAATCGGTGTCGTCCTCTCCGTCGTATCCGTAGCGCCTTGACCTACGGCGCATGTGTCCGCAGGCGCATTCGCGTCATAGGGATTGGCGTGCGCCTCCACCGGGCCGGGCGTGTCCACGGAAGTGGAATCCAGCTCCGTCCAGCCCTCGGGCAGACCCTTGCACAGGAAGGCCGTGCCGCGGATATCGCGCATCTCCCGGATCGTTTCGCCCTTGGCCGCGCGGTGCGCCACCTCCACCAGCGCACGCTCGGCGTTGCCGTAGAGCAGCAGGTCCGCCTTGGAATCCACCAGGATGGAGCGGCGCACCTTGTCGGACCAGTAATCGTAATGCGCCACCCGGCGCAGGCTCGCCTCGATGCCGCCGATCACCACAGGCACGTCCGGAAAGGCCTCACGGCAGCGCTGCGCGTAGACGATGACGGAGCGGTCGGGACGTTTGCCGGCCGCGCCGTCGGGCGTGTAGGCGTCGTTGCTGCGGATGCGCCGGTCTGCCGTGTAGCGGTTGACCATGGAATCCATGTTGCCGGCGGTGACGCCGAAGAACAGATTCGGCCGGCCCAGAATCTTGAACGGGTCGGCACTCTGCCAGTCGGGCTGCGCGATGATGCCGACGCGGAAGCCCTGCGCCTCCAGCAGCCGCCCGATGATCGCCATGCCGAAGCTCGGATGATCCACATAGGCATCTCCGGTGACGATGATGATGTCGCAGGAATCCCATCCGAGCGCGTCCATCTCCGCGCGCGACATGGGCAGCACCGGCGCGGTGCCGAAACGCGCGGCCCAGTATTTGCGGTAGGAGAAGATGTCGCGTGCGGTCTGCATGGATTGCGGCTCAAGGAGTCGGGCCGAAACGGCGCTCCGGTGCGAAACCAGGACGCGCCTCCTGCAGCAGCAGCGGCGCCGACAGTGTCGATGTGCTGCGCATCATACCATACACAGCGCCATCGCCCGGCAACTCCGGACGCCATCCGCAACGACCGGAAGAGCGCCCGGGCAAATGGATGCCGTACCGTCCGGCGGAGCCACGCTCGCCGCGCCTTCGTCACCCCCATTACGGGTACAGCAGTCCGCACCGTTGCCGTGCATGCTGCGCCTTGCCGCACCAGATCAGTGCCCACCGCTTTTTACCGCATTGTCCCTCGGGTTCCCAAGCCCTTGAGCCGCGTCACCCATTCGTACGATCGCATCATGGCATGCACCTTGCTCGATAAGCCTCCGGTACGTGACGCTCCTTACCTGTCGCCCGATGCACACATTAGATACGCAACGCACGTTGTCTATACTCAGCCAAACGCAGCATGACGCCGTGTGCGTGATGCTGGACACTTACATGAATTCCGCGATCCCGTTCGCCATCACGGTCAGAAAAAGCAGCGAACGCATCCACCATGTTTCGATTCGGAAAAATTTCAGCGCCAACGGACTTCCGGTTTTCCTCTTTGACCTCAACGAGGAGTGTTTGCCATGAAACACACTTTCGTGCGAGCCATTAAGACGCTTATGAAGTGGAAGCGCATCGCCTTGCCGCTTGCGGCGGTGGTCGCAAGCGCACCGCTTCACGCAGAACTGCTCAAGCCGCTGCATGCCCATCGGGTTCAGTTGGGGGATCATTCCGCGATCGTGTATTACGCGCCGAACGGCGCGGCCCATGAGGTAGTGACCACGGTGGCCTCCAGCCCGTTGGATGGAGACGAGCGCATGAGATTCATCACGCCCGTGGTGTCCGGCCGGAAAAGCTACGTCTCCATCACGGGAGAGACGGCTCCGACCGATACCTACGTCCTGGAATTGGAAGTGCTCAGCAACGGATTGTCCGTGAAGACATCGACGCAGAAAACCGTCGCCTTCCACGCGCGTTGAGATTCGTCACGGAGAAATCGACGGGCACAATTGATGACACGGCCCTAGTCCCGGCCCAACAGCATGCGCAGGTGCCGGCTCAAGGCGGCTGCGTCCACGGTGCGCGGCGCGCCCGTGCGGCGCGCCGCCGCCCAAATGGCGTCCGGGAAATGGGGATCGTCCGCAAAGCGCGGGATCACATGCCAGTGCAGGTGCGGCACCATGTTGCCCAATGAAGCAAGATTGATCTTGGCCGGCCGCAGCAGTTCGCGCAGGGTCTCTTCAACCGCGAAGACCACCGCCATCAAATGGCCGCGATCTTCGGACGTAAGATCGGTCATCTCCTTGACGTGGGAGTTCCAGACGATGCGGCAATAACCCGCATAGATGGGATCGTCCACCAGAATGACGCGGCAGCGGCCGTCCTGCCAAAGCAGGATTTCATCGGTGGGGTGACAAAGAGGGCAGTCGATCATCTTTCACAAATTGCCAGCCAAATGCGGATCGAACTCAGCGCAGTGCAAACCGTGCCAAGTAACTGCGGCTTGGTGCTCCATAACCGCAACCAATCGTCTACCTCAATTCACGTTGGCACCCTGGGGGGCCCCTATGCCGCGCCGAGCATCGCAGCCTGAAGCGGACCAGGCCCCGCTAGGGGGGCGCGCAAGGAAGCGCGCCGTCGGCCGTCGGGGCAAGGAGCCCCGTCGGCCGACCCCCGCTTCAGGCGAGAAGCACAGGGGACCCCGTAAGGGGCGCGGCATCGGGGTGTCCTTTCTTTGCCTACTTTCTTTGGACAAGCAAAGACAAATTCGCCGGGAGTGAATTTGGACAGCCGATAGGCTGGCCCGCAGGGCAAAGCCCAGGGACGGGCTTTGCAACGTGGCCGCCGCGCGGGGGCGGGACCCCGCATCAAAAATCAAGCTGCGGCGATAGCCGCACATATGACACCAAGTACGCGCATGGTGGGCACCGACGACTATGTACCGTTTTGACAAGACATTTTCCGGTGGGTGTTGCCTTCCACCTACATTCGGTCAGGCTACCGCCTCACCGCGCGCGGCCTTTCTGCGCTCGTGCTCCAGCAACAGCTTCTTGCGCAGGCGGATGCTGCTGGGCGTGACCTCCACCAGTTCGTCGTCGTCGATGAACTCCAGCGCCTGCTCCAGCGTCATGCGGATGGGCGGCGTGAGCAGGATGTTCTCGTCGGAGCCGGCAGCGCGGATGTTGGTGAGTTGCTTGCCCTTGAGCGGGTTCACCACCAGATCGTTGTCGCGGGAGTGAATGCCGATGATCATGCCCTCGTAGACCTCCTCGCCGGGGCCGATGAACAGCCGCCCGCGCTCCTGCAGGTTGAACAGCGCATAGGCCAGGGCCTTGCCCATGCCGTTGGCGATCAGCACGCCGTTGTTGCGCCGGCCGAAGCTGCCCTTCTTCATCGGGCCGTAGTGGTCAAAGACGTGGTAGAGCAGGCCGGTGCCGGAGGTGGCGGTCATGAACTCGGTGCGGAAGCCGATCAGGCCGCGCGAAGGGATGATGTAATCGAGGCGCACGCGGCCCTTGCCGTCCGGCATCATGTCGCGCAGCTCGCCGCCGCGCTCGCCGAGCTTCTCCATCACCGCGCCCTGGCTCTGTTCCTCCACGTCCACGGTGAGCTGCTCGTAGGGCTCGCAACGCTCGCCGTCGATCTCGCGAATGATCACCTCGGGGCGCGATACGCCCAGCTCGTAGCCTTCGCGGCGCATGTTTTCGATGAGGATGGAAAGATGCAGCTCGCCGCGGCCGGAGACCTTGAAGCGGTCCGGGCTGTCGGTGTCCTCCACACGCAGCGCCACGTTGTGGAGCAACTCGCGCTGCAGCCGCTCGCGGATCTGGCGCGAAGTGATGAACTTGCCCTCGCGCCCGGCGAAGGGCGAGGTGTTGACCTGGAACGTCATGCTCATGGTGGGTTCGTCCACCGTCAGGGGTGGCAGCGCTTCCACGACGTTGGGGTCGCACAGGGTGTCGGAGATATTCAGGCTGTCGATGCCGGTAAAGGCGATGATGTCGCCCGCCTGCGCCTCCTCCACCTCGACCCGCTCCAGCCCAAGGAAACCGAATACCTGGAGCATCCGCGCGTTGCGGCGGTTGCCCGCGCGGTCCACCACTACCACGGGGCTGTTGCCCTTGATGCGCCCGCGCTTGATGCGGCCGACGCCGATGACGCCCACGTAGCTGCTGTAATCCAGCGAGGTGACCTGCATCTGGAACGGGCCGTCCAGGTCCACGTCGGGCGGGCTCACCTTCTCGATGATGGTCTCGAACAGCGGGGTCATGTCGCTGCTGGGCGTGTCCGGATCGAGGCTGGCATAGCCGTTCAGGCCGGAGGCGTACACCACCGGGAAATCGAGCTGCTCGTCGGTCGCGCCGAGGCGGTCGAACAGGTCGAAGGTCTGGTTCAGCACCCAGTCGGGGCGGGCGCCGGGGCGATCGATCTTGTTGATGACCACGATGGGCTTGAGGCCGAGCGCAAAGGCCTTCTGCGTCACGAAGCGGGTCTGGGGCATGGGGCCGTCCACCGCGTCCACCAGCAGCAGCACCGAGTCCACCATGGAGAGCACGCGCTCCACCTCGCCGCCGAAGTCGGCGTGGCCGGGGGTATCGACGATGTTGATCCAATAGTCTTTCCAGCGGATCGCGGTATTCTTGGCAAGGATGGTGATGCCGCGCTCGCGCTCGATGTCGTTGGAGTCCATGACGCGTTCCGTGATGGGCCGACGCGCGTCCAGGGTGCCGGACTGCTGCAGGAGCTTGTCCACAAGGGTGGTCTTGCCGTGGTCGACATGGGCGATGATGGCGATGTTGCGCAGCTTCTGAATCACGTCATTTACCATAGGGTCATTTATGGGTGGCTAAGCTTACGGATGCCCTTGCCGCTCCAGCCTCGCGCCACTCCCTTTACAGGAGAAAAACCGGATTGCGGAGCGACATGCCGGATTTCCGGCAAAAGGTTTGGGAGTTTAGCACAATCGGGCGTCGCGCGTCTCTAAGCCGGCCGTTACGGCGCATCGCATGACCGCTTCGGCTGACGAAAAAATGCACCGCGAACCATGAAACCGCTGTTTCACCCGCACTTCGTCAACGGTCCGTTCGAGGACCCCGTTCTTTACATCGAATTCCTGTTCGAGCGGCGCGCACTGCTGTTCGACCTGGGCGAGCTGTACGCCCTGCCGCCGCGCAAGATCCTGGCCGTCAGCCACATCTTCGTCTCCCACACCCACATGGACCACTTCGCCGGGTTCGACCACGTGCTGCGGATCTGCGTCGGCCGGGGCAAGCGGCTGCACCTGTACGGCCCGCCCCGGTTCATCGAGCAGGTGGAGCACAAGCTCGCCGCCTACACCTGGAACCTGGTGCAGAACTACCAGGAGGAGTTCGTCGTGGCGGTCACCGAGGTCCATCCGGGCGGCCGCGCCCTGTCGGCGGAGTTTCCCTGCCGCAGGGCGTTTTCCCGCGAGCATCTCACCGAGCACGCGCTTTCCGACGGCGTGCTGCTGGACGAACCGAGTTTCCGCGTGCGCACGGTGCTGCTCGACCACAAGATCCCCTGCCTCGCCTTCACGCTGGAAGAGAAGCGCCACGTCAACGTGTGGAAGAACCGCCTGCAGGAATGGGGCCTGCCCACCGGGCCGTGGTTGCGGGAACTGAAGGACGCGGTGGCACAGGACCTGCCGGACGATACCGAGTTCCGGACTTGGTGGCGCGCGGACGGGACACTGCACGAGCGCTGCTTTCCGTTAGGCGTCCTGAAGGAAAACGTGCTGCGCATCGTGCCGGGCCAGAAGATCACCTACGTGACCGACGTCGCCTGGCACGAAGAAAACGCCCGCAAGATCGTGGAATTCGCCCGCGGATCGGACCTGCTCTTCATAGAATCGCCGTTCCTGCAGGAGGATGCCGCGCGCGCCCTGGACAAGGCGCACCTCACCGCACAGCAGGCCGGCCTGCTGGCGCGGCAAGCGGGTGTAAAGCGATTAATACCGTTCCATTTCTCCCAGAAATACGCCGATGCGCCGCAGCGGCTGCGGGAGGAGGCGGAGCGGGCATTCTTGCACGGCACCAGCGAGGCGGAGTAGGCGGACTTCGCGAATCACATGGTGCCGCCGGAGCTGCGCGGCGGTGCACGACAAACCCGCCGGAGGCGGTCGCTTCAATACACCAGATCCAGGCCGCGGTAGCCGGTGCGCACCACCACGATCCCGCTCTCGCTCACGTGGTAGCGCTTGCGGTCTTCTTCCGGGTCGAAGCCGATGCGGGTGCCGGCCTTGATGATGTTGTAGCGGTCGATGATCGCCCTCCGGATATGGCAGCCGCGCTCGATCATCACGTAATCGGAAATGATACTGTCCTCCACCACCACGCCTTCATCCAGGAGCACCTCATGCCGGATAGTGGAGTTGCGCACCGTGGCCCCGTTCACCAGCGTACCGCCTCCCAGCACGCTGTTTTCCACCATCCCGCTCACGATCTTCGCAATCGGCCCATGATAGTTGCTGGAGTAGATGGGCCACTGCGTGTTGAACGCATCCAGCCGCGGCCTGAGACCGAGCATGTCTGCGTGGCTGGCGTAATACGCCTCGATGGTGCCCACATCACGCCAATAGGCGGGCTCCTCATAGGGCTTCACGCCCGGCACCAGGTTGCAGGAAAAATCGTACGCGAACACGCGCTTGATGTCCTTCAAGCGCGGCAGCACGTGCCTGCCGAAGTCGTGCTCGCCCCGGTCATGGGCCTGTTCCAGCGCCCTGACGAGCACCTCGGTGGTGAACAGGTAATTGCCCATGGAGGCATAAACACGCCTCGGGTCGCCGGGCATGGGGACAGGGTTGGCAGGCTTTTCCTGGAACTCCAGGACGCGCCCATGCCGGTCCGTGACGATGACGCCAAACGCGCCCGCCTGCTCGATGGGCACAGGGAGCGCAGCCACCGTGACATCGGCCTCGCGCTCCTGGTGGAAGCGCACCATCTGCTGGATATCCATGCGGTAGATGTGATCCGCCCCGAACACCGCCACGAGACTCGGCCGCCGGTCGACAATCAGGTTCAGGTTCTGATACACCGCGTCCGCCGTCCCCAGGAACCAATCCGTTCCGGTGCGCATCTGGGGCGGCACCACGGTAACGAAATGGCCCGGCTGCAGGGACGACTGGGTCCAGGCCCGGCGCACGTGCTCGATCAGGGACTGGGACCGGTATTGCACCAGCAGGTAGATGGCGTAGATCTCGGAATTGACGAGATTGCTGAGGACAAAATCGACGATGCGATAACGTCCGCCGAACGGAACGGCGGGCTTGGAACGGTCCGCAGTCAACGGGTAGAGCCGGCTGCCCTCCCCTCCGGCCATGACCATCGCGAGAATACGCGGGACGCCCATAGCGCACCTGTTGCCCGAGCGCCCGATTTCACCGCCGAAGGCGCGGCACCGCGGGCGGCCCGGGCGAAATCTGGCCCGTAACTGTCGCGCCCGGCACCAACGCCGCGCGACACCCAGCCCCAGCGACCGCGGCAGGATGCGCAGGACAAGGACCTCGTCTATCCCGTCCACGGCCGCACGCGTCCGGTCACGCGCCTCCCTCGCCAAAGGTTGAAAAACCTCCGGTGTCGTCCACAACTAAAGCTATAGTTGCCAACCCCATCGTTTGCCAGCGGTCCGGTGGCGACGGCGCAAGGGTTTCCCGCGGTTTGAGACGCGTCAATGAGATCCCGTTCACAGTTTGCGTATCATCGCTTGTCGGACACGGCGCGCTGCCGCTTAATAGACTGGATTATGTTAGGTCGGGGCGAGCCCGTTCCCGCTACATCGCCGATACTTGTGCATTGAACTTGCGAAGCCGCGCCGAGGTCGAATGGCGCAGTGGGCGCGTTCCGCGCGGCCGTGGCCCAAGTGCAGCGCTCATGCGTACAGGCACGAGCTATCGGTCTTCCAGCAGAAGGAGTTCGAACATGGTCAAGTTGGTGTTGGTGCGGCACGGTCAGAGTCAGTGGAACCTGGAAAACCGTTTCACCGGCTGGACGGACGTCGATCTTTCGGAACAGGGCCTCCATGAGGCACAGCAGGCCGGGCGCCTGCTGCGGACCAACGGATTTCAGTTCGACAGGGCCTTCACCTCGGTGCTCAAGCGCGCCATCCGTACGCTGTGGATCATCCTGGACGAAACCGACCAGATGTGGATCCCGATCGAAAACGCGTGGGAATTGAACGAGCGGCACTACGGCGCCCTGCAGGGCCTCAACAAAGCCGAAATCGGCCAACAGTACGGCCAGGATCAACTCAAGCTGTGGCGGCGCAGCTACGCCACCCGCCCGCCGGCCCTGGATGCCGACGATCCGCGCCACCCCCGTTTCGACCCGCGCTACAACACGCTGCCCCAGGATTTGCTGCCGGCCGCCGAATCCCTGGAGGATACGCTCAAGCGGGTCGTACCCTATTGGAAGCGCATCATCGTCCCCCACCTGTTGCGCGAGCATAAGGTGCTGATCGCAGCCCATGGCAATAGTCTGCGCGCCCTGATCAAGTTTCTCGATGACATCCCGGATGACGAGATCACGGAGCTGGAGATTCCCACCGGCATCCCGCTGGTGTACGAACTGGACGACGATCTGCGCGTACAGACCCATTATTACCTTGCCGAACCTGACGCTTTCGGCAAGGTGCACGAACCGGCCGCGGCGCAAGTTCCCCACAAGGAATTGCACTAGCGTTCCGGTTCCTGCCGGTAAGGAGCCACGCCAGGCATCCGGGCCCTTGCGGCCCGGATATCTGCGTGCGCGGCGCGTTCCACGAGTGGACGCTGCCGGCGTGGGCTAATGGTTCTGCAACAGGCGGTCCACCGGCACGGCGTTTTCCTTGATCCGTTGCCATGCCTCGTCGAGACTGACGGGGCTCTTCCGTCCCTTCTGCCGTTCTTCCTGCCCTTGCAGAGGCGCAAGGGCGTCCTGCAGCGTTTCCAGCGTATGGACGCCCTGCGGATACCCCTTGGGAAAACGGGCGGCATCGGTGAACATGACGCACCCCGAGACGGGGGCGCCCGGTGCCAGGGCCCTGACCGCCTGTACGCGGATGCGGTTCTCGGCAACGGGATTCGCAAACCGATAGCTCTTGCTGCCCACGACCTGGGTCCAGGCATCCTGGGCCGCATTTCCGAAAATCATGCCCTCGAAGTTCTTGACGTCGAGTACCAGCACGCGATCCGGCATCAGCAGCAAATGGTCGATCTGGACGAATCCGTCCAGGCCATCGGGCACCGCGACGGCGTGCAGGTGCTCCCGGGCGATCCGCCTGATCCGCCGGGCGATCACCCGGTTCTGCCGCGTCTTGCCCAGATACCGGATCGTCGCGACCGACGCCAAACCGACAATGCCTGCGGACAGTCCCCAGGACAAAACTTCGCCCGGCAGCCCGGCGAGGAGCGAGGAAAGATTCATGTCTTGCGAGTTTGCTTACTTCGGATGGCCGACCGGAAACGACACGACGATTGCCGCACGCGGCCGTACGTGGGTACCGAAACGCGGGAGTCTGGACACCGGCCCACCTCCGCTTCGGCGGTGTTGCGTTCCATGCCGCCTCATCAGCCACCGCGCCCGCCTGGCGCCATCCAGGCCGGGACACGGGGGCGGCGCCTTTATTCATCGTACCCGCAGAGACGCACGGCTGGCTACCCCGGATATCCCGCCGAGGATCGCGGACGGTAACGGAATGCGCGGATCAGGCGAAGACGATCTCCGCCACCACGGGCAGATGATCCGATGGCGTGCCGACCCGCCAGGCATCGGACAAGATCCCGTGCCGCAAAACCGTCACGCCGTTCGCCACGAAGATGTGATCGATCTTGGTACGCAGGGCCTGCGGATAACCGAAGGCGTTGAACGTGAATTCCGGACCGTGATGGCCCAGTCGGGCCGCGTGGCGGGCGTCTTCCAGGCGCAGCAGGCCGCCCCGCGCGGAACCAGCGCCGGTCAGAAGCCGATAGGGCTCGCCGGACTCCGTGCAGTTGAAATCGCCGGTCACCACCACCGGCGCCGGTCCGGCCAGCCGGGCGACGGCCTCCAGCAACAGTTGCGCGCTCTGCAGGCGGGCCAGCGCACCGTGATGATCGAAATGGGTGTTGAAATGAAAAAAGGCGCGGTCCGTCAGCCGATCGTGCAGCCTGCCCCAGGTGACGATGCGCACGCAACCGGCGTCCCAGCCGACGCTGCCCGGCGTTTCCGGTCGCTCGGACAGCCAAAAGGTATCCTGCTCAAGCACCTGTATCCGATCCTGCCGGTAGAAGATCGGCGTAAACTCCCCGGCCTCCCGGCCGTCGAGACGGCCGGCGCCGAACCAGGCATACCTCGCAAGCCCCGCATGCAGATCCTCGATCTGCCCCCTGACGGGTTCCTGCAGCCCCGCCACGTCAGTCCCGTAGCCCTGGATCACGCGGATCACCGGCCCATAGCGCCGCTCCCAGGCGTGCTCCCCGTCCTGCCCGCCCGGACAGCGCACGTTGAACGACATGACGCGGAGAGCGCGGTTATCGGGCATGCGCATCTGCACTGACAAGAACGGACGGTTCCATGGGGCACGTTGCCGTCGTGCCGGCGTCACCCTAGAATTTCGATAAACATTTCGGTTGGACCAATCTTAGTCGAGGAGACGCTGTCGATGGCTCGCACACCTTCCACCATGCTGGATCTCGGTACCCGCGCCCCCGATTTCGCCCTGCCGGACGCGGTAACACAACAGATCGTTTCCCTGGGCGATTTCGACGACAAGCCGGCACTGCTGGTGGCCTTCATCTGCAACCACTGCCCCTACGTCAAACACATCCGGGAAGCGTTCGCCCGTTTCGTACGCGAGTACCAGCCCAAGGGTCTTGCGGTGGTGGGCATCAGTGCCAACGACGCTGCCGCCTACCCCGACGACAGCCCCGCCAAAATGGCGGAAGAGGCGAAAAATCACGGCTACGCCTTCCCGTACCTCTACGACGAGAGCCAGGAAATAGCCAAGGCGTATCGGGCGGCCTGCACTCCCGATTTCTTCCTGTTCGACCGGGAGCGAAAACTCGTTTACCGCGGACAGTTCGACGACAGCCGGCCAGGCAACGATATTCCCGTGACCGGCAATGACATGCGGGCGGCCGTGGAGGCGGTGCTGGCCGGCCAGCCGGTCCCCGTCGAGCAGAAGCCGAGTCTGGGCTGCAATATCAAATGGCGGCCAGGCAACGAACCCGACTATTACGGCTGACGGCCCGGCCACTTAAGGAAAATCAGGAAAACCGCACCGGCAAGCGCCGGGCATGACGCAGGTTTGTGTGAAGCGTCCCGTTTCTTGCTTTCCGTTGGTGCACGACAGCCTGCATTGAAGTAACATCCGCGCGCAAGAGCATGTGGATTCCGCCGTGCTTTCCGCTCTTTTGCGGGCTTGCCCTGCCGGGCACGGACAGGGTGCGCGGAGGCCAGCGAATAAAGCTAACCAGAGAACCATGACCTCGAAACACCTTTTCTCCCGCGTGTGCCGCTGGCGTCCCGTTCAGCCCTTGCCCGGGCTGCTCCTGCTGGCGGCGCTGCTCGGCGCGTCGGCCCAGGCGGAAACGCTGCCATTGCCGACGCCCGACGTCGATATCGTCGGAGAGATCCGCACCACGACTTCCCGCCACGAGGATACGCTGGTGGATATCGCACGCCGTCACGGCCTGGGCTATGAGGAGATCGTCCAGGCCAATCCCGGCGTTGACCCTTGGCTGCCGGGAGAAGGCACGGCGATCATGCTGCCTACGCAATACATCCTCCCCGATGCGCCGCGGGACGGCATCGTGATCAACGTGCCGGAGATGCGTCTGTACTATTACCCCAAGCTCCGCAAGGGAGAAGAGCCGCGAGTGATCACCTACCCCATCGGAGTCGGCCGCATGGACTGGGCCACTCCCTTGGGCACCACCAAAATCGTTGGCAAGCTGGAAAAACCGTCCTGGTATCCGCCGGAATCCATTCGCAAGGAGCATGCCGAGAAGGGCGACATCCTTCCCAGGGTCGTCCCGCCGGGCCCGGACAATCCGCTCGGCGAATACTCCTTGCGCCTGGACATCCCCGGGTATCTCATCCACGGCACCAACCGCGCCTACGGCATCGGCATGCGGGTGACCCATGGCTGCATGCGGCTCTATCCGGAAAACATCGAGGCCTTGTTCAAGGCGGTGCCGGTGGGCACGCCGGTACACATCATCGACCAGCCGTTCAAGTCGGGGTGGCACGACGGCGTCCTGTACCTGGAGGCGCACCCGCCGCTGGAGGAAAGCGCCGCGCCCAACGACCTCACGCCGTCGGTACGCGCAATCCTGGCAGTACAGCACAAGGGCAATGCCGAGATCGACTGGGACAAGGCCATGGACGTTGCGGTCGAGCAGCGGGGCATCCCCGTTCCCATCTCCGTAATGCCCCAGAACCAAACCGCGCCTTCCAACCCGCGTCCGGTCGTGCAAGGGAGGTTCTAAAAAGGCCGTCGTGGGGCCGCTGCGCCAGCGCAGGATAACCGCGGACACGGCCACGTCCCGCGCCTGACGGCGGGCAATAAAAAACCCGCAGCCGCCGAAGCGGCTGCGGGTTTTTGCGTCACATGACAGCGATTACTTCTGCATGGCCTTCTTGAACATGCGATCCAGGCTCTCGCGCGTCTGGTCGCAGCACTGCTGGGCAGCCTGGGCGGCCTCCATCGCGGCGTCGGCCTTCCTGGAAGCCTCGGCGGCCATCTGCTCGGCCTTCGCAGCGCGATCGGCGGCAGCCTGGGCCTGGGCCGCAGCGTCAGCGATGTCCTTGTTCACCCGCTCGGCGTCCACGGTAGCGCAACCCGCAGCCAAGCCCATGGCCAGAGCGATTGCAGAGACCTTGGCAACATTGGCAATCATCTTGTACATCATCTGTCTCCAATTTTTCTGAATTAAAAATCCGAACCGTAAACTCGCCACGTACAAAGTCTTAAAAGCGTTATTATTTTAAGCACGTCGCGTGACGCTTTCCAATAATTGGACTGACATATTTTTCACAGCGCCCCTCCCCTGCCGGACCTGACGACCATTCCGAACGACCAAATCCGCTCCAAAACCATTCCCGCCCATCCTGCGGGGTTCCCGTCAACCGGCGTTTTCACGGGCCTGATCCGTCCAGCCAATCACGGCTCGCCGATGAGCAACCGCCCGTCGGGGAGATAGCGGTGCGGCGGGATCTCCAGGTTGCGATAGGCCTCCTGGCCCTCGTACACCCGGCCCGCGAAATCGTAGCGCGACCCGCGGCAGCGGTCGCGGAAACCGCCGGGCCAGCCGCCGTGGGGGTCGCCCTGGGGTACGAATTCGAGCTCGCATCCAAGATCGGTGCCGTGGGCGATGGCCACGAAATATTCCGGCCGCAGCGAGCGGTGCGGATTGCGTGCCGCGTCGGGCTGGCGCGACCGCTTCGACTCCGGATCGAGCAGTCCGTCGCCGTTCTGCACCGTGCGGAGCATGTCCGGCGTGCGATGCAGCACCAACACCCGCCGCCGGTTCCAGTGATCGAACCGTATCTCGCCCGGCGCCAGGCTGCGCAGATCGAGGGCGAGCGGCTCGATCCGCTCCGCCTCGGTGGAGAACAGACTGGACAGCAGTACGAGGCCCACGACAGCCAGGCCGGCCAGCGCCATGAGCTTGACGGGCACCCGCAGCCACACGCGGCGCGGCGCCTCGGGCGGACGGGTCCTGATCATCGCGTGTCGCTCAGCCATCGCCCCGGAGTCGCGGCAGCGCGAACTCCCTCAGGCCCCGCAGCACTTCTTGTACTTCTTGCCGCTGCCGCAGGAGCAGGGATCGTTCCGGCCGGGGCGCGGTGTCTCGTTCATCACCTGATTTGGATTCACCACCCGGCCGTTGAGGTAATACCAAACCCCTTTCTCCTTGCGAAAACGGCTTACTTCCCGGATCTGGCCGTCCTGGTCTTGCAGGCGATAACGGGCCACGAACTCCACCGTGCCTTCGGTATCCTCCGCGCCGCCCGCTTCCGTGGCCTTGATCTCCAGCCCGACCCATTCCAGCTCGCCGGCATTCATCCGCTGTATCCGCTTCGCGTCCAGCCCCTTGGAGGGATGCCAAGTCCGGGCCAGATATTCCATGTCGTTCCGGGCATAGGCGGTATAGC
>JBAYZB010000065.1:0-15269 GCA_041672765.1 Gammaproteobacteria bacterium | reverse complement strand
CCACCCGGGAGATCAGGGCGCTGTTGGGGGCGGTAGCCAGGATCACGCGCGCCCCGCCCAGCGCGTTCAGGGCTTCGGCCTCGTTCTCAACGGAAGTATCGACGTAGTGATGCGCCCCGAGCGCAGTCGCCAGTTCGCGCTTCTCGGGACCGCGGGACAGGGCGACGGTCCGAAAGCCCATGTGGCGGCAGAATTGCAGGGCCAGATGCCCCAGCCCTCCAATGCCTTGAACCGCGACCAGGTCGCCCGCGCGCGCGCCGCTGTGACGCAGGGCATTGTAAGTGGTGATGCCGGCGCAGAGCAGCGGTGCGGCGTCGGCCGACTCCAGCCCGTCGGGAACGAGCGCCAGGGCCTCCTGCGGAGCGGTCATGTACTCGGCGTAGCCGCCGTCAAAGGTGATGCCCGTGACCTTGGCGTTGCTGCAGTTGATGAAGTCGCCGCGCCGGCAGGGCTCGCAGCGGAAGCAATGGCCGCCGTGCCAGCCCACGCCCACGCGCTTGTCTCGCCATGCCTCCGACACGCCGCTGCCGAGCGCCTGCACCCGGCCGACGACTTCGTGGCCGGGCACGCGCGGGTACGCCACCGGCATGAGGCCATCTTTGACAAATGCATCGCTGTGGCAGATGCCGCAGGCTTCGACCTTGATCAACACCTCGCCGGGACCGGGCTCGGGAATGGGAAGCTCCACCGGCTCCAGCTCGCCGCCGGCTTTCTTGACCTGAACCGCCCTCATGCTGGCCATGGGTATTCCTCCTGGATACGGTTAGGGATCGATTCGATGGTGAAGATGGACAGCGATGCGGCCGGATTACGCTATGTCAACCCGACCCAAGCTCGCCGCGCGCCTATCATTTCATTGTAGTGTTCCGTCGGAGCGGTCCGGTTCCAACACCATGGAGGCGCGAATCTCTTCTGTCGGTACGTACCGGTCATCTGTTGCTGCCCGCCGCGCAGTCCGTTTCACGCGAACTTGATGCGCAACGGAGGAATCATGCCCTACTCAACCACTTCCAAACCCGCTGCCGATACCGATCAGTGGCCGGCCCTGCCTTTTCGAGACTGGAAAGACACCTACGCGACGCTCCACATGTGGAGCCAGATCGTGGGCAAGATCCGGCTCGTCCAGACGCCCTGGGTCAATCACTCCTGGCATACGACCCTCTACCTCACGGCGCGCGGCCTGACGACCTCACCGATCCCCTACGAAACGCGGACATTTCAGATCGACTTCGATTTCATCGACCACAAGCTCCTGATCCAGTCCAGCGACGGCAGGAGCAGGACAATACCGCTGGCCCCGCGCTCGGTGGCGGATTTTTACCTGGAGCTGATTGCAAAATTGGCGGAATTGAACCTCGACATAAAGATTCACACCACGCCCAACGAGGTGGTAGACGCCATCCCGTTCGAGCAGGACCACGAACACGCGACGTATGAGCCCGACCACGCCAATCGCTTCTGGCGCGCGCTGGTGCAGGCCGATCGGGTGTTCAAGCAGTTCCGTGCCCGCTTCATCGGCAAGTGCAGCCCCGTGCATTTTTTCTGGGGGAGCTTCGATCTGGCCGTCACGCGCTTCTCCGGGCGGCGGGCACCGCAACACCCCGGCGGCGTGCCTCATCTGCCGGACTGGGTCGTGCGCGAGGCATACTCGCATGAAGTGAGCAGTTGCGGGTTCTGGCCGGGAAGCGAACAGGTTCCGCAAGCGGTGTTCTATGCCTATGCGTACCCCGAACCCGACGGGTTTCGCGCGGCGAACGTCGCTCCTGGCGGGGCGGCATACGATACGCAGCTCAGGGAATTCATCCTTCCCTATGACGACGTTCGCCAAGCGGCAGCGCCCGACGCGGCACTGCTCGAATTCCTGCAAAGCAGCTATGAGGCGGCGGCCGATCTCGGCGCCTGGGATCGTGCGGCGCTGGAGCGGGCCGAACCGGCGTGGCCGCGCATGAGGCACTGAAGAGACGCGGCACGGCGAGTCCGGATTCACGCCTGTTCTCGCAGGCTGCGCCTTCCGCTGCTTGCTATTGTTAGGTACGGCGCACCGGGCGCGGTTGCGGGTCGGCTCCGAGGGCACTGCTCCACCGGCAAAGCAGCCAACACCCGCGCTGCCTGGCACGCGGGGGCATTGCGGTGGACAATAGCCACCTTGTCAGGCTTGAAGGACGATCATGTCGGCAGCGGCGTATGACATCGTCATCATCGGGGCCGGCCACAACGGGCTGGTGGCCGCCGCCTATCTCGCCCGCGCCGGTCAGCGGGTGCTGGTGCTGGAGCGGCGCGAGGTGTTGGGCGGCGCCTGCGTCACCGAAGAAATCTGGCCAGGATTCAAGGTCTCGACGGCGGCCTACGTGAGCAGCCTGCTGCGTCCGCGCATCATCCGGGAGCTGGAGCTGCGCCGCCACGGCCTGGAACTCCTGCCGCGTGACCCGTCCTCATTCACGCCCTTTCAGGACGGCCGCTATCTGCTGCTCGGACCGGATCGTGACTTCAACCGCCGCGAGGTGGCGAAGTTCTCCGAACGCGATGCCGAGGCGCTGCCGCGTTATGAAGCAATGCTGGCGCGCGTCGCGGATTTCATCGAACCGACCTTGGAGATGACGCCGCCCGATCCCTGGTCGCGGCGTCCGCGCGATCTCTATCAACTCGCGCTGCTCGGCTGGCGGTTTCTGCGGCTTGGCCGCCACGGGCCGCGCGCCATCGAGATACTCACCGGCGCCGCGCGCGCGATCCTCGACCGCTGGTTCGAATCGGAACAGCTCAAGGCCACGCTGGCCACCGATGCGGTGATCGGCGCCTTCGCCGCGCCCTCCATGCCCGGCACCGCCTACGTGCTGTTCCATCACGTGATGGGCGAGTGCAACGGGGCGCGCGGGGTGTGGTGCTACGTACGCGGCGGCATGGGCGGCATCCCCCAGGCCCTGGCCGCGGCCGCCCGGGCGGCAGGCGCGGAGCTACGCCTCGCCTCCCCCGTGGCGCGCATCCTGGTCAAGGAAGGGCGCGCCACCGGCGTGGCGTTGGAGGACGGCACCGAGATCGCCGCCGCGCGCGTCGTCTCCAACGCCGACGCCCACGTGACCTTCCTTCGACTACTGGAGGCGCGGCATCTGCCCGCCGCGTTCCTGGAGGAGATCCGTGCCATCGACTACAACAGCCCCGCGCTCAAGATCAACCTCGCGCTGAGCGAGCTGCCGGACTTCACCGCACTGCCGGGCACGGATCCCGGCCCGCAGCACCGCGGCACGATCCACATCGCCCCCACCCTGGACTACATCGAGCGCGCCTACGACGACGCCAAGTACGGCCGGCCCTCGGAGCGCCCGATGCTGGAGTGCACCATCCCGTCGGTGGTGGACCCCACGGTCGCGCCGCCCGGCCGGCACCTGATGCAGATGTTCGTGCAGTACGCCCCCACGCGGCTGCGCGAGGGGAACTGGGACGACATCAAGGAGCAGTTCGCCGACCGCTGCCTGGACGTGCTCGCCGAATACGCGCCCAACATCAAGAGCGCCGTGATCGCGCGCCAGGTGCTCTCGCCCCTGGATCTGGAACGGCAATTCGGCCTCACCGGCGGCAACATCTTCCAGGGCGCCATGACCCTCGACCGGCTCTTCTTGCTGCGTCCGGTGGCCGGCTACGCCGATTACCGCACGCCCATCGCCGGACTCTATCTATGCGGAGCGGCAACCCACCCGGGCGGCGGCGTCATGGGGGCATGCGGCTACAACGCGGCACGCGAGATATTGCGGGACGTGCGGCGCGAGGCCAGGAAAAGGCCCCGTTAGCCGGGCATGGCTGCCTCGACGCCGTTCAAAAAGGCGTTTGACTTGAAAGTTGCGCTGCCGGCGACACGCCCCGCGCTTATCCGCCAACCCTCTGGCCCAGGCGTATTCGCACGGCGTCGGCGCTACGCCACCACTCCCTTCGCCAGGCTCGCCTCCAGCCGCCGGCGCAAGGCGTCGAGGTGCGCCTGCAGCACGGCCGCATCGCTCCCGTCCAGCGCGGCCTGCTCCAGCACGCGGGCGCTGGCGGCCACGTCATCGATGTAGCAGGTGGCCGCCGCCCCGGCGATCTTGTGGGCGAGCTGGCGCACCGTGTCGGTGTCGTCGGCCGAGAGCGCAGCAAGTGCGGTCGCATACTCGTGCGCCCGCTCCCAGAACATCTCCTGCAACGCCAGACGCAGCGCATCCGTACGTTCGGACTGGACCGCCCCGTGGCCCAAGACCGACAGCCGGTTGTCCGACCGCAACAGACGGTACAGGGTATCGAGCAGCAGGCGTTCCGATACGGGTTTGGTGATCACTTCGTCCATGCCGGCGGCAAGAGCCGCCTCCCGCGTTTCGGGCAGCGCATTGGCGGTGACGGCCACGATGGGAATGGTGATCCCCGCTTGGCGGATGGCGGCAGTTGCCTCTCGCCCATCCATCCCGGGCATGTGCAGGTCCATCAGCACCGCATCCAGGGGCGGCGTCTGACCCGTCACTCGCTGTACCGCTTCGAAGCCGCTGTCTGCCTCGTGGAGGGTGGGGCCGTAGATGGCGAGCAGCTCCATGAGATAACGGCGATTGAGCGCGTTGTCGTCCACGATCAGCAGCGACAGGCCGGCAAGCACCTTCCGATGCACGCCGGGGGCCGCCCGTGGCGCCCCGCCGGCGGCACCCACCGCACCCAACAGCGCCGCCCGCAGGACCTTGAGTTGCAGGGGCGCGCCGATTACTGCCCTGGCCCCGGCGCTGCGCAACACCTCGGCCTCCGGCGCATCCGGGTGCAGACCGAATACCAGCGCTTGCCGGCCGGCCTGCACCACGGCCTCCACGTTCCGGCGTGTCTGCCGCAGGCTTTGCCACTGCAACGCCACCAGATCCGGCCGCCCCCAGGCAGTCCCCTCACCCAACCCCTCCAGGGTGGCGGCCGCGCTGGCCTCGATACCGAGATCGGCGAGGTGCGCCTGGATGCTTTGGCGGAACGACAGGCGCTCGCCGACCACCGCCACCCGCAGCGCGGCGAGCGGGGCCGCATCGTCCGTCGCCAAGGCTTCTTTGTGACGCTCCACCGGGACCGTAAACCAGAAGCAGGCACCGCGGCCGACCCCCTCGCTGTGCACGCCGATCTCCCCGCCCATCAATTCCACCAATCCCTTGCAGATGGCCAACCCCAGCCCGGTGCCCTCATGGGCGCGGGCCATGGAGCTGTCCAGTTGCTCGAAGGCCTGGAACAGCCGCGCCTGATCCGCGGACGCGATCCCCTGGCCGGTGTCCTGCACCTCGAAGCGCAGTTCCAGCGCGTCATCGTGCTCCCGTTCCAGCGTCACGCGCAACACCACGCCACCCGCACGGGTGAACTTGATGGCGTTGCCCACCAGATTGGTGAGGACCTGATGCAGGTGGACACGATCCCCGAACAGTTCGCGCGGCACGTCGACAAAGGCCACCACGTCGATGTAAAGCTCTTTGGCCTTCGCTTGTGGATACAGCTCGCCCGCCACGTTGTCGAGCAACTCGGTGAGATTGAACCGCTCGACCGCGCGCGCCGTCTTGCCCGCCTCGATGCGCGCCAGGTCGAGCACGTCGTTGACCAGCTCCAGCAGGTTGGTGGAGGCCACCGCCACGCCGTCGAGATAACCGTGCGCGTTCGCGGGCAACAGGTGTTCGTAGCGACGCAGCAGCCGGGTGAATCCCGCGATACTGTTCAACGGGGTGCGGATCTCATGGCTCATGTTCGCGAGAAAAGCGGACTTGGCGCGGGTAGCCGCCTCCGCCGCCTCGCGGGCGGCTGCGAGCGCCTCGTTCTGGCGGACGAGTTCGGAGTTGGCCCGGGCGTAGTCCTCGGTGGCGGTCCTGACCATCGCTTCGAGGTTGTCGCGTCCCGCCTGCAGCGCTTCGGCCATACGGTTGATGCCGCGTTCGAGGTCGGCCAGTTCGTTTCGCGCCGTCAGCGGCACGCGCGTGTTCAATTCCCCCGCCTCGATCGCGCGCACCGCGGCAATGATGCGGTTAAGCGGGTTGCCGATGGTGCGACTGACCCGAACGGAGGCGATCCATGCCAGAGCGACCAGCAGCAGCATGATGCCGGTCGAGTAAATGATCGCGGTGTACTGGGCGCGCTGCGTGAGCCGCGTATCCAGCACCACGGTGGCGTGGCCGATCTTCCTGTTCACCCGTGCGCCCGACAGGGTATCGACCCAGGTATAGATCATCCTTTCGATGACCAGCGAGTCCTCGGGGGCAAGCTGCGCACCGTCGTTGATGTCGACCAGGACGTTGCCGTTCACGTCCCTGATGGTCACGCGCTCCACGTTGTCGCTCTCCAGCACCCGCTCGGCGGTCTGTTGGAGACTGGCGAGGTCCGACGCCACCAGACCGTATTCACTTGCGATCGCCAAGTAGCGCGCTACCGACACCCCGCTTTCCTGCAAAGCCTCGTCCAGCAGCAGGTGCCGGCTCACCGCAAGGTACGCGGTACCGAGCACCGCCATGGTGAGCAGGGGTACGATGGCGATGAGCAGGATCTGCGAGCGGATGCGGCGAAGGCTCATGGGACCTCATGTCTCGGCCTCGAATCAATCGATGCAACGTACACCGATTACCAAGGGGGACACAACCCATGGACGAGCCAGCAGAAACTCCGGAACCGGGCTGTTGCGCACGGGTCTGGCAAAGAGGCGGCGCGCGGCGGCCGCTGATGTACTTGGCAGGAAATGGGTTTACGGGGAACGCGCCTTCCCGCGCGTCTTGGCAAGGGCTGCAGAGGAGGCGTCGGCGCAAAACCTCGTCAATGCGCGAACCGGCAAGCCGGTCGACCATCAGGCAACGGCCCGGGCAGGGCAGGGCACTGCCCCGCCCGGGCCGCGCTGCGCCCGGTGCGATTACTCCTTGGTGCGGAAGCTGTCGTGGCAGCTCTTGCAGGTCTCGCCGACCTTGCCGAACTGGGCGCGGATGGCGTCGATGTCGCCGCTGGCGGCAACCTTCGCCAGCTCGTTCGCTTCCTTATTGAAGGCGAGGGCGACCTTCTTGACCTCCTCGGGCTTCTGGAAGAAATCGGCCTTGGTGCGGGTCGGCTTCCAGCCCGTGCCGGTTTCCGTGCCCGGCGCGTAGAGCGCGCCCATGCCGGAATTGGCAATGGCGGCGATCACGTTGGCGGCGGCGATGACCTGCTCCTTGTTGAAGGAGGCGGGGTTGTCGATCACCTGGCTCTTGATCTTGCCCATGTTCCACGCCATGAAGTCATAGCCCGACTGGCGGTGCTTGATGAGGTCTTCAGGGCCGGCGGCCTGGACGGACGTGGCAGCGGCGACACCGGCGAGCGTGAGGGCGAGGATCAGTTTGTGTTTCATGCGATAGTCTCCTTGTTTACTGCAGATAAAAAAGCAAGACCCTATTTAACGATTGGTAAACCAGATGGAAAAGATGAATATATCGGCTGATCTTATCGAACGAATCGATACATACCCGAGACGCTCCACATTATCCTGGAGCGGTGACGGACGCTGATCGCCTGGTGGAGGCGGGCGGCTACGCCCAGGCAGCGGCGCAGCTTCACAAGGGCCAGCCGTCCGTCACCTACGCCGGGCACGGTTTCGTTACCAGTCCGGCACCGCACCGGCTGGCGGCGGCTCCGGGGGCGCAGGAGCCAGGGCGGTCACCCCGATCACCGCCGCGACCGCCAGGGCCACGGCAACCAGCGCGGCCTTCCAGCCGCCCCCGCGCAGGGGCTCGTTCAACGCCTCGGGGGCCTCGGCAATGCCGGTCAGCATGGGCTTCACCAGGTTCTTCTTCATGACGACCTGGTAAAAGATGATTGCCGCGACGTGCAGGCCGATCAAGGCAAGCAGCACGTTGCCGAGCAGCCGGTGAAGGCCGGTCAGCGTATCGCTCAGATCCTTGCCGACAAGGGGGTACAGCGGCCCCTGGAAGGCGATGTCGTCGGTGGTGAACAGGCCGGTGACGACCTGCAGCGCCAACACCCCCAGCAGCGCAAAGACCGAGAGCGCTCCCAGCGGGTTGTGCCCAAGGCCATTCCATTCACCCTTGAGATAGGCGCGCAGCCGGCCCGGGGTGGGCACAAACGCCGCGAACCGTGCGTAGGTCGAGCCGATCACGCCCCACACCAGCCGGAACACCAGCAGCCCCAGGACCAGCAGTCCGATCTGTCCGTGCCGGTCGATCCACAGGCCGCCCACATTGCCGGAAATGATCAGCGCCGCCACGGCTGCCACCAGCACCCAGTGGAACAGACGCAGCGGGAGGTCCCAAACCCTGACCGCCACTCTGCGGTATTCGCGACCACTCAGGGGCGACACCTTATCGGAAACCGGTTCAGACATGCGACCCTCCATTCAGATAGCCCGAAGCACTCCAACAAAGCAATGAAGCATAAAACCTTATTAATTAAAGCGGCAATGATACTTCTCACTCATGCCGCAACGCCTCGATCGGATCGAGTTGCGCGGCCCGGCGCGCCGGGAAGTAGCCGAACACGACCCCGATGACCACCGCAAACAGGAACGACAGCAGATTGATGCCCGGGTTGAACACGTAGGGCACGTTCATCACCTTCGCGAGCCCGATGGAAGCACCCGTCGCCAGAACGATGCCCACCACCCCGCCGAGGGCGGCCAGTACGATGGCCTCGATCAGGAACTGAAGCAGCACTTCACGCTCCAGCGCCCCGATGGCGAGCCGGATGCCGATCTCGCGGGTGCGCTCGGTGACCGACACCAGCATGATGTTCATGATGCCGATCCCGCCCACCAGCAGACTGACGCCGGCGACCGCACCCAGCAGCATGGTGAGGACGCGGGTCGTGCTCGACAGGGTGTTGGCGATCTGCCGGGTATCGAGGACGGAGAAGTTGTCCTCCTCGTTCCCCGCGATGTTACGCCGTTCCCGCAATAAATCGGTGAGCTGCTTCATGACGCGGTCGACCGACACGCCGTCCTTGACCGCGATATGGAGCATGCTCACGTCCTGGTTGCCGGTCAGGCGCCGCTGCACGGTGCGCAGGGGCATGACGATGGTGTCGTCCTGATCCATGCCCATCGCTCCCTGGCCCTTGCTTTGCAGCAGGCCGATGACCTCACAGGCGAACTGCTTGACGCGAATCGAGCTGCCCAGCGGGCTGCGGGTGCCGAACAGCTCGCGCCGCACGGTCTCGCCGATCACGCACACGGCCTTGCCGGCACGTTCCTCCGTCTCGTTGAAGATCCGGCCGCCGGCCAGCGTCCAGTTGCGCGCCTGGAAATAGGCGCTGGTGGTGCCGGTAATGGTGGTCGACCAGTTGTTGGCCTGATGCACCACCGTGACGTTCCTGCCCACGGAGGGAGCCACCGCCTCGAGCCCGCCGATCTGCTGCGCGATCGCCTCGGCATCGGCGAGCTTGAAGGGGGCCGCCCCGGCGGCATCACGCCCCGGCCCCAGGCGCTGGCCGGGGCGCACCATGATGAGATTGCTGCCCAGGCTGGCGATCTGGTCCGACACCGCCTTGGTCGCGCCGTTGCCCAGCGCCACCATGGTAATCACCGCGCTCACGCCGATGACGATGCCCAGGATGGTGAGAAACGAACGCAGCAGGTTGCGCCGTATCTCGCGTATGGCCAGCAGCAGGGTGTTCCACAGCATCAGGCGTGCTCCTCATTGCGCGTGTCGCTCTCCACCCGGCCGTCCACGAAGCGCACCACGCGTTGCGCATAGGCGGCCATATCCGGCTCATGGGTGACCATGAGGATGGTGATGCCGTGCTCCCGGTTGAGGTTGACGAGCAATTGCATGACCTCATGGCTGGTCTTGGTGTCCAGGTTGCCCGTGGGCTCGTCGGCCAGCAGGACGATGGGATCGGTTACCAGGGCGCGGGCGATGGCGACCCGTTGCTGCTGGCCGCCGGAGAGTTCCGCCGGCGTGTGGTGCTCCCACCCCGCGAGCCCCACGGAGGCCAGCGCGGCGCGTGCCGCGGCACGGCGCTGGGCCGCGGGCACGCCGCGATAGAGCAGCGGCAGTTCCACGTTCTCCAGCGCGGAGGTTCGCGCCAGCAGGTTGAAGCCCTGGAACACGAAACCGAGGAAATGGCGCCGGATCAGGGCGCGCTCGTTGCGCCCGAGCCGCTCCACGTGCATGCCCTGAAACAGATAGGCCCCGCTGGTGGGCACATCGAGACAGCCGAGGATATTCATCACGGTGGACTTGCCGGACCCGCTCGGCCCCATCACCGCCACGAACTCACCCTCATTGATGGCCAGATCCACCCCGCGCAGGGCCTGGAACGCCGCCTGACCCTGGCCGTAGGTCTTGGTCACACGCTCCAACCGAATCAGCTCAGCCACCGCGGTGCCCCCTGGTGTTGAAAAATCGCGCCTCCATCACGGCGCCCCGCTGCTGTCGGTGATCACCGCCATGCCCTCCTGCAGCTCGCCGCTGACGATTTCGGTGTAGCGGCCGTCGCTGGCGCCCGTCACCACTGTCACCGGCACCGGCTGCCCGTCGCGCAGGATCCAGACCCGGCGGCCCTCGCCATTCCCGCCGCCGGCCGGGCGCGCGGCCATGCGGCGCATAGGCGGCCGGGGCATCAGGCTGCCGACGAAGCCTGGCCCCTGGTTGGCGTTGGAAGGCGGCGGGCTGTAGCGCAGCGCAGCGCTCGGCACCAGCAGCACGTTCTCGCGCTGCGCCGTGACGATCTCGGCCGTCGCGGTCATGCCGGGGCGCAGGCTGAGATCGCTGTTGTCGACCTGTAGCAAGGTGGGATAGGAGACCACGTTGTCCTTGATCTGGGAGCCGTAGCTCACCCGCTTAATGGAAGCCGGATACTTGCGGTCAGGGTAGGCATCGACGGTGAAGGTGGCGGATTGCCCCTCGCGCACCCGCCCCACGTCCGCCTCGTCCACATCCACCCGCAACTCCATCTGTGCCAAGTCCTCCGCCAGGGTCAGCAGTACCGGGGCCTGCAGCGAGGCCGCCACGGTCTGGCCCGGCTCCACTTGGCGCAGGAGCACGACGCCGTCGATGGGCGAGCGGATGTAGGCCTTGGACAGGTTGGTCTCGTCCGACTGGAGCGTGGCCTTGGCCTGGATGACGGCCGCTTGCGCCGCCGCCTCGTTGGCGATGGCCCGCTTCAGGACGGCCTCGGCGGTCTCAAGCTCAGCCTTCGAGGGCACCTTGCCGCCGGAGAGTTCAGCCACCTGCCGGAGCCGCGTAAGATTGGCGCGCGCCTCCTCGACGGTGGCCTGCATCTGTTGCACCTGGGCCTCGGCGGCGACCACCGCCGCCCGGGATTTGGCCACCTGGTCCTCAAGCTTGGAGGTGTCCAGGCGCGCCAGGACCTGGCCCTTGGTCACCTGATCGTTGTCATCCACCAGAACCGCCTCGACGATGCCCGACAGCTCGCTGCCCACGTCCACCTGGTTGATGGGCTGCAGGGTGCCGGTGGCCGACACGGTGACCGTCAGGTTGCCCCGCACCACCGGCTCGGTCTGGTAGCGCAGCGCGGCGGTGCCGCTATCCGGCCGCAGGAAGAAATAGGCGCCGACAGCCAGCAGGATCAGCGCCGCGGCGACGATCCAGCGGGTCTTCGCCCGACGGCTCGACGCGGATTGCTGGCCCAGCAGATCGGCAAGGCTTTTTTGTTGCTCTTTGGATGGCGAAGTCATGTTGTTCAACCTTGACCTTGGTTCTTTTCAGTGATGGCGGACTCGGAGGCGACCGGCCAGCCACCCCCGAGCGCCTTGTAGAGCCGAATGAGCGCTGATACCTGCTCCGCCTGCGCCGCAGCCAGGCTGTCCTCGATGCTCAGGACGCTGCGTTCGGTATCGAGCACCGTCTGGTAGTCGATCAGGCCGGAGGCGTAGCGCTGGCGGGCAAGCAGCGCCGCGTTGCGCGCCGACTCGGCGGCGCTGGCGAGGGCCGCTGCGCGCTGACCGCTGTTGGCCAGCGCGACCAGGGCGTTTTCCACCTCCTCCAGCGCCGTGAGGACGGCGGCCTCGTAATTTACCAGGGCCAGTTCCTGCACCGCGCTCTGGATTTCGATCTGCCGGCGCAGGCGTCCGCCATCGAAAATGGTGGCGAGCAGGTTGGCGGCCAGGGAGGTGGTGGCCGACTGGTCGCCGAGGGCGCTGAGGCTGAGCGCCTCCAGACCGATCGACCCGCTCAGGACAAGCCCCGGATAGCGGGCCGCGGTCCGCACGCCCACCCGAGCGGTCTCGGCGGCGAGGGAGCGTTCCGCCGCGCGCACGTCCGGGCGCTGGCGCAAGGTATCGGCCGGAATCCCCACCGCCACCCGCTCCGGCACCGCGGGCAGGGCGGCGGGCGCGGCCAGCGTCGCGTGCAGGCTGCCGGGCGCCTGTCCCAGCAGGATGGCGAGGCGGTGTTCCGCCTCGGCAAGCCCCGTCTCCAGCGCGTGGATCTGGGCCCGGGTCTGCTCGCGGTTGGCGCGCGACTGCTCCACCTCCAGGGAACTGGCCAATCCCGCCTGGGCGCGCCACTCGATGAGCTGCAGGGTTTCCGACTGGGTGGCGAGATTGCTTTGGGCGATGGATCGCCGCGCCTGGAATGCCCGCGCCTCCATGTAGTTGAGCGCCACCTCGGCCACCAGCGAGACCTGCGTGGCGTAAAGGCTCGCCTCGCTCGCCTCCAGATCGGCCTGGGCGGCCTCCACGCTGCGGCGCGTGCCGCCGAAGATATCCGGCTCCCAGGTCGCATCGAATGCGGCGCTGTACAGGGTACGCGTATCGTTGCCGTCGTCCAGGCGGCGGCCGGCAGCCGAGGCGCCGATGGTCGGGAACCACTCGGCCCCCGCCAACCCGCGCCGGGCGCGCGCCTCCCGCAGCCGGGCCTGGGCCGCGCGCAGATCGAGGTTGGACGCCAGGGCGCGCTCGACCAGGTCCGTCAGCACCGGATCGTTCAGGTTCCGCCACCACTGGGCGAGATCCCCCGCCTGGCGCGGGGCGGCACCGGCGTCGCTCTCCGCGGCGCGGTTCCAGGCGGACGGCACCGCCAGGTCGGGCGCCACGTAATCCGGTCCCACCGCCGCGCAGCCGCCTAACAAGAACAGTGCGCACAACACGGCTGCCGCGCGGCGCCCTCCCACGCGCGACCGAAGCCCCGGACAATTGGAATTGGAATGGTTCAACTCGATACCTTTTTGTTGTAAGTCGGGTCAAGCCACCAGGCCGTAACCCGACGAACAGCGATCATGTCGAGTTACGCTGCGCCAACCCGACCTACGCTTGGCACACCGTCGTAGATGCAGGTCGGGTTGGCCCGAGAGGGCGTAACCCGACAATGCGCAGGGTTACGCCGCACCACCCACCATCCGCCGCAGTGTATCATCCCTGTCCACCACCACGTGCTTCAGGGTGGCCAGCACGTGCACGCCGAGGAGCACCAGCAGCACCTTGCTCGCCACGACATGGACCACTTCGAGCGCCTCGTGCAGGACCGGCATCTTGCCGGTGAGGCTGGGAAGCTCGAACCAGCCGAACACGTCGATGGGCGCACCTGCGCTCCATACGATGAAGGGGCCGGTGACCATCAGGACCGCCAGCGTCAACAGCAACAGGCCGTGGACGGTGCGCGTCGCCAACTGCAGCACCGGAGGTTGGGGCAGCAGTTGCGGCGAGGTGACCGCCATGCGCCACCCGATGCGGAACAGCAGCGGCAGGAAGGCCAGCACGCCCACCGCCGAGTGCAGGCGCAGCCAATACATCTTCTCATCGCCCCGCGGCATGTCGTTGAAATAAAGCCCCACGCCCAGCAGGCCGATCACCAGCAGGGCGCCGAGCCAGTGGTTGATACGGGAAATAACCCCATACCCGTTCGGAGTGTCTAACAGGTTCATAACGTGTCACCTCGCGATCATGGGCCTTGCCTTCCGGTCGATTGTCCCCCTAAGAGCGCTCCGGGGAATTGATAATTGTCTACTTTCGGCTATGCCGTGAATCGCTATGCCGGTATGGATGCGGCTCGCGCCACGGCTCCACTCCCCCGCGCATCCCGGCGACCGCGCTCCGTCCCCTTGTGGAGAGGCCCGTCCTTGGGCCGATGCGCGTTACCAAGGTCTGATGCGACCCGTTGCGGCTCGGATGCCGCTCCTGCAGGAGGTGGCTACGCGCGGGTCCGTGCCATTACCAGCCGAAGCCGGGCCCGCGGCCGTGATGGGGGAAGCGGCGCGACTTGTAGCGAGCGGTATCCTTCAGCTTGGCGCGCTGCGCGTCGGTGAGAATCGTGTTCAACGCCGAGCGGATCTCCACCTGCTGCAGGATCATCGCGGTGACATGCTGCCCCTGCTTCTCCGCCAGCGGCCGGATCGCGGCCACGTCTGCCCCGTCACGCAGCGCATCCCACAGCGCGCGGCGATCGGCGCGCGACTGATCCATCTGCGCCCGCACCTTGTCGCGCAGGGCATCGAGCTGCGCGCGCTGCTCGGTGGTGAGATCGTCCAGGCGATAGGCGGCGCCCAGCATGCCCGGCCCGCCCCAGGGCGCAACACCCGGTCCGCAGCGGCCTCCATCGAATGCGGCCGCGGTTCCGACGCCAGCGGCCAACACGGTACCCAGCGCAAGGGCGGCAAAAATGTTGCGGCGTTTCATGTTTCACCTCCAGATGAACAAGTTCGGTCGTCGGCATTTAATCTACGCCGCAGGCAGATGAAGGTGGGTAGCGAACGCGCAAACAAATGCGAAGAAATGCAAAGGCGTAGGGCATCCCTCTTGCGAAAGCGGCGGAAGCGGTGAGAATGGCGCATCGGAGGTGAACCACATCATGCCGCGCATCCTGCTGGTCGACGACGATACCGAGCTTTGCGAACTGCTGGCCGAATACCTGACCACCGAAGGCTTCGAAGTGGCGGCGGTCCACGACGGACCCGCCGCCCTGGAGCGTGCGCCCAAAGAGCATTGGGACGCCGTGATCCTGGACGTGATGCTGCCGGGCATGAACGGGTTCGACGTGCTCAAACGCCTGCGGCCCGTGCTGGCAGCGCCGGTGCTGATGCTCACCGCCCGCGGCGAGGACACCGACACGGTGGTCGGCCTCGAACTCGGCGCCGACGATTACGTAGCCAAACCCTGCAGCCCACGGGTGCTGGTGGCACGGCTGCGCGCGCTGCTGCGCCGCCAAGCGGGTGAGTCTGCGCCCGCACCGATTCGTGTGGGGGACCTGGAACTGGACCCGGCGAGCCGTCGGGTGACGGTGGGCGGCAGGCCGGTGGAGCTGACCGGCGCGGAGTTCAATCTGCTGGCGCTGCTGGTGCGGGATGCAGGCCGGGTGGTGTCCAGGGACGTCCTGGCT
>JBAYZB010000064.1:0-15462 GCA_041672765.1 Gammaproteobacteria bacterium | reverse complement strand
GGCGAACCGCGTGATGGAGGCCTTCCCGGGCAGTCTGGGGCGCGGCGCGGTCCTGACCGGGAATCCGGTGCGGCCCGAGATTGCAGCGCTGCCGCGCCCCGAGGAGCGGTTTGCGGGGCGCACTGGCCGGCTGCGGCTGCTGGTACTGGGCGGAAGCCTCGGCGCGCAGGCGCTCAATGCCGTGGTGCCCGCCGCCCTGGCGCGCATCGCGGCCGGGCAGCGGCCCGAAGTCTGGCATCAGGCGGGCAGCCGCAACATCGACGAGGCGCGCCGCCGTTATGACGAAGCGGGCGTGGAAGCGCGCGTCGTGCCGTTCATCACCGACATGGCCGCGGCCTATGGCTGGGCCGATCTGGTCCTGTGCCGGGCCGGCGCATTGACCGTGGCGGAACTGGCGGCCGCGGGGGTGGGCGCGATCCTCGTGCCGTTCCCGCACGCGGTGGATGACCACCAGACCCGCAACGCCGGTTACCTGGTGCAGGGCGGCGCGGCGCTGCTGGTGCCGCAGGCGCAACTCGATCCGCAGCGCTTGGCGGACCTGTTCGCAGAACTGGGGCAGGACCGGGGGCGGCTGCTTGACATGGCAGTGGCCGCGCGCCGCCTCGCTCAGCCCGATGCAGCCGAGCAGGTGGCCGCGCTCTGCCTCACGGCCGGAACAAGAACAGACCAGGCGGGTGGAGAACAGGAGGGACGAAATGCCGACCGATGAATTCGTGATACGCCGTGCCTCTTCCTGTCCTTCAACCCGTGAAGAAGAACGCCATGAACGCTGCGCCTGATTCTGCCAACCAACCCGCCTTCGACGTCATGCGGCGCATCCGGCGCATCCACTTCGTGGGTATCGGCGGTGCGGGCATGGGCGGGATTGCGGAGGTGCTGTTGAACCTCGGTTACCGGGTCTCCGGCTCCGACCTGCACGAGAACGCCATGACGCGCCGGCTCGCCGGCCTGGGGGCTGAGATCATGATCGGCCACGCGGCGGACCATGTGGCCGGGGTGGACGTGGTGGTGGTGTCCAGCGCGGTGTCCGACGACAACCCCGAGGTGGCGGCGGCGCTGGCGCAGCGCATTCCCGTGGTGCCGCGGGCCGAGATGCTCGCTGAGCTCATGCGTTTCCGCTACGGCATCGCGGTCGCTGGCACCCACGGCAAGACCACCACCACCAGCTTGGTGGCGAGCCTGCTGGCCGAGGGCGGGTTGGATCCGACCTTTGTGATCGGCGGGCGGCTCATCAGCGCCGGCGCCAACGCGCGGCTCGGCGCCGGCCGCTACCTGGTGGCGGAGGCCGACGAGAGCGATGCCTCGTTCCTGCTGCTGCAACCAATCATTGCGGTGGTCACCAATATCGACGCGGACCACATGTCCACTTACGGCGGCGACTTCGCACGGCTGCGTCAGGCTTTTGTCGAATTCCTGCATCACCTGCCGTTCTACGGCTTGGCGGTGCTGTGCATCGACGATCCGGTGGTGCGCAAGATCCTGCCGCAGGTGACACGGCCGGTGCTCACTTACGGCACCGCCGAGGACGCCGACGTGCGGGCGACCGGGATCGAGCACGAAGGGGTGCAGGCCCGGTTCCAGGTCACGATACGGGGACGCGAAGTGCCGCTGCCGGTCACGCTGAACCTGCCCGGCCGGCACAACGTGCTCAACGCCCTGGCTGCCATTGCTGTCGCCCACGAACTGGAAGTTTCCGACGCGGCCATCCTGCGGGGCCTGCAGGCATTCCAGGGGATCGGGCGGCGCTTCCAGGTGACGGGCGAGGTTGCGACCCCGGCGGGGCGCGTGCTGTTGGTGGACGACTACGGCCATCACCCGCGGGAACTGGCCGCCACCATCGAGGCCGCCCGGGAAGCATGGCCGGAGCGGCGGCTGGTGGTAGCGTTCCAGCCCCATCGCTACACGCGGACACGCGATCTGTTCGAGGACTTTGTCCAGGTCCTGTCCGAGGTGGACGTGCTGCTACTCATGGAGGTGTACGCCGCGGGCGAGGCGCCCATTGCGGGCGCCGACGGGCGCATGCTGTGCCGCGCCATCCGGATGCGCGGGCGGGTGGACCCGGTGTTCGTGGAGCGTCCGGCCGATCTGCTGGAGGTGCTGCCCGGCGTGCTACGGGACGGCGATGTGCTGCTTACCCTCGGGGCCGGCGATGTCGGGGCGTTTGCCGCGACCTTGCCGCAACGGCTGGCGCAGGAGACCTGGGGACCCAGGCAGGGGGCGGAGGCGTGATGGTGGCATCGGCGCAACAACCGGCCCTGCGCGGCGAACTGCTCTACGACGAGCCCATGTCCCGCCATACCTCATGGCGGGTGGGCGGCCCGGCGCGCCGGTTTTACCGGCCGGCGGACCTGGACGATCTGGCGCTGTTCCTGAGCGGTCTGCCGGAGGACGAGCCGCTGTTGTGGTTAGGGCTGGGGAGCAACCTGCTGGTGCGCGACGGGGGGTTCAACGGCACGGTGATCGCCACCTGCGGGGTGCTGAACCGGATCGAGTTCGTGGACGGGCGCACCCTGCGTGCCGAGGCCGGCGTGACATGCGCGAAGGCGGCGCGTTTCAGCGTGCACCGCTCCCTGACCGGCATCGAGTTCCTGGCCAGCATCCCCGGGACCATCGGCGGCGCGTTGGCGATGAATGCCGGGGCGTTCGGCGGCGAGACCTGGGAGTGGGTGCAGTGCGTGGAGGTAATGAACCGCCGCGGCGAGCGCCGGATGCGCCGGCCCGGGGAGTACCGGATCGGCTACCGGAGCGTGCAGGGTCCGGAGGGCGAGTGGTTCGTCGCCGCCCATTTGCGGCTTGAGGCGGGCGACGGGAAAGCGGCGATGGCGCGCATCAAGGGACTGCTGGACCAGCGCGCCCGCACGCAGCCCATCGGCGAGGCCAGTTGCGGGTCCGTGTTCCGCAATCCGCCGGGGGATCATGCCGCGCGCCTGATCGAGGCGGCGGGGTTGAAGGGCAGGCGTCTGGGCGGTGCGGTGGTGTCGGAGAAACACGCCAATTTCATCATCAACCCCGGAGCGGCGACGGCGGCGGATATCGAGGCCTTGATCTGCGAGGTGGCCGCGACCGTGGAGCGGGTGCACGGGGTTCGGCTGCAACCGGAAGTGGTGATGGTGGGCGAAGGTTTGTGATGGCGCGGTAGCGAAAGAGCGAGGGTGACGACGATGACGAATTCGATAGCCGGAAATGCACGCACCCCGCAGTTGTTCGGGAAGGTGGCCGTGCTGCTGGGCGGCACCGCCGCCGAGCGGGAGGTCTCCCTGAAGAGCGGAACGGCCGTGCTCCAGGCGCTGCTGCGTCGCGGCGTGGACGCCCATCCCATCGATGTGCAGGGGCCCCAGTCGCTCAAAGAACTGGAGCAGGGCGGGTTCGACCGGGTGTTCATCGCCCTGCACGGACGCGGCGGCGAGGACGGTGTCATGCAGGGGGCGCTGGAGAGCCTGGGCCTGCCCTACACGGGCAGCGGCGTGCTCGGGTCGGCGCTCGGCATGGACAAGCTGCGTACCAAGCAGCTCTGGCTGGGGGCGGGGCTGCCCACGCCGGACTTCGTGGTCATGGATGCAAACACCGATTTCGCCGCGGTCGCGGCGCGGCTCGGGTTGCCGATCATGGTGAAGCCGGTGCGGGAGGGTTCCAGCATCGGCATGACCAAGGTCACAAGGGCGGAACAACTGGCCGATGCCTGGCGCGAGGCGGCGCGTTATGACCAGGAGGTGCTGGCGGAGCGCTGGATCACCGGGGCCGAGTACACCGTCGGCATCCTGTGCGGCGAACCGCTGCCGTTGATCCGGCTGGAGACGCCGCGGGATTTCTACGACTACGAGGCGAAATATGTGGCCGACAACACCCGCTACCTCTGCCCCTGTGGCCTGGACGCGGCGCGGGAGCGGGAGCTGCAGGAATTGGCGTTGTGCGCCTTTGACGCGGTCGGGGCGAGCGGCTGGGGGCGGGTGGATCTGATGGTGGAAGACGACGGCCGGCCCTGGCTGCTGGAGGTGAACACGGTCCCGGGAATGACGGACCACAGCCTGGTGCCCATGGCCGCGCAGGCGGCGGGAATCGATTTCGATGAACTCGTGTGGCGCATCCTGGAGACCAGCTTCGCGCAGCCCGGACAAGGGGGGGCAGGAAAAGGCGTCGACAGCGGCAACGGGCACCGGTAGAGCGCATGTTCTGGAGGAAGAAAAAGAAGGTCAACCGGCGTATCGCGCCGCGACAGCCCAGACACAGGCAGGGGCGCCGCTGGATCGATCTGCGTGTTCTGGCCTCGGTGTTGCTGAGCGGTGTGCTGGTGGCCGCGGCGGGTTGGACCGGCGCGATGCTGTCCGATCCGCAGACCTTCCCGGTGCGTTCGGTCCGGGTCATCGGGGATTTCCAGCGACTGTCCAGGGAGCAGTTGCAGGAGTTGGTGGCGCCCCATGCCACCGGGGGGTTTTTCCACGCGGACGTGGGCAGCATGCGGCGCGCTGTAATGGCGCTGCCTTGGGTGGATGCGGTGTCCGTGCGCCGGGTATGGCCGGATAGCCTGCAGATCCTGGTGACGGAACAGGCGCCTTTCGCCCGCTGGAGTGATAAAGGCGTGCTGAATCCGCGGGGCGAGGTGTTTTATCCGGACCCGGAAAGCGTTCCGGACGGGCTGCCGGAATTCGCCGGGCCGATGGGACAGGAAGAGGCCGTGATGAACGCGTACCGCGATATGAGCCGGGCGCTGGCGCCGGTGGGACTCAAGATTCGGAGGCTGGTGCTGGACGAGCGGCGGGCGTGGCGGCTGGAGCTGGACAACGGAATCGAGCTGAAGCTCGGCCGCTCCGGCCACTATCCGCGCCTCGTCCAGTTCGTGCGGTTGTATCCGCGATTTCTGGCAGACAAGGCAGAGAACGTGCGTAGCGTCGATTTCCGCTACACCAACGGTTTCGCAGTGCTGTGGAAGGGGCAGCCGGGCATGCCGGCGGCCGGTGTGCAAGAGGGCTAGGCAGGTGCCGAAAAGATCAGAAAAAGATTTGATTGTGGGCCTGGACGTGGGCACCTCGAAGGTGGTCGCGATCGTGGGCGAGGTAACCCCCGAGGGGGCGGTCGAGATTATCGGTATAGGGTCGCATCCGTCGCGGGGATTGAAAAAAGGAGTGGTGGTCAACATCGAGTCTACCGTCCAGTCCATTCAGCGCGCGGTGGAGGAGGCGGAGCTCATGGCCGGTTGCCAGATTCACTCGGTCTACGCGGGGATTGCCGGCAGCCATGTCCGCAGCCTCAACTCCCACGGGATCGTGGCCATCCGGGACAAGGAGGTCACGTCGGGCGACGTGGAACGGGTGATCGACGCGGCCCGGGCAGTGGCCATCCCGGCGGACCAGAAGATCCTCCACATCCTGCCCCAGGAGTTCATCATCGACAACCAGGAGGGGATCAAGGAGCCGGTGGGCATGTCCGGCGTGCGGCTGGAGGCGAAGGTGCACATGGTCACCGGGGCGGTAAGCGCCGCGCAAAACATCGTCAAGTGCGTGCGCCGCTGCGGCCTGGAGGTCGACGACATCATCCTGGAGCAGTTGGCCTCCAGCTACTCGGTGCTGACCGAGGACGAGAAGGAACTGGGCGTATGTCTGGTCGACATGGGCGGCGGCACCACCGACATCGCGGTCTTCACCGAGGGCTCCATCCGCCATACCGCGGTGATTCCCATTGCCGGGGATCAGGTGACCAACGACATCGCGGTGGCGTTGCGGACCCCGACGCAGCATGCGGAAGAGATCAAGATCAAGTACGCCTGCGCCCTGACGCAGTTGGCCCGTGCCGATGAGGAGATCGAGGTGGCGAGCGTGGGGGATCGGGCTCCGCGGCGCCTGAAGCGCCTCACCTTGGCGGAGGTGGTGGAGCCGCGCTACGAGGAGCTGCTGACGCTGGTGCAGGCGGAACTGCGGCGCAGCGGTTTCGAGGATCTGATGGCGGCGGGCGTGGTGCTGACCGGCGGCAGCTCGAAGATGGAAGGCGTGATCGATCTCGCGGAGGAGATCTTCCATTTGCCTGTGCGTCTGGGAATTCCCCAATACATTACCGGACTCGCGGACGTGGTGCGCAACCCGATCTACTCCACGGGGGTCGGATTGTTGCTGTTCGGGCAGCATAACCGCGCCATGCGCGGGGTCGATGGGGCAGTGGGGGTGAGTGGAAAAGGCATGTTTGCGCGGATGAAGAGTTGGTTTCAGGGGAATTTCTGATGGCGCTCGCAGGGGCGGCGTGGGTGACGGTTCAACGTTTTTTGAAGAGATATCATTGAGGAGGAAGCAACAACATGTTCGAGTTGATGGATTCGTTTACGCAGAACGCGGTAATCAAGGTGATCGGTGTCGGCGGCGGTGGCGGCAATGCCGTCCAGCACATGATCTCGGCCGATATCGAGGGCGTGGATTTCATCATCGCCAATACCGATGCCCAGGCGCTGCGCAACCTCAATGCGCGCACGGTGCTGCAACTGGGCGGCAACATCACCAAGGGGCTCGGGGCGGGCGCCAATCCGGAGATCGGCCGCAACGCCGCCCTGGAAGACCGCGACCGCATCATGGAGGTCATCAGTGGGGCGGATATGCTGTTCGTCACGGCCGGCATGGGCGGCGGTACTGGTACGGGCGCGGCGCCCATCGTTGCGCAGGTGGCCAAGGAACTGGGCATCCTGACCGTGGCCGTGGTGACCAAGCCGTTCCCGTTCGAGGGCTCCAAGCGCATGCAGGTGGCCACCGCCGGCATCAAGGAGTTGTCGCAGCATGTGGACTCCCTGATCACCATTCCCAACGAGAAGCTGCTCTCGGTGCTCGGCAAGGGCGTGAGTCTGCTGGACGCCTTCAAGGCCGCCAACAACGTGCTGCTGGGGGCGGTGCAGGGGATCGCGGAGCTCATTACCCGGCCGGGCCTCATCAACGTGGACTTCGCCGACGTTCGTACCGTCATGTCGGAGATGGGCATGGCGATGATGGGTACCGGCTCCGCCTCCGGTCCGGACCGGGCGCGCGAAGCGGCCGAAGCGGCCATCCACAGTCCGTTGCTGGAACACATCAACCTGGCCGGTGCCCGGGGCATCCTGGTCAACGTAACCGCCGGCATGGATATGTCCATCGGCGAATTTGAAGAAGTTGGGAACACCGTCAAAGAATTTGCATCGGAAAATGCTACGGTGGTGGTGGGGACTGTCATCGATCCGGAAATGCAGGACGAACTGCGGGTTACCGTGGTGGCCACCGGCCTTGAATCGGAAATCCGGAGAGAGGAGCCGCCGATCAAGTTGGTGCACCGCAATCCCAACGGTGAGGTGGATTATGGACAACTGGAGCGGCCGACGGTGATCCGTAAACAAGCTTATAACGCGGACCGGTATGGCAGGGCGCAGGAGGCGGATCTGGATTATCTGGACATCCCGGCGTTCCTGCGCAGACAGGCTGATTGATGGATTAGGTGCTATAGTCGCTACGCGGGCCATCGTAGGGCAGGCCGACCAGCGGGAATGGACAGTCCGGTGGCGGCCTCCTTGCGTTCGGCTTCCACAATTGCGCTAAGGGATTGAACGCAACGGGTTTTGATGGCCGGCACCTGTAACGTATCCGCCTTTGCAGGCGGGTACTGCTGTGATAGCATTGCCAAATTTTCCGGTGCCCAACTGGCAGGTGAAGAAGGATAATTGACGAGTGATCAAGCAGAGAACGCTAAAAAATGTCATCAGGGCAACCGGCGTGGGACTGCACACCGGTGAAAAGGTCTATCTGACCTTGCGGCCGGCCGCCGCCGATACGGGGATCATATTCCGCCGGGTCGATCTCGATGTGCCAGTCGAGATCAAGGCCTGCCCCGAGAACGTAGGCGAAACCCTGCTGTCGACCACTCTGGTCAAGGATGACGTGAAGATTTCCACCGTGGAGCATCTCCTTTCCGCGCTTGCGGGCCTTGGTATCGACAACGCCTATGTCGATCTGAGCGCTCCGGAAGTGCCGATCATGGACGGCAGTGCCGGGCCGTTCGTATTCCTCATCCAGTCGGCCGGCATCGAAGAACAGAATGCCCCGAAGCGCTTCATCCGCATCAAGCGGACCGTTCTCGTGAAGGACGGCGACAAATGGGCACGCTTCGATCCCTTCGAGGGGTTCAAGGTCGAATTCTCCATCGATTTCGATCACCCGGTCTTCAAGTCCCACAACCAGTGGGCGGCGGTGGACTTTTCCACCACTTCCTTCGTGAAAGAGATCAGTCGCGCACGCACCTTCGGCTTCATGCGTGACATCGAATTGTTGCGGCAGCGGCAACTTGCCCGCGGCGGCAGCCTGGATAATGCTGTGGTTATGGATGACTACCGCGTCCTGAACGAGGACGGGCTGCGCTACGAGAACGAGTTCGTGAAGCACAAGATCCTGGACGCGATTGGGGATCTTTACCTGCTGGGCCACTCCCTGATCGGGGCCTTCACGGGCCACAAGTCCGGCCATGCACTGAACAACCTGTTGTTGCGCACCCTGATGGCGGATGAGAACGCGTGGGAGCAGGTGACGTTCGAGGACATGGAGCCTGCACCTATCTCGTTTGTTCAGGCGGCGCACGCGAGCTGAGCAAAAACGCGGGCAGTAGTTGTCGGCGGCAGGGGCTCCCGGCCGTTCCTCGGGCGATCAGTGGCCGTGCGAACCATGGCGGGCCAAGCGAAGCAGGGCCTGTTTCAGGTCCGGGTCGCTGATCCCCTGCGCGGTCTGCCTGAGCAGTGCGGCGCTCTCGGACCCCAGCGTCGGGTTGCGCGCGACTCTTTTGATCTGTCTTGGCAATTCCGGGGGATGTACGCGGATGCGTACTCCATGCAGTGCCAGCCCGTGCGTTTCCTTCAAATGCTCCAGGATGGCCGGGGTGTGGAAGCGCAGGCGCGTGGACCAAGCCGGCGAATCGGTAACCAGGACGAGCGTGTCGCCGCTGACGTTTCCTACGCGGCAGTGTCCGTGTACGGGCTGGGGCAGGATTGCGGCCAGGGCATCGGTAAGTTGTTGCAACTGTCGGGCGCGCTGGAGCAACCGTGACAATCCGCTGTTTTCATTGCAAAGCAGGGTTGTCAGGGGCTGGAATGTCTTGGAAGTGCTCACGGCGCCACCACGACGAATACAGGGAAGACGTGGATATCAGCGAAGGAGCATATATGAACCTCATCCTGTTTACAAAAACGCGTCGCCGCGGCCCGGTTGTCATCCGCCTGGCGCGGCCCGTGTATGTCTTGTTGCTGCCAAGCCTTGTGCTGTTTTTCTCCCTTGGCCTGATGTATAGCGGCTACCGCCTGGGTGCGGTCTATCTGGATGTACGGGGGCAGGTCGCCGACTGGCGCCAAGCCCTGCATGGGCAGCGTGCCGACCTGGAAGCTGCCAGGCGCAGCATTGACGCCCAGATGGATCTCCTGGCCCTGCGGGTTGCCCAGGTGCAGGCGCACATGATCCGTCTGGATGCCTTGGGGGCGCGGCTTACCGCAATGGCGAAGCTCGACAAGGAGGAGTTCAACTTCGACGAGCCCCCGGGCCAGGGCGGACCCGAATCTGCCACCGAAGCCGTCCAATCCGGCGTGGACGACATAAGGAGCGCCCTGAGCGAGCTTGTGCAGCAGTTGGAGGATCGGGAACAGAAGCTGAGCATGCTTGAAAGCACCCTGCTCAACCACAAATTACAAAAGGAGGTGGTGCCGGCGGGGCGGCCCGTGAGCAGCGGGTGGATGTCGTCCGCTTACGGCAGCAGGACTGATCCCTTTACCGGGCGACGAGCGCACCATACCGGTGTCGATTATGCCGGCAAGCTCGGTTCCGAGATCAAGGCGGTGGCTGCCGGCGTGGTCACCTGGGCCGGTGAACGCGACGGTTACGGCCTGATGGTAGAGATCAGCCACGGCAACGGGTATATTACGCGGTATGCCCACAACCTGAAAAACCTCGTAAGTGTGGGAGATTTCGTCGAGAAGGGCCAGCAGATCGCGCTGATGGGTTCCAGCGGACGCTCTACCGGTCCACATGTTCATTTCGAGGTACTACGCGAGGGCAAATTCCTGAACCCAGCTCAGTACATCCGGGCTGCACGCTAACGATGCGCGGACACACGCGGTTGTTTGTGTCGCCTCCCGTCCCTGTCCAACCCGCGTTGCAACAACACCGCTCCCGCCGTGGTCTAAGGCATGGGTACCTGCCGGACCTGTACCGACTGCGTTATCATGTCCCAATTTCTTAGCAAATCTCAGGCTTAATCAATCAAATGGTCACTAAACTGCTCACGAAAATTTTCGGCAGCCGTAACGAGCGCACGCTCAAGCGCATGTACCGGGTGGTGGAGAAGATCAACGCCCTGGAGCCCTCGATTGCGTCGCTCTCCGACGATCAGTTGCGCGCCAAGACTGAGGAGTTTCGTCAGCGCCTGAGCGCCGGTGAAACCGTGAACGAGCTGTTGCCGGAGGCCTTCGCAGTGGTGCGGGAGGCGGGCAAGCGCGTCCTGAACATGCGCCATTTCGACGTACAGCTCATCGGCGGCATGGTGCTGCACGAGGGCAAGATCGCCGAGATGCGCACCGGCGAAGGCAAGACCCTGGTGGCGACGCTGGCGGCCTATCTCAACGCGCTGCCCGCCAAGGGCGTTCATGTGGTTACGGTCAACGACTACCTGGCGCGCCGCGACGCGGCATGGATGGGAAGACTCTATCATTTCCTGGGCTTGCGCGTCGGCGTGATCAACTCATCAGGCGGCCGGGGCGTCGATGCCTCTTCTTATCTGTTCGATCCCGATTATCTGGAAGGGCAGGACAGCTACCGCTATCTGCGGCCGGTCACGCGCCGCGAGGCCTATGCCGCCGACATTACTTACGGCACGAATAACGAGCTCGGCTTCGATTATCTGCGCGACAATATGGCGTTCAGCATGGATGAGAAGATGCAGCGCGAGTTGCACTACGCCATCGTCGACGAGGTGGACTCGATCCTGATCGACGAGGCGCGTACGCCATTAATCATTTCCGGCCCGGCCGAGGATAGTTCCGAGATCTACATCCGGATCAACAAGCTGATCCCGAAACTGAAGCGCCAGGACAGCGAGGAAGATCCGGGCGACTACACCATCGACGAGAAGGCCAAACAGGTCTATCTCACCGAGGACGGCCATCAGCATGCGGAAGAGCTGCTACTGGAGAGCGGCCTGCTGAAGGAAGGGGAAAGCCTCTACGATGCCTCGAACCTGACCCTGGTTCACCACCTGAATGCGGCCCTGCGGGCCCATGCTCTGTATCACCGGGACGTGGAGTACATCGTCAAGGACGGCCAGATCGTCATCGTGGACGAGTTCACCGGGCGCACCATGCCTGGCCGGCGCTGGTCCGAAGGGCTGCATCAGGCCATCGAGGCCAAGGAAGGGGTGCCGATCCAGAACGAAAACCAGACGCTTGCCTCCATCACTTTCCAGAACCTCTTCCGCCTGTACGACAAGCTCGCCGGCATGACCGGCACGGCGGACACCGAGGCCTTCGAGTTCCAGCAGATCTACGGGCTGGAAGTGGTGGTGATCCCGACCCACAAGCCGATGATCCGCAAGGACTTGGGCGATCTGGTGTACCTCACGCAGAAGGAGAAGTTCGCGGCCATCATCGAGGACATCAAGGATTGCCAGGCGCGCGGCCAGCCGGTGCTGGTGGGCACTACCTCCATTGAGGCTTCCGAGCTTCTGGCGAAGCTGCTCAACAAGGAAAAAATCAAGCATCAGGTGCTGAACGCGAAGTTCCACGAGCTGGAGGCGCAGATCGTCGCCCAGGCCGGCCGTCCGGGAGCGGTGACCATCGCCACCAACATGGCGGGCCGTGGCACCGACATCGTGCTGGGCGGCAGTCTGGATGCGGAGCTGAACGCATTGCAGGATCCGGACGAGGAGACGGTAAACCGGATCAAGGAGGAGTGGAAGAAGCGTCACGACCAGGTACTGGCTGCGGGCGGACTGCACATCATTGGCACCGAGCGCCACGAATCGCGGCGCATCGACAACCAGTTGCGCGGCCGGGCGGGCCGGCAAGGCGATCCCGGCTCCAGCCGATTCTATCTCTCGCTGCAGGACAACCTCATGCGCATCTTCGCCTCGGACCGCGTGGGCGCCCTGATGCAGAAGCTCGGTATGGAGGAGGGCGAGGCGATCGAACACCCTTGGGTTACCAAGGCCATCGAGAACGCCCAGCGCAAGGTGGAGGCGCACAACTTCGATATCCGCAAGCATCTGCTGGAGTACGACGACGTCGCCAACGACCAGCGCAAGGTGATCTACGAACAGCGCGACGAGTTGATGGCGGCGGACGATATCGCCGACACCATCAAGGCAATCCGGGCGGATGTGGTCAATACCCTCATCGATACTTACGTGCCGCCACAGAGCATGGACGAGCTATGGGACATTCCGGGGCTGGAAGAGGCGCTCGCGCGGGAGTTCGCGTTGCAGCTGCCGTTGCGCCAGTGGCTCGAAGAGGATGAGAGCCTGCACGAGGAGACGCTGCGCGAGCGCATTCTCGCGGAGATGGAGCGCATCTACGCAGAGAAGGAGCAGGCAGCCGGCGCGCAGGTCATGCGCCACTTCGAGAAGGCGGTGATGCTCCAGGTGCTGGATACCCATTGGAAAGAGCACCTGGCAGCGATGGATTACCTGCGCCAGGGCATCCATCTGCGCGGTTACGCGCAGAAAAATCCCAAGCAGGAGTTCAAGCGCGAGGCCTTCGAGATGTTCGGGCAGATGCTCGACCGCATCAAGCATGAGGCGATCGGCATCCTCTCCAAGGTACAGGTGCGGGCGCAGGAAGATGTGGAAGCGGTGGAAAGCCGGCGCCGCGCCCAGGCGCCCATGCAGTTCCGGCATGCCGAGGCGGCCGCCATGGCAACGGCCACCGCCAACGGCCCCGACGATGAAGAACACGCACCCGAAGAGACGCATACGCCTTATGTGCGCGGCGGGCGCAAGATCGGGCGGAATGAACCGTGTCCCTGCGGCTCAGGCAAGAAATACAAGCAGTGCCACGGGCGGTTGGCCTAGCCATGTAGGGTGGATGCCGCCCGCGTGACTTGAACGCAAAGACGCCAAGGACGCAAAGGGACGCAAAGAGAGCTAAGTTGTTCGCACAAGTGTTCCCTGGCACGTCATCCGTCCATGGCGGGATCTCCGGGCATGGCGCGGACCACACTTTTTCCTTCTTTGCGTCCTTTGCGTCTTAGCGTTTAAACGCCATGTAAACTGGCCGTGAATTCAGGGGAAAAATAATGGCGGTGGGATTGAAAGGGCTGCCGACGATGCATCCGGTGGCTGGCGTGCGCCTGGGCGTGGCCTGCGCGGGCATCAAGAAGCCGGATCGGCGCGATCTCGTGGTGTTCGAACTGGGTGCGGACACGGCGTGCGCGGCGGTGTTCACGCAGAATGCGTTTTGCGCCGCGCCGGTGCTGGTGGCCCGCGCGCATCTCGCCGAGGGCGCCCCACACTACTTGTTGGTGAACACTGGCAACGCCAACGCAGGCACCGGCGACCAGGGGCTCGCGGATGCGGGTGAATGCTGTCGCGCGTTGGCCGATCTGGCGGGTTGCCGAGCAGAAGAGGTGCTGCCGTTTTCGACCGGCGTCATCGGCGAACCCCTGCCGGTGGACAAGATCAAGGCGGGTCTGCCGCAGGCCCTGTCCGCGCTGAGACCGGACGGGTGGGAAGAGGCTGCCTACGGCATCATGACCACCGACACGGTGCCGAAAGGCGCTTCGCGCCGTATCGAGATCGACGGCCATGCAGTCACGGTTACCGGCATCGCCAAAGGCGCCGGCATGATCCATCCCAACATGGCCACCATGCTCGCCTTCATCGCAACCGACGCCAAGGTAATGCCCGAGCTGCTGCAGCTTTGCCTGAATCGTGCGGTTGCCCGTTCCTTCAATTCCATCACCGTGGACGGCGACACCTCTACCAACGATGCCTGCGTGCTGCTGGCCACGGGACGCAGTTCCGCCCCGGCGATCGAAAACGCCGAAAGCGCGGCGTTCGCAGCCTTGTGCGCGGCGGTGAACCAGGTGTGCGTCGAACTCGCTCAAGCCATCGTGCGCGACGGCGAGGGTGCTACCAAGTTCATCACCATTGATGTGGCGGAAGGCGCGAGTGAAGAGGAGTGCCGGCGCGTTGCCTATACCATCGCCCATTCGCCCCTGGTCAAGACAGCCTTCTTCGCCAGCGATCCCAACTGGGGCCGGATCCTGGCGGCGGTGGGGCGCGCCGGTGTGGAGGGCCTGGACCTGCGCCGCGTCACCATCCACCTGGGCGACGTGTGCATCGTGCGCGACGGAGGCCGGGCACCCGAGTATCAGGAGTCCCAAGGGCAGCGAGTCATGGGCTGCGAAGAGATTACGGTGTATGTGAAACTCGGCCGCGGGAGCGCGCGCGCTGTCGTGTGGACCTGTGACTTCTCCTACGACTACGTGCGCATCAATGCGGAGTACCGGACCTGATCGCGGGATGGACGGCGCCCACCGAAAATCTCTTTGCAACCGCGCTTAAACGCGAAGACGCAAAGAACGCCAAGGGCCGCAAAGTTTCTTCCGAATGGTGGGGCGAGGACGATCAATGCTAAGGCGCAAAGACTTCGACCCCGCGCTTTTATCTCTTATCCCTTTGCGTTCTTTGCGGCCTTGGCGTCTTTGCGTTTAAGAACTCTATCCCAAGGTCGAGGTTTGTTTGCCGAAAGGGTAACGTCCCGTGTCTCGTTCTGATTCCCCGGAACCGCGCATCCATGTGGCGGCTGCGGCCGTCTTCAACGAACGCGGCGAGGTGTTGCTCGCCCGGCGTCCGGACCATCTGCACCAAGGCGGTTTGTGGGAGTTTCCCGGCGGCAAGGTGGAGGCCGGGGAAGCGGTGGAGCAGGCGCTTGCGCGGGAGCTGCGCGAGGAACTGGGGATCGAGGTGGAGCAGGCGCGCCCACTGATCCGGATCGCGCACGACTACCCGGATCGGCGGGTGCTCCTGGATGTCTGGCGCGTGGAGCGCTTCCACGGCGAGCCGCATGGGCGCGAGGGTCAGCCGCTGGCCTGGGTAATGCCAGATGCCCTTCCCGTCTACGAATTTCCGGCCGCGAACCGGCCTATTGTTACGGCGGTTCGGTTGCCGTCGCATTACCTGATCACTCCCGAGCCCGCACACGATTCCGAGCGCTTTGTCAGCGCGCTGGAACAATCGCTACAGGCCGGTATCCGTCTGGTGCAACTGCGTTCCAAATCCTTGAGCGCGGCGGATTACCAAGCGCTTGCGCGGGAAGTCCTGGCGCTCTGCCGCCGTTACGGCGCCCGGCTGCTGCTCAATGCCGATCCTGAGTGGGCGTTGCAGTTGGGTGCGGATGGAGTGCATCTGACCAGCGCGCGTCTCCTGGCGCTGCGCAGCCGCCCTTTGGGGCGCGACAGATGGGTGGTCGCGTCCTGTCATAACGCCATGGAGGTG
>JBAYZB010000063.1:0-15609 GCA_041672765.1 Gammaproteobacteria bacterium | reverse complement strand
GTTCTCGGACAAGATCGTCCTGTCCATGTACGGGGCGCAGGAAGTGGGGCCGCACGATGCGCCGGAGCTTTACGGCATCGTCCAGGAACTCGCGCGGCGCGGCAACCTGCCCATGCCGCGGGTCTACGTCATCCATAACGACACGCCCAACGCCTTCGCCACCGGGCGCAGCCCGGAGCACGCGGCGGTGGCCGCCACCACCGGCATCCTGCGCATCCTGAGCCGGGAGGAGCTGGCGGGGGTCATGGCCCACGAACTCGCCCACGTGCAGCACCGCGACACGCTCATCTCCGCCATCGCCGCCACCATTGCCGGCGCGATCTCGATGCTGGCCAACATGGCCCAGTGGGCGCTCATCTTCGGCATGGGCCGGCAGAACGGTCAGGAAAACGGGGGCAGCGTTCTGGGCACCCTCGTCATGATGCTGCTCGCCCCCATCGCCGCGGCGCTGATCCAGATGGCCGTCTCGCGCACCCGCGAATACGCGGCCGACGCCCGCGGCGCGGCCCTGTGCGGCAACCCGCTGTGGCTGGCGAACGCCCTGCGCAAGCTGGAACTCGGCAACCGCCGCATCCCGATGCATCAGGCCGAGTCCAATCCGGCCACGGCGCATCTGTTCATCGTCAACCCGCTACAGGGAAGCTCGCTCGCCAACCTCTTCTCCACCCACCCGCCCATCGAGGAGCGGGTGCGCCGCCTGGAGGAGATGGCCTACCAGATGCGGGCATGAACGCCTGCGCCGGGGCCGTCGCGCCCCGGCCAGCAAAATCCTTCACGATCACTTTGCACCGTCGCGCCTCGACGGTGATCGGTCGAGGGAATCCCACGAAACGCACCCAGGAGCATCCATGAACGCATCCCAGCCCTACGCCATCCACACCCTCGAACTCGGCCCGATGGAGAACTTCGTTTACGTGATCCACGACCGGGCCACCGGACGGGCGGCCGTGGTGGACCCCGCGTGGGAGGTGCCGGCGATCCTAGAGCTGGCCGAGCGGGAGGGCATGCGGATCACCGATATCCTGCTCACCCACAGCCATCGCGATCATACCAACGGCGTCCAGGAGATCCTGGAGCGTTGCGACGCCGAACTGCACCTGCTCAAGGAAGAGGCGGACTTCTGGGGCGCTCCCCCCGCGCGACCCACGCTGCACCGCGGCGGCGATGTCGTCGTGCTGGGCAAAACCGAAATCAGGGTGCTGCACACCCCGGGACACACGCCGGGTTCCGCCTGCTATCATCTGGGCAGCGACCTCATCGCCGGCGACACCCTGTTCGTGTTCGGCTGCGGCCGCTGCGACCTGCCGGGGGGCAATCCCGAACAGATGTACGCCACCCTGAAGACCCTCACCGAGCGGCTGCCGGGCGAAACGGTGCTCCTGCCCGGCCATAACTATGCGATCAAACCCACCTCTACCCTGGAAGAGCAGATCGCGGGCAATCCCTTCCTGCATTTCGATACTGTGGGGCGGTTCATCCAGTACCGTATGCATTACCACGACAAGCACCGCCACAGCCCCTACGGGCCGGTGCGCAAGGGCGAGGAAACGCCCTGAATCGCCCCGCCCGCGCGACGGCTCATGGCCACAGGCTTCCCGCACAGTCCCGCATCACGGGCGGATTGATGATCTTCAATGCGCCCCCCATGCCCATCTCTTAGCTTTGTCGTTGGTTGATCCGGCATCCGCTGTCCACGAAATATGCGCCGGCGCGCAGCACAGGGCCAAGCGGCCACGATCCGGATATGACCTCAAGCATGCCTGATCCGCCCGGCATGGAAGGAATTCGCAATAATCTTGCGCAGGCCTTCGGGATCACCGGCGACCATGGACAACACAGGAAGAGACGACAAGGGGCACCCATGAGGCAGACGCTGTTCGAAGAGAAATATCCGATTTATACGCTGGAGCTGGACAAGAGCGAAACCAGCTACGGCTCGGCCGACGAGATCATCGCCTACTTCAGGGAGAGGATCGAAGCCCAGCGGACGGCGCGCTACATCGCCACGTTCGACCACTATGCCCATACCCGATCGATCGAGGGCAGCGTGATCGGCGACGGCATCGTGGCCGCGAAGAGCATCATCTTCTGCTTCAGTCCGCAACTGCCGAACGCGCAGGTGATGGCCACGCGTCCCCGCTCCATCGGCGTAACCGAGCTCACGGACAAGTTCGTCATCAATTTCATGGAAGTGCCCATGCCCGCCGCCAACATCGTCATGGAGGAATGGGCCGAGTCCCTCAAGAACGTCTAGCCCCACAGCGCCAGTCCGGCGCTCCGCCCGCGGATCCGCCGGATATCCCAGGGCATCGACGGACGACGCTTTCAGGTCCGGCCTGCCCCTGGTGCATACCGCCAAGTCCCGGGCGCGCGCCGATACTGCACGCAGTTCACAGCACACAGAATCCACATCGGTTACAATGTCACCCCATCCCGGCGCCTGGCAGCGAAGAAAATCCAGGCATCCGACCGGGGACCAAATCCTAACAACACTGTACCGAACAACAAGCCTATGCCATCCATCCCACTGCGCAAGAGCACTCCGGTGCCTGAACTGACGGAGCTTCCTCCTCTTGGCATGGACCACGCCAGCATAGCCAGCGATTTCCGGCGCTATTTCAGTCATACCCTGGGGCGTGACAAATACTGCAAGTCTGCGCACTACACGTTTCAGGCACTGGCGCTGACCGTGCGCGATCGACTGATGGAGCGCTGGAAGCGCACGCGCTACACCTGCGAGGAACACGGCTGCCGGCAGGCCTATTATCTGTCGATGGAATTTCTGATGGGCCGCACCCTCAACAACGCCATACTCAACCTCGGCATCACGGACACCGCCACCCGCGCGATGCACGACCTCGGCCTGCTGCTCGAAGAGATCGCCGAGACCGAGAACGACGCGGGCCTCGGCAACGGCGGCCTGGGCCGCCTCGCCGCCTGCTTTCTCGACAGCTGCGCCACGCTGCGCCTGCCCGTAGTAGGCTATGGCATACGCTATCAATACGGCATGTTTCGCCAACGCATCGAGAACGGCGAACAGGTCGAGGAACCCGACCACTGGCTGCGCGACGGCAACCCATGGGAAATCGTGCGGCCGGAGTACACCCAGCGCGTGCGTTTCGGCGGGCGCAGCGAACTCTACCACACCAGCGACGGCCGGCCGCGCTGGCGCTGGGTCGACACGCACGACGTGCTGGCCGTGCCGTACGACATCCCCATCCCCGGCTACCGCAACGACATCGCCAACACCTTGCGGCTATGGTCGGCGGCAGCCACGGACGAGTTCGAGCTCGGCGAATTCAACTCCGGCAACTACGCCGAATCGGTGGCGGCCAAGAACGCCGCCGAGAACATCACCATGGTGCTCTATCCCAACGACGCGAGCGAGAACGGCAAGGAGCTGCGCCTGCGCCAGCAATACTTCCTGGCCTCGGCCAGTCTGCAGGATGTGCTGCTGCGCTGGGTGCGCAAATACGGCCCAGACTTCAGCAAATTCGCCGAAAAGAACTGTTTCCAGCTCAATGACACGCATCCGACCTGCGCGGTACCCGAGCTGATGCGCCTGCTCATGGACGAACACGGCCTGGGGTGGGACGAGGCCTGGGACATCACCTCCCGCACCATGGCCTACACCAATCACACCCTGCTGCCCGAGGCGCTGGAAAAATGGCCGGTACGCATGTTCCGCCAACTGCTGCCGCGCCTGCTCGACATCATCCTCGAGATCAACGCCCGCTTCCTGCAGGAGGTGGCACGGATCTGGCCCGGCGATACGGACCGGCTGCGCCGCATGTCCATCATTGAGGAAGGCTACGAGCCGCAGGTGCGCATGGCGTATCTCGCCATCGTCGGCAGCTTCTCGGTCAACGGCGTGGCCGCGCTGCACTCGCGGCTGCTGCAGCAGGGGCTGTTCCGCGACTTCCACGAAATGTGGCCGCACAAATTCAACAACAAGACCAACGGCGTCACGCAACGCCGCTGGCTCGCCGCCTGCAATCCCGGCCTGAGCCAGCTCATCACCGAAACCATCGGCGACGGCTGGATCACCGACCTGCAGCAGATCAAACGCCTCACTCCTTACGCCGACGATGCTGGATTCCGCAGCCGCTGGCGGGCCGTCAAGCAGGAAAACAAGGCACGCCTCGCCGCCCTGGTACAAAGCGAATGCGGCGTGGCGTTCGACACCAATGCCCTGTTCGACGTGCAGGTCAAGCGCATCCACGAGTACAAGCGCCAACTCCTGAACGTCCTGCACGTAATCCATCTCTACGACCGCATCAAGCGTGGCGACATCGCCGATTGGACGCCGCGCTGCGTGCTGATCGGCGGCAAGGCCGCACCCGGCTACGCCATGGCGAAGAGCATCATCAAGCTCATCAACTACGTCGCCAACACCATCAACCACGATCCCGCCACCGCGGGTTTGCTACGGCTGGCATTCCTGCCGGACTATCGCGTCACCGCCATGGAGTGCATCTGCCCGGGCACCGACCTTTCCGAGCAGATCTCCACTGCGGGCAAGGAAGCTTCGGGCACCGGCAACATGAAGTTCATGATGAACGGCGCGATCACGATCGGCACGCTGGATGGCGCCAACATCGAGATTCGGGAAGAGGTCGGCGACGACAACTTCTTCCTGTTCGGTCTCACCGCCCGTGAGGTCGAAGCCATATACGGCCGCTATGACCCCGCCGCCATCATCGCTGCGGACAAGGATCTCGCGCGTGTGCTGGACATGCTGCGGGATGGTGTGTTCAACCCGGACGAACCCCATGCCTTCGATTACGTCATCCACTCCATCACCAACCCCCATGACCCCTGGATGACGGCGGCCGACTTCCGCAGCTTCGTCGAGGCACAGCGGCGTGTAGCGGAGGCGTTTCGCGATCAGGAGCGCTGGACACGCATGAGCATCCTGAACACGGCCGCGAGCGGCAAATTCTCCACGGACCGCACCATCGCCGAATACAACGCCGAGATCTGGAAGCTGCGGCCGGTACGATAGCATCCGCGGCTCATGCCGGCGTCGATTCGCCCGTGCAGCCTGCCTGCCCATCCGGCAGGCAGGACGTCACGCCGCTGCGCCCTACCTGCGTGGCAGTGATTAACGCAAAGGCGCAAAGAATTTATCAAAAATCACAATGGCTTGGGCGGGTTGCCGTACGGTCCGGGGAGTGTGCCGGGGCCGGGAGGTCAACTCGCGTTTCTTGTCTTTGCGGCCTTTGCGTCTTTGCGTTTAACCCCCGTTTGAAACCCTAAAAACGCTTGATGGCCGAGACGGTATCTGCCTCCTGCTCCGAATCCTACCGCTCGGAAAAACGGCGCACCGCGCCGCGGACATCCTGTTGCAGAAAACCGATGCCGCTACCATCTCGCCGAACCGGCAAACCATTACTTGATCAAATCCCTCAGGTAATCTATTTATTAGTTATACGCCGCAACGCTGTCCCGGCACCTCGTTTCGTGCACTTCGGCATCTGGAGATGCGTCCATGGATCGGACCCTTATCCTCCTGTTGTTGTTGTTTGGCGGCGCGCTACCCGTTCACGCAGACCAGCTCGGCATCGTGTTGAACGGAAGGTCCATCCATCTCAGCGCCAAGGAACCCCTGAACGAAGCGAACTGGGGAGCGGGGCTCGAATACCAATACACAACCGGCGATAACTGGGTGCCGTTCCTCACGGTGTCCGGCTTCAGGGACAGCAACGAAAACATGTCCTATTACGCCGGCGGCGGCATGAAGCGACGCTTCCAACTCGGCAGCCAGCCTAACCAATTTTATGTGGACGCAGGGGCCGTCCTGTTCCTCATGACCCGCGAGGACTTCCGCAGCAACCGTCCCTTTCCGGGGATACTGCCGGTGATTTCTCTGGGTATGCGCAACTTCGCGTTGAACATCACCTATGTGCCAGACATACGCGAACCAATGCAGGAGCTGGTGTTCTTCCAGTTCGTCTATTTCCTCGACGAAGATCTGCTGTGGGGGAAATAGTCCGACGCGCACTGCCGCAAACGACGCCAATTACCCGCACACGATCGCGGACATCTTGCCGGCACAGGGCGCCCGGCAATGCGGTGCCGAAGAAGATAAACTTAGCTGATACGGCGCCACCCACGTCCGTGGGCGCTCTTGCCACATACCGCGCCCGGTCCCGCCCGCGCCTGGAGATCGACTAATGGCTACCGCGGATCAGCCGCGCGCCTCGCCCCCGGCCACGACGCTGCTGCTGATGCTGGTTGTCGTCACCGCGCTCTATTTCGGCCGCGGGATCTTCATACCGCTTGCGCTGTCCATCCTGCTGAGCTTCCTGCTCGCCCCCATCGTCGTGCGCCTGCGCCGCGTCGGGCTTGGGCGCATCACCGCGGTACTGGCGACCGTCGCGCTGGCGTTCACCATCATCTTTGCCGTTGCCGGAGTCGTCACCGTACAGGTCAACGAGCTCGCCAACGAACTGCCGCGCTACCAGCGCAACATCGAAGAGAAGATCAGGGCCGTCAAGCAATCCGAAGGCATATTCGATCGGCTGACCGGCATGGTCCAAGAGCTGTACAGGGAAGCTGCGAAGGAGGAACCGCCCGCGCAAGCGCGTCCCGGCACGGGTACCGCGCCGGCGCCGACCGCGGCCGTCGAGCCCATTCCCGTGGAGGTGCACGAGCCCGGGCCAACTCCGTTCGAGATGATCGGCAACCTGGCGTGGACGCTGATCGGACCGTTCGCAACCGCCGGCATCGTGATCGTGTTCGTCATCTTCATGCTCATCGAGCGCGAGGATCTGCGCGACCGGCTGATACGCCTGTTCGGGGCGAGCCAGCTCCACGTCACCACCCAGGCGCTGGACGACGCCGCGCAGCGCGTGAGCCGCTACCTGCTGATGCAGCTCATCATCAATACCACCTACGGCATTCCCATCGGCATCGGGCTCTATTTCATCGGCCTGCCCAGCGCCGCGCTGTGGGGGTTGCTCGCGATCCTGCTGCGTTTCATCCCCTACGTAGGCCCCTTCGTGGCGGCCACGTTTCCAATCCTGCTGGCGTTCGCGGTCGATCCCGGCTGGACCATGCCGCTGCTCACCATCGGTCTCTTCCTCGGCATCGAACTGATCAGCAACAACGTGATGGAGCCCTGGCTCTATGGCAGCAGGACCGGCATATCGCCGCTCGCCGTACTGGTGGCCGCCGTCTTCTGGACCTGGCTGTGGGGACCGATCGGGCTCTTTCTATCCACGCCGCTTACCGTTTGTCTCGTGGTATTCGGCCGTCACTTCCCGCAGCTCGGCTTCTTCAGCATCCTTCTCGGCGACGAGCCCGTGCTGCCGCACGAGGCGCGTTTTTACCAGCGTATGCTCGCCATGGATCAGGACGAGGCGGCGGAACTTGCCGAAAACTTCCTGGAGACCCATTCGCTGGAGGCGCTCTACGATCAGGTCGTAATCCCCGCCCTGCGGCTTGCGGAACGCGACCGCTACCGCGGCGTCATCGACGAGGTGCGCCACCGTTACGTGCTCAACAGCACCCGCGATCTGGTGGATTACCTGGGCGACCGCGAGGAGCGACGGGACGAGGAGGAGGCGCAGGACGGGCGGGCACACGCGGCCGCCAGGCCAGCGATCCCGGAGCAGGCGGCGGTGCTCTGCCTTCCCGCCCGGGACGAGGCCGATGAAATCGTGGCCATGATGCTGACCCAGGTGCTGGAACGGCGCGGCATCGCCGCCCAGGCGGTCAACGCCCACCTCACCACGCTGGAGGCGATGGAGGCGGTGGCGCATGAGAAGGCGCGGATCGTGTGCGTCTCCACCCTGCCGCCGCTGGCCATTCTCCACGCCCGTTACATGTGCAGCCGCCTGCGCGGCCGGTTTCCTGCGCTCAAACTGGTCGCGGGCCTGTGGACCATCGATCCGCAGGAAGGAAACATCCAGAAGCGCCTCGCCGCCATTCCCGCGGACACGGTGGTCATGTCCCTGAGCCGCGCGGCCGAGGAGATCCCGGCGTTGCTGAAAACCGCTGGCGCCTCCGACATCCCCGCCTCCGCCGCAGGAGGCGGCGCCATTCGCTGATCGGCCCGTTCCGGTCGGGCGACCGCGTCACCCGCCGGTGCGCAACCGTCCCACCAAGGCCTGCAGTTCCTGCATCTGTCCGCTGATCTCCTCGGCGGCGCTCACCGTATCCTTGGCGGCGCGGGTAGTGTGGTCGGCGATGCCGGCGATGCTGGTGATGCGCCGATCCATCTCTTCGGCGACGCGGCTCTGTTCTTCCGCGGAGGCGGCGATCTGGTTGTTCATGTCGGTGATGGTGCCCACCATCTGTACGATCTTCTCCAGCGCGCTGCCGGCTGCCACGGTCTGCTCCACGCTGGACTGCACCTGCGTCTGGCTGTGATCCATCACGGCCACAGCCTGGCGCGCCTGGTCCTGCAGGCGTTCGATGATATTGCGGATTTCTTCGGTGGACTGCTGCGTGCGGCTGGCCAGCGTGCGCACCTCGTCGGCCACGACGGCGAAGCCGCGGCCCTGCTCGCCGGCCCGCGCCGCCTCGATGGCGGCGTTGAGCGCCAGCAGGTTGGTCTGTTCCGCGATGCCCTTGATGACGGCGAGCACCTGACCGACTTCCGTGCTGTCGGCCTCCAGCTTCACCATGACGCGGGAGGCGTCTTCGACCTGTCGGGCAAGGGAATTGATGCTCTCCACGGTACGAAGTGCAACCTGACGGCCGTTCTGCGCTTCGGCATTGGCCTTCTCTGCGGCCTCCGCCGCCCGCGCCGTGCTCTGCGCCACTTCATGCACCGTCGCCGTCATCTCGTTCATGGCGGTCGCCACCTGATCGATGTCGGTGTGCTGTTGGAACACGCCCTGCTCCGTCTGCTCGGACACGGCCACCACATGCCTGCTCCCTTCGCTGACCCGCGCGGTGATCCGGTTGACGCCCGTCACGATCTCGCCGATGTTTGCCAGCATGGTGTTGTACGCCATGAAAATCTGGCCGATCTCATTGTCCTTGTCGTGCACCGGCAAGGGCTTGGAGAAATCGCCTTCGCTCACGTGCTGCAGGTGTTGCTTCAACAACTCGATCTGTTCCATCAGCCAGGTCATGCCGAAGAAACGGCCGAAAACGACGAGGAGCAGAATGCCGCCGACCATGGTCATTGCCAGGAATTGCTGGTTCCGCACCTTCGCATCGGCCAACTCCGTCATCATCCCCACCGCACGGTTGGTTTCGGTAAGGATGACGCCCGACTGCTCCCGCAGCGTCTGCAGCGTATCGGCGCTGGGGCGCTGCATGTAGGCGCGCAAGCTGTTTTCGTAGACGTGCGCGAATCTCTCCACCTTTTCCAGTTGCGCCTGGATCTGGGGATTGCCGGGCGGCGCGATGCCGAGGTTCGCGTCGCCTTCGAGCAGTTGGTGCAGGGAGGTCTCGAACAGCCTGATGGTTTCATCCACCGTGGCGGGACTCTCCACCCCCTGCACCACCATCATCGCCTCTTTGGCCATCTTCTGGCTCAACATGCGCTGCCGCCCCGCGATATCGATGGCGGTGGCATCAGAGGTGGCGCTGAGGTAGAGGGAAGCGGCACTGATGAGGGCGAATAGAAATATCAGGGCGTAGGAGAAGAGGAATTGCTTGTCGAGCGTCTTGATCCCTATGGCCTTGAGCAGGGACTGGATAAAAACAGCTATCGGCCTTTTCATTTCGATTCCCCCCTTGACGCACATGATCACAGGACGGCGGGCGCGGCACTTGACGGCGGATCGACAAACCCGGCCACCCGTGACCTCCCGGCTCGTGCAGTGTCGGCATCGAGTCGAGTTTTAGTTGTATGCAGCCGGCAAGTCGTCATGCCGATCGGCCTGACGACCGTAACGACGCCGCGTGAGCCCATTACATCGGCAGGTGCGGCAAAAAATTTAACTTGGATGCCGGCGGCGTCTCTCCGGGAGTTTCCGGCGCCCCTCCAAAGCGAAGGACCGCCGCCCGTCGCCTGCGCGGTCAGGCCAATGCCCGCACGCGGGCGATCAGCTCATGGCCGATCTGTGCAAGGCTTGGGCCGAAACAGTGCAAGAAGTCCTTGGGGCGCGCGTAGTGGCAGCCGTAGTCCTGGTCGATCCAGCCGAGCACCGGCACGCCGGCGGCACGAGCGTGCTCCACGTGGTCCAGGTGGTCGTCCACGTACGACAGCGCCCGCACCGCCTCCAGGATGTGGCGCTTGGAGTCGAACGCGCTGCCGGTGCAAAAGATGGCGTCCACCTCGATACCCGCCGCCGCGAAATTCGCACGGCGCGCCGCTTCCAGCGCCGGGGGGATGCCCGTGACCACCGCCACCTGGAAACCGGCGCGCTTGAGCGACCGCACCGTCTCCACCGCGCCCGGCAGCGGCGGCAGCGCGCTCATGCCCGCGAAGGTGTAAAGCTGCGCGCGGACCTGTTCCGCCTCCTCCCGGGTGAGGCCGAAGCGCTCCTGAAAGCAGTAGCTTTTCGTGCGCTCCGCCAGCGGGCGGCCGAGTATGCGCGCAGCGAGGGAAAGATAGCTGGTTTTGAGGTCCAGCAACACGCCATCGGCATCGAACGCCACCACCGGGCGTGCGGGATCCAGGTTCTTGATGGTCATGACCAAGGCTTGGAATCTTCGATTGTTGTTCAGGTTGGACGCGGCGCGGAAAACGCGCATCGACATCGCTTCGTCCGAACCGATGATTGGGCTGTGACAATCGCCCCAGGCGCGCAATCCCTGCGTCCAGGTAGCGATACTTTGGGGTGTCCGCGGCGGGTTTGCAATGATTCATGCCCGGCAATCCGCGGCATGTCGGTTATAATCCACCCATGAAGTTCCAGATTATCCCCGTCACACCCTTTCAGCAGAACTGCTCTCTCATCTGGTGCGAGCGCACCGCCCGGGCGGCGCTCATCGATCCTGGCGGGGAGAGCGACCGCCTGCTGCAGGCGGTTCAGCGCGAAGGCCTCTCGCTGGAGCGGATCCTGCTGACCCACGGCCATCTGGACCATGTGGGCGCGGCGCGCGAGATCGGCGACCGGCTCGGGATTCCGGTGGAAGGGCCGCAGCGCGAGGACCGGTTCTGGCTGGAGGCATTGCCGGCACAGAGCAGCATGTTCGGCTTTCCCCACATCGAGCCGTTCGTGCCAGACCGCTGGCTCGAAGAGGACGACACGGTGGCGGTGGGAGCCGTGCGCCTGCGGGTCCTGCACTGCCCCGGCCACACGCCGGGTCACGTGGTGTTCTACCACCCCGATTCGAAAACCGCCTTCGTCGGCGACGTGCTGTTCCGGGGCTCCATCGGGCGCACCGATTTTCCCCGGGGCGATCACGCCGCGCTGCTCGATTCCATCCGCGGCAAGCTCTGGCCCCTGGGCGACGACGTGCGCTTCGTGCCCGGCCACGGCCCCATGTCCACCATCGGTACCGAGCGGCACGGCAATCCGTTCCTGGTGGATTGATCCGGGGCGCGGGCTGAAGAGTCACGACGCCAGGGCGCGAAGGCGCAGGATTTCAACGCGGAGGCGCAAAGACGCCAAGGATTCATTGAGGATGGCGGCCGCAGGATGAAGTTCCCTGAAGCCGGGAAGGCCAAACCGCACAGCACAAGACCTTTCTTGCCTTTGCGCTCTTTGCGCCCTTGGCGTCTTTGCGTTAAAACACCGGCGGGCGGTGCCCACCCCGCGCAAATCAATGGCACACCCTAACGCGGCATCAGCGTCGAGCGCGCCATGCGGTTGTCGAGGCTGATGGTCTCCGTCACGTCCTGCGTGGCGAGCGCCACCAGACCGCCGGCAATGGCGAGGTTCTTCATGAACATGATCATCTGGACCTGGTCCGCAAAATTGGTATGGAAGATGAACGCCGCGGCCAGGGTGAAACCCGCCAGCGCCAGCGCCGCCCAGCGCTGCTGCCAGCCGACGATGAGGGCCAGCGCGCCGCCGATCTCCAACACGATGACCAGCGGCAGGAGCATGCCGGGCACGCCCATCGCCTCCATGTACTGCTGGGTTCCGGCGTAGCCCGGAATCTTGTTGAACCCGGAGATGAGGAAAATGTGCGCCAACAGAATGCGTCCGATCAGGTTGCCGAATTTTTGCATGAAAGCCTCCATTTGGTTGACCGGAATTGTTCTCCGAAGCCGTTGGGGATGCGCCGAAGTCGGTACGGGCGGAGCCCTGGGTTCACTCATGCAGCACGACATTGCCGGGTCCCTCAGCATCCGCGCCGTTTTCGATGGACGCGATGATCGCCTCGACTTCGTCGAGATACTCCGGGAAGTAGTGCTGCCGCGCACCCACGTAGAGGATGAGTTGCAGCCTGTCGTCGATCACCGCGCCCGCCGCAAGGCCCCGCCCTTCGAGCCCATCGGGGTACAGGAAATCGAAGTCGAAGCGGAATCCCTGCGCCTGCCCGAACGGCTGCGGGCGCAAACCGTACGGCTCCACGTTCGCCAGCCCGAAGCGGGACAGGCTGGCCACGATGAACTCCAGCGACTCGTGCGGCGTCATGCCGGGGTCGAAGGTCGGCCATTCGTCGTTCTGGGCCCCGCGGTTTCCAAGCAGCGTCCATCCCTTGCGCACCCCTTTGATGAAATGGACCGCCTGTAACGTCAGGCCGTCCACCGTCCACACGTCCCGGTTGCCTTGGCTCGCCGCGCTCCATTCGATCTGCGGATCGACCGTGTAGGCACGCCCGATCGCCACGCGCTCCGTCCCCGCGACCTGCAGCCTGCCGCAGCCGACGGCGATCAGCGCCAGGGCGACAAGGAGCGATATCAGGCCTTTCCTCATAGCCTCAACTCAACTGCTCCATGTAGGCCCGGATCATCTCCCGATCCTCCGCCTCCGGCCGCAGTTGCAGGTAACGCTGAAATGCCGCGCGTGCCTGTTGCGCAGCGCCTGACTGCATGTAGACGGCGCCCAGCTCGCGATGCGTCTCGGGCGGGGCGTCCTGATACCGAAGCGCCTGCCGATAGGCCTGTTGCGCCTTTTCCTGATCGCCGTCCGCCCGCCGCAGCCGGTACAGCTCGCCTTGATAATAGTAAAGCTCGCCCAGGCCGCGGCCGCTGGCGATGAGCCGGTCCAGGAGCACCTCTGCACGGCCGAAGCGGCGCTGCTGCAACTCGTCGCGCAGGAACATGCCGCGCCACGGGGCGAGCGCCTTGGCGTAGCGTTCCTCGCCCAGCGCGTCGTCGCCCGAGTTGCGCGCCGCCTGCTCCGCCAGCTTCGACAGGGTGGCGATGCGCTCTTTCGTATGCGGGTGCGTGGAGAAAAAGATCCACGGCTCGGAGTCATCGTCCGCCTCGCTTTCCTTGACCAGTGCCTCCCACAGCAGCGGCGCCTGGCGCGGATCGTATCCGGCGACGGTGCTCAGTTCGTAACCGAGACGATCCGCCTCGCGCTCGCTGTCGCGGGAAAATTTGAGCGTGCCGCCGATCGCCGAGAGCTGGGCGATGTCGTAGGCATAACCCGGCACGCCGATGGTGGCGCCGATAACGTTGAGCACCGTGAACAGCGAGGATTTGCGCTCCGTGTCGCGCCACATCTGGAGCGAATGCCGGCGCAGGTAATGCCCCGCCTCGTGGCTGAGCACGTAGGCGAGCTGCGCCTCGTTGGTGGCGCGCAGCAGCAGCCCGGTCCAGACCAGCAGCACGCCGTTGGGCGCCATGGACGCGTTGAAGTGCGGCACACGCATGATGTAGACGCGCAAGTCGCCGCAATACGGCCCCGTGACGCGGCATGCCACGTCCCGCACGTAGCGGTTCAACTCCGGATCGCGCACCAGTTGGCCGGACGTCTTGATCTGTTCCTCCATCAAGTCCATATGCATCCACAAACCCGCCTCATCCGTGCTCTTGTCCGGCGTGTAACCGGGCACCGCGTCCGGCAGCTCCTCGCGCGTGGCGGGCGCGCCGCAAGCCGTGCAGAGGATCGTCAACATCAAGGCGGGCAGGTACTTGTACATGGATCTATAAGGGCAGGTCCTTCAGGATGTTTTCCAGGGAGATGCGCACCGCATCGGGACTGCGCAGATCCCCTGTCTGGCTCGCGAAGCGGTTGAACCACTCCAGCTCCCCATCGTGAAGATCCACCAGGGAGGCGGCCCCGTACTGGCCTGCGCCCGGCAGAACGGGAAAGAGGTACAGCACCGACAACATGAACGTCAGCGCCTTGCGCCCGCCGCTCGCATACAGATCCTGCACGGAAAGAAACAGGGCGTAATCCGCGTCGAACTCTTCGCGCAGCAGCCTGACATCTGCGCCCAGCGTCCAGTCGAGGTCGTCACGGTCCTTGGTGGTCAGGCGAAACCCGTTGTCGCGGTTCCTGTGATAGGCGATGGCTTCCCTGACGGCGTTGTGAAGCTTGATGAGCTGATCGTAGCGGTAGCGTTTCTGCGGATCCTGGGGAGGCTCATAGAGGATGAGCTCGGCGTTTTTCGCCTGCAGCTCGGCGCGCAGCGCCTCGATGATGTTGCGGGTCGCCTGCTCGGTCCAATCCGCCCGCGGCGCCACGAGGCCGCCGGCCGTCAACTCCGCCAGTTCGATCTCCGGCGGCATCAGCAGGACGCGCACGTGTTGCGACGGCTTCGCGTCCGGTTCCTTGTTGCGCAATACCGAGGCCTGCGTGCATCCCGCGAGGACGGCAAGCGTGACGAGCGTGAGAACGATGCGAAATAGCGAATGACGCGACTCGCACATTCCCGTGCCTGTAGCCAATGCGGTTCGTCCTTGCACCTTGGCTGGCATTCAATGCCCGCTCATCGTAACCCCGCAACAGTCATCCCGGTGATGCATCTGCCCGGGATCGGACGCTCCATGACCGATTCGGGGATCAATCGACCATCAGCGCCCGCGACGCGACCACAAACGGCAGCAACCGTAAGGCGACGCACGGACGTCGCGCCTTAGCGTCCGATACATGGAAAAGTGTAGTACGTTGCTCGTCATCCAACGGCTTACCCGCGCGGGCGTTCGGGCCGCCCCGGTGCGGCCGGCGGCTCGAGGCAGGTGTACAATGGCCCGGCTGGCGATCGCCAGCAACGTGGTGCAGGCGGGTCGGGCAATGTCGGCCACCGCCGGTGGCTCGCTCCGACGGAGCGGTGCATTCCGCCAGCATCCGCGATCCTTGGCAAACTATCCGGGTCAGGCGTACACCTCAGCCCGACGGAGGATTCCATAACCCATGTGCCTGACCATCGGTCCCGCTTATCAACCGCAACGCAGCCGCCTCGGCCGTCTGTGGTGGCGCATCGCCAGCGCGCCCTTCAGGCTGTTCGGCGTCGGCACGGCGCTGCACGCGGCCGCGCTCGGCATACTGCTCCTCACCCGCGTCCCCGTGCATGACGCCCCCCCTCTTCTGGCGGCGCTGATCGCCGCCGGAACTGTCGGTCTGCTCCTGTTCGGGTACGTTTTTACGGCCATCCCCACCTGGGCGGACCGTTGCCCCGTGCACTACATGCGCTACAGCGGCACTTGGCTCGCGCTCAACGGCGGGCTCGTCGCCATGGAACTGGAGGCAGGATGGCAGGCGGGATCGACGGTGGCGGGCGCGCTGGCGCTGCTCGCAGGCCTCGCACTGGCGCTGCAGGGCATCCGTGAATATCAGCCCTGGATTCGCCCGCGGT
>JBAYZB010000062.1:0-15620 GCA_041672765.1 Gammaproteobacteria bacterium | reverse complement strand
GTGCGCCGGGTCCGCTGTCCGGCCTTCACCTCCGCGTTGCCCTGCAGCACCGGCACCGCCGCGATGACGTTCGGTATCCGTTCGAGCGCCTGGGCATCCTCGATGGAGAGCGGGCGCACCGTGCCGAGCAGCGAGCCCGGCATGCCGTGGGTGGTGGTGCGGCCTGGCGTGACGGCGATGAGGTTGGTGCCGAACTGGGTGAACTCGGCGAGCACGAACCGGTGGATGCCCTCGCCAATCGCGGTGAGCAGCACCACCGCGGCGATGCCCACCGCGATCCCGAGCATGGTGAGCAGGCTGCGGACGGGATAGGCCGTAATCGCGCCGCTGGCAAGCCGCAGGAAGTCGCCGGGCCGCATCCGCCTCACCTCCGCGCCAAAGCCTGCACCGGGTCGAGCCGCGCCGCGCGCCGCGCAGGCAGGACGCCGAACAGCAGCCCGGTGCCCAGCGCCACCCCGAGCGCCGCCGCCACCGCCCAGGCCGGCGGGCCCACGGGCAGGGCGGGATAGATCCGGCCGATGAGCGCGCTGCCCAGCATGCCCACGGCGAGTCCTAGCAGCCCGCCGGCCAGGGACAGCACCGCCGCCTCGGCCAGGAACAGGCTCAGGATCTGGTGCGGGGGCGCGCCGATGGCCTTGAGCAGCCCCACCTCCGGCGTGCGCTGGGTAATGGAGACCAGCATGACGTTCATCACCAGGATTCCGGCCACCACCAGGCTGATGGCGGCGATACCCGCCACGGTGAGGGTGAGGGCGCGCAGGATGCGGTCGAAGGTGGCGAGCAGCGCGTCCTGGGTGATCACCGTGATGTCGCGCTCGCCCTCGTGGCGCTCCTCCACGATCCGCAGGATGTCTTCCTTGGCGCTGGCCAGGTTCTCGCGGCTTCTCGCCTCCACCAGCACGCGGAACAGCGAGGCGGTGTTGAACAGCATCTGGGCCGAGGCCACGGGGATGATGGCCACCTCATCCATGTTGGAGCCCAGGGACTGGCCCCGCTGGCCGAGGATACCAATGACCCGGAAGCGCCGATCCCCGATCCGCACCCATTCGCCGATGGCCGGTTGCGTGCCGAACAGCTCCTCCCGCAGCGTGTGGCCGAGCACCACCACCGGCTGCGCCGCGTTCCAGTCCCCCGGGGGCAGGAAGCGGCCCTGTGCCAGTTCCAGCCTGCGCACCTCCTGCATGTCGGCCGTGGTGCCCATGATGAGCGCCTCGCGGTCGCGCCGTTCCCGGGCCACCTGAGCAGTGCCGAGGGTGAGGGGCGCGACGCGGCGCACCGAGGGGCTGCGCAGCATGGCCTGCGCGTCCTCCAGGGTCAGGTCGCGCGGCGTCTCGCCGAGCAGCGGCGGCGGCCCGCCGGTGGTTTCGTTGCGGCCCGGCAGCACGATGAGCAGATGCGTGCCCAGCGAGGTGAACTGGTTCGCGACGTAGCGGCGCGCGCCTTCGCCCAGGGCGGTCAGGATCACCACCGCCGCGACACCGATGGCCATGGCAAGCAGCACCAGTGCGCTGCGCAGCCGATAGCCGCTGACCGCCCGGACAGCGAAACGCATGATGTCGGTGGCGTTCATGATCTCCTGACGGCGTTGCTCCCGCGGGCTGGCGTTGCGGCGCGGCCCCCATGTGATGACGTGCAGTTTACTAAAATCGAGATAGGCCCGGGCGCGGGAATGCTGTCGTGCATTGCGTCCCGAGCCGCCGTACCGGGTTACGGTATGGCCGACGCGGACAGAGAGCTGTCACGACCCATGGGAGATCAGGCCATGGCCCGCAAGTACATCGACTGCCGCGAAGTTCCCAGCGACATGAACTGCACCGTCGCGATCGCCGCCGACTCCGAAGACGAGCTGCTCGAAGCCGCCGTCCAGCACGCGGTGCAGGTCCACAAACACCAGGATTCGCCCGAGTTCCGCGAGCGGCTGCGCAAGGCCTTCAAGGAGGGTTCGCCGCCGCCCTAACTGATTGCATTCGTAGTTGATGAAATTGTCTTCTTTCTGGTTGGGCTGAGGCGGCGTCAGCCCGACATGATGGTGATTGGTTGTTTGTTGTGTGGCTATCGCCGCACAACAGAAAACGACCTTCACCGCCACATGGGACTACGTCATACCAACCCGCCCTACATTTGCTCATCCGCCACAATACGCCCGTCCTCCATGCGAATGCGGCGGTGGGCGCGCTGGCCGATTTCCTGGTCGTGGGTGACGATCAGCAGGGCGATTCCCCGTTGGTTCAGCGCCTCCAGGATGGCGAGCACGTCCTGGCCTGTGGCGCGGTCCAGGTTGCCGGTGGGCTCGTCGGCCAGGATCACGGCCGGTTCCATGATGGTGGCGCGGGCGATGGCGACGCGCTGGCGCTGGCCGCCGGAGAGCTGTTCCGGGCGGTGGTCGGCGCGGTCTTCGAGCCGGTAGTCGCGCAGCGCCCGCTGCACGTGCGGGGCGCGCTCCTCCTCCGGCACGCCGGCGAGCACCAGGGGCAGTTCGATGTTCTGGGCGGCGGTCAGGCGCGGGATCAGGTGGAAGAACTGGAACACGAAGCCGATCTTGTTGCGCCGCACCCGGGCCTGCTCTTCGTCGCTCAGGGTGGTGACGTCGCGCCCCTCCAGCAGGTAGCGGCCCGCGTCGGGCCGGTCCAGCAGCCCGATGACGTTGAGCAGCGTCGACTTGCCGGAGCCCGAGGGGCCCATGATGGAGACGTATTCGCCGGGCCGCACGTGGAGGGCGATGCCGCGCAGGGCGTGGACCTGCTGCTCGCCCACCTGGAACACCCGTTCGATGCCCTCAAGACGGATCATGGGAATCAGCGGCCGCCCGCGGGCTGTTCCGGTTCGGCGTAGGCGCCGGGCTCCACGCCCTCGCGCTGCACCGAGAGCACCACCAGCTCGCCCGCCTCCAGCCCCGATTCCACTTCGGTGAACTCCCAGTTGGCGAGGCCGGTCTTGATGACGCGCTCCTCGATGCGCCCGGTGTCGGGCCGATAGACCAGCACCCGCGGGCCCTGCAACACGGCCTCGGTCGGGACGCGCAGCACGTTCTCCTTGGTCTGGAGCACGATCTCCACGTCGGCGCTGTACCCGACCAGGAGATGCTCGATGGCCTGAGGATTCCCGAAGACGACCTCGACATCCACCGTGCGCGCCTGCTTTTCCCGGTCGACGACGTAGGGGGCCACCCGGCGCACCTTGCCGTGGAATTCGCGGCCCGGCAGGGCGTCGAGGGTGACGCGGGCGGGCATGCCGGCGCGGATGGCGGCGGCGTCCACTTCGTCGATGGGGGCGGTGACGTAGAGGCAACTGTCGTCGATCAGATCCACCGCGGGCGGGGTGGGAATGCCCGGAGGCGAGGGGGTGACGTATTCGCCGAGCTCGGTGTTGACTTCGGCCACGACGCCGTCGAAGGGGGCGCGCAGGATGGTGCGTGCGATCTGGGCGCGCGCCGCGTCCAGCCGGTCGGTCGCCACCTGCACCGCGGTGCGGGCGGCGCGGCAGGAGGCCGCGCGGCCGCGGGCGTCGGCGACGGCGCGGTCCACGGTCTCTTCCGAGACCAGCCCGCGCTTTTGCAACTGCAGCAGGCGTTGCGCTTCGCGCTGCGCCAGTTCGCTCATGAGACAGGTTTCTTCGGCCCGCGCCCGGGCCGCCTCGATTTCGCTTGCGGCGAGCCGCGCGTTGGCTTCCAGGTCTTCGTTCCAGATCTCCAGCAATATCTGGCCGGCCTTGACCCGATCCCCTTCCCGCACCGGCAGCCGTTCCACCTGACCGGGCGTGGCGGGGGCCAGTTTGGCGCGCTGGCAGGCGCTGATGGTGCCAGCGCGGGTGTTGGCAACCGTCGCCTCCACGGTGTCGTGCGCCACCTTCCACAACGTCACGGGCACCGGTTCGGGCCGCGTGTAATAGCCGATCAACGCCGCGCCGAGGGCGAGCAAAAAAAACGGAATGGCGAGGCGGCGCAGCTTGCGGCTCATGGGAATGCAAGGGTATTGGAGTTTCGTGCATTCTAGGCGAAAAAACCGCTCGTATGCAGAGTTTTCCGCGATGCCGGCGGCGTGCCGGAGCGCGCCATTTACAGGGATCCGGTTGAGAGGGCCGGCGCAGGAAGGCGATTTGCTGCGCGTTCCATGCGGTCCGTCTCCCGTGCCGCGTTTATATTCTCTCTTAAGGGCGACAGCCAGAACGCTGCGCTCGGCGCGCGGTCTGCGCGCGCGTCGAAACGCGTCCGATACCGTACTTTTGTTCGGGAGGATTGATCATGCAGCTTCCGCTACAAATCACGGCCCGTGATTTCGAGCTTACCGATTCCATCGAGGCGGTCATCCGCGAGAAGACCGGCAAGCTCGAAACCTTTTACGACAGGATCCTGGGGTGCAGGGTGGTGATCGAGACGCCGCACCGCAGTCACCACAAAGGCATTCTTTACAACGTGCGGATCTACCTGTCGGTGCCCGGTGCGGACCTGGTGGTGAAGCGCGAGCCGCACGAGGATCTGTACGTGGCGATACGCGACGCGTTCGACGCGGCGCGGCGGCAGCTACAGGATTACGCGCGCCGCCAGCGCGGGGAGGTGAAATCCCGCGAGGCGGTGCCGTATGCGCATGTCGTCCAGTTGTTTCGGGACGAGGGCTACGGCTTCATCGGCAACGTGGACGGGCGCGAGATCTATTTTCACAGGAACAGCGTGGTGAACGGCGACTTCGACCAGTTGGAGGTTGGCACCCAGGTCCGCTACGTGGAAGAACAGGGCGAGGAGGGGCCGCAGGCCAGTTCCGTGGTGATCGTGTAAGGCTGGAACTGGATTGGGTTTCCCGCGGAAGCCGTGGAGAAAAGCAAGACGCGTGTCGGGCTGCGCTCCGAAGGGCGCAGCCCGATCCACGGCGATTATGCTCTGTTCAGTTCGAGGGTGACTTCCATGACACCGCCTTCCGGCAACGGGCGCTCGGTGAAGCCGAGGTTTTTGGCCAGGCCCAGCATGGCGGAGTTTTCCATGAGCACCTGTCCGGCGAGTTCGCGCGTGCCGCGTGCCCGGCAGTAGCGGATCATTTTGTCGAGCAGGGCCCGCCCCAGTCCCTGCCCATGGAGGTCCGAGCGCACCACGATGGCGAATTCGGCGCGCTTGTTGTCCGGGTCGGTGACCGTTCGCACCACGCCAAGCGTTTCGGGCTGGCCCTGCGCATCCTTGTCGGTGGCGATGAAGGCCATCTCGCGGTCGTAGTCGATCTGGGTGAAGCGCGCAATTTCGGTGTGGCCGAAGAAGCGCACCGAGCCGAAGAACCGGAAGCGGACGTCCTCCGCAGAGAGATGGTTCAGGAACAGCTTGTGGGCAGGCTCGTCCTCCGGCCGGATCGGCCGTAGCAAGAGGCGGCGCCCGCTGGGCAGGGTGAGCCACTCCTCCAGTTCGCGCGGGTAAGGCCGGATCGCGAGGCGCTGTTCACCCGATACCTTGGCCGGCGCAAGGCGGATGCGGGCATCCAGCGCCACGACGCCCTTGTCGTCGGCGAACAGCGGGTTGATATCCAGCTCCACGATCTGCGGTATGTCGATGATGAGTTGCGAGACCTGGGTCAGCGTCAGCTTGATGGCGTCCAGGTCGGCGGGCGGGCGGTCGCGGTAGCCTTGCAGCAGCTTGAACACCCGTGTGCGCGACATGACCTCGCCGGCCAGATGCATGTTGAGCGGCGGCAGCGTCACCGCCCGGTCGGCGATGACCTCCACTGCCGTGCCGCCCTGGCCGAACAGGATGATGGGGCCGAACACCTGATCGGTGGTGACGCCCACGATCAATTCGGTGGCGCCCGGCCGGCGTATCATCTTCTGCACGGTAAAGCCGGCAATATGGGCATCGGGCCGCAGCTTGGCGACGCGTGACTTGATGCCGTTGACGGCGGCGCGCACCTCGTTGGGGTTTTCCAGGTTGAGCATCACCCCGCCCACGTCCGACTTGTGGCTGATGTCGGGCGACAGGATCTTGATCGCCACCGGGAAGCCGATCTCTTTCGCAAGACGCACGGCATCGTCGGTATCCGTGGCCACATGGGTTTCCACCACCGGTATGCCGTAGGCGGCCAGCACCGCCTTGGCCTCCGCCTCGGTGAGCATGGTGCGCCCGTTGGCGAGGACCTGCTCGACCACCATCTGCGCCATGGGCGTGACCGGCGTGAAGTCGACGGGGGCCGAGGCGGGCAGTTCCATCAGGAGTTCCTGGTTGCGCTGATAGTGGGCCCGATACATGAACGCGCGCACCGCCTCGTCGGGCGTCTCGTAGGTGGGAATCCTCGCCTCGGCGAACATGCGCCGCGCACGCAGTACGCGTTCGCTGCCCCCGAGCCAGCAGGTGAAGACATTGTGCTCCGCGTCCTTCAGTTCCCGCGCGATCACCGCGGCGGTCTCGTCGCTGGGGGCGAGCGCGGTGGGCACGTGCATGACCAGCACGCCGTCCACGTTCTTGTCCTTGAGCAGTATGCGCAACGCGTCCACGTAGCGCTGTCCCGGGGCGTCTCCGATGATGTCGAGAGGGTTGCTGCGCGACCAGGTGGGCGGCAGGACGGCGTCGAGCTGCTTGATGGTTTCCTCGGAGATCTCCGCCAGGCGTCCGCCGCCTTCTATCAACGCATCCGTTGCGAGCACGCCCGGCCCGCCGCCGTTGGTGAGGATGGCGAGCCGATCGCCCTTGAACGGACGCGATACTGCCAGGGTCTCCGTGGCGGCAAACAGTTCGTCCGTCTCGAACACCCGCAGCATGCCCGCGCGGCGGATGGCGGCGTCGTAAACGTCGTCCGCGCCGGCGAGCGCGCCGGTATGCGACGCGGCGGCCTTGGCACCCTCGGCCACGCGCCCCGACTTGATGACCAGCACGGGCTTGGTGCGGGCGGCGCCACGGGCCGCCGACATGAACTTGCGTGCGTGGGTGATGGACTCGATGTACAGCAGAATGGCGCGCGTGCTGGCCTCGCCGGCGAGGTAATCGAGCACGTCCCCGAAATCCACGTCCACCGCATCGCCCAGCGAAATGAAATGGGAGAAGCCGATGCCGCGCGCCGCCGCCCAGTCCAGCACCGCCGTGCCCAGGGCGCCGGATTGCGATACGAATGCGATGCGGCCCGGGGCGGCGCCGATATGGGCGAAGCTCGCGTTCAGGCCGATGCCGGGCACCAGCAGCCCCAGACAGTTGGGGCCCAGGATGCGCAACGAATGGCGTCGCGCTGCCTCCAGCATGGCCTGCTGCAGGGTGCGTCCGTTTTCGTCCTTGACCTGGCCGAGCCCCGCCGTGATCACGATGGCCGCCCGTGTGCCTCGGTCGCCCAGTTCCGCGATGAGCTTCGGTACGGTGTGCGGCGGCGTGCAGATGATCGCGAGGTCCGGCGTGATGGGGAGGCTGCTGACGTTGCGGTAGGCCAATACGCCCGCCACCGCTTCGTTCTTGGGATGGACCGGCATGATGGGGCCGTTGAATCCTCCCTGCAGCAGGTTGTGCATCACCATGGAGCCCACGCTGCGCGGTTTGTTGGAGGCGCCGATGACGGCAACGGACTTGGGACGAAATAGGTAATCCAGATTGATGATACTCATCGCTTAATTTCCTGTCGGAGGGTCGGTCTTGTTGCAGGCGAGCAGCTGGTTATGGACCGCTGCGCACGGTAGCAAGAGAGCCTCATCCTGTGAGATGAGCGATGCGGGAAGAGGCTGATTTCGGGTAGAGAGTGTGGAGGATGCGGAAAAGGAAATCAATGGGGGCCGGAACGAATGGATATTTTCCGACCCGCCCGTGTTTGAAATCGCGCCCATGTTGTAGGAATAGCCCGACAGGCTGTTGGAAAAACCTGGTTGTCATCGCCTCCTTCGGCCGTATGACGCGCCAATGTAGAGTGGGCACTGCCCACCTGCGTTGATCTCATTGGCGTTGTTCGGTGGGCGATGCCCACCCTACGATGGCTGTGGTGCTCGGAAGGATGAATGTCGCGGGTATATTGCTGCAGCAGAATACAAAGGCTAACAAAAAACAGGCGTATTTGAATGGTGCTCGAACTGCCATGTTGGGGCCTAGACCGTGCGCCGCCCTTGGTGGGCGCGGCTTGGCGCCTTGAAAAACACAAGGGGAGCGGCGCTCCCCTTGTGCGTGGCGGGCTGCGGATTACATCGGCTGTTTGATGGTGAACGCGCCGCGGATGTCGCCTAGCTTGAAGCCGCGCGCCTTGTCGTTGGGATAGAGTTCGTCCAGCTTGGCCTTGACCCCCGGCTCGATCTCCGCGCCATGGCACTTGAGGCACAGTTCTCCGGTGGGAATGGCCTTCATGTAGCGGAAGTACTGCTTGCCGCCCTCGGCGACCACTTCGGCGTACTCCATCTTCGCCACGTCTTCACCCTTGGCCTTGCGCTCCTCGAAGGCCTGCAGGACCTGCTGCTCCCAGGCGTCCGGTGCGTTGGCGTCATTGCGGGTCTTGAGGCTGGTGCGGCCGATTTCCCAGCCGTGTTTGGCGGATTGTTCCTGGGCGATATGCGGGGCCGCCTTGTTGCAGGCGTCGATGGCATTGGTCGGTCCGCCTTCCTGCATGGCCTTGCCCAGGGAGCCCTGGAGCGCGCCGGCGAATTCCTGCACGACCGGGCGGCTGGCCGCGGAGCGGTCCTGAATCTCGTCGGCGCTGACCATGCCGGTCACGCAAAGACTCGAAAACGCCAGTACGGCAATTCTCTTCATTGTCGATCTCCTCCTGTATTTCTTGATCTTAATGGTGCTGTTTGCCGGATGAATGATGCAAGAAACCGGTGATCCTGCCCGGCGGAGTATATCCACTCAGTGACTAAATCACATTCGCTTCGTTGTATCCGCTATATTGGGCGAGATGACTTGGCTCGACAAAGATAGACCATATCCGAGCGAGGAGTGAGGTTATCCGTGATTCCGTTGCGCGACGACACCCCGACCACCCGCTATCCCATCGTGACGGTGAGCTTGATTGTTGCGTCCTCGCTGGCATTTTTGTGGACGGTCTCGCTGCCGCCGCACGCGCAACAGGCGGTCATCATCGGGCTTGGCTTGATTCCGGCGCGGCTCCTGGGCGGAGCGGAGTTGCCGGCCGATCTGGCGCTCGCCTCGCCGCCCATGACGGTGCTGAGTTCCATGTTCCTGCATGGCGGCTGGATGCATCTGATCGGGAACATGCTGTATCTGTGGATCTTCGGGAACAACGTGGAAGACGCCATGGGGCATGTGCGCTTCATCGTGTTCTACCTGCTGTGCGGCCTCGCCGCTGCGCTGAGCCAGGCGCTGCCCGAGCCCGACTCGACCATTCCCATGATCGGGGCCAGCGGCGCGGTGTCCGGCGTTCTGGGGGCCTATCTGCTGCTGCATCCGCACGCGCGGGTGCTGGTGCTGATCCCCATCGGTTTCATCCTGCGCTTGATCGAACTGCCGGCCATGGTGGTGCTGGGCCTGTGGTTCGGGTTGCAGTTGATCAGCGAGCTGTTTGCCGCCGAAGGGGCCGGGGTGGCGTTTCGGGCGCATATCGGCGGCTTCGTCGCGGGGATGATCCTGATCCCGTTTTTCCGCAGGCGGGGCGTGCGATTGTTCGCGCCGCCCCAGGAGCGGTGGCGGCGGTTTTGATCCCGGCCTGCTCCAGGGCGGCGCGAATCCCGCTGCTGTCGTGGTCGGGCCGGCATGGCGTAGCCCCGCGTATTCATCTTTTGTCGGGCTACGCCCCTTGCCGGGTCATCCCGGCCGGCGATGACTGCGTTTTTCGCGCTTCGTCGCAGCGCCTCCTTACGCCCGGCTGGCCTCGAGCGCGGCCAGCACGCCATCCCAGAACTGGATGCGGCCCTCGATCGCCCGGCACGCCGCCTCTTCCGCTTCCCTGAGCTTCTCCGGATTGCCTTCGCACAGCTCGTTGAGCAGGAGCAGCGAGAGCGGGGCGTGGAAATCCTCGTCCAGATGGATATGCCGGTTCAGGTAATAGTGGAAGGAGGGCGCCTCGCGATCGGTGACCTTCAGATCATGCAGCAGGGCGCGGAACATGCCGGGAATGATGTGTTCGCGTCCCAGCGCAAAGGCGGCGGCCACCACGTGCGGCTTGCCGCTCGCGATGAACCCGAAGGTCATTTCCATGAATCGGCGCGAGGCGGGCGGCGGGTACTCGGAATTCAGTCCCGCCTCGATGCCCTCCTGCCGCACCAGCTCCAGGAAACGCAAGGGCCGCTCCACGTCGGCGCCCACCTCGCGCATGGCCTGGCAGTACAGTTCGAAGTGGCTGGCATAAGTGGCGTTGCCCTGCGCGTCGGGCAGGCCCTCGTCGGACTCCTCTTCCAGCACCAGGGCATTGATGAAGCGCCGCACGGAGGGATGGCCGAGCGGCGCCCACGGGTACTGCGTTGGCGCGATCTTCATCTGCAGATATTTGATGACGGACATGAAATCCCACACCGAATAGATGTGGTGGCTCATGAACAGACGCAGATCCTCCAGGCTGGCCAGCGCGGAGTAGATCGGATGGCGGTTCAGTTTCTCTTGCAGCGGCCGGACGACCGCCGTGTCGAACGTCAGTTTCATGCAAGGCTCCTGATGTCGGGTGATTGAGGGGGCGGCCCCGATGGCCTCGGAACGGTTACGGCGCCTATGGTACAGAAACGCGGAATTGCATCATTGATCATTGCCGTGCGCAATGCCTGCGGCTCGGAGGGAATCCCGTCCGGCTCAACCGCGCGGGCGGCTCGGCGCAGGGATGGGGACGTCTAGAATTATCTATAGGCATGCCATGGTTGTGGGGCCGGCGGCGTGCCGGCGACAACCGCATATAACAATCACATATAAGACATTTGGAGCACGTCACCGTATGGAGGACATCACCTTCCTCACGGCTGTTGCTACCCGCTTGCTGCTCGCCCTGTCGGCCGGTGCCCTGATCGGACTGGAACGCACCTACCACGGACGCCCGGCCGGTTTTCGCACCCATACCCTGGTATGCACGGCTTCCAGCCTGCTGATGCTGCTCAGCGTATATCAGTGGCAGTTGCTGCCCGAGGCGCCGCTAGAGACGATACGGGTCGATCCGACACGCATGGCGCAGGGCATCATGACCGGCATAGGTTTTCTGGGGGCCGGCGTGATCATGAAAGACAAGCTGACCATCCGCGGCCTCACCACTGCGGCCTCCATATGGATCACCGCCGCCATCGGCGTCATCATCGGCATGGGATTTTACTTTGCGGCCGGCATCGCCGTGCTGTTGGTCATCGTCACCCTGTCGCTTTTCCGCTGGGTGGAGTCGGTGGCGCCCACGCTGCACTACGCGAGACTGGTGGTGCGCTTGGCGCGCGATCGGCACATGACCGAAACGGAACTGCGGCACCTCATCGACAAGCACCGGATCAGCGGCGCAAGCCTGAGCTATCACCTGGAGCAGGAGGGCCGGTATTTTCAGTACCGGCTGACGGTACGCACGCGCGACCCGCGCAATTTCGAGCGGCTGGCCGACGAGTTGCGTGTCATGGAAGGCGTGCGCGAGTTCAGCATCATACCGACGGGAGGCTGATGCGCGGCCGACAGCGCCCTCGCAGCGGTTTGTCCAGGAGGGGAACCGCTGTCCACTATCATTATTGGACGGGCTCATATAGGATTGACCGGCCTCGGGCGTGGCCTCGCAGGCTTCAAGTGCGGGACTGACATGGCGGTGCCGAATGCCGGTTCAATGCGGGAGCGGAAATCATGCGGAAACCGAACGCCAAATTCGCCGTGGGGCAGTTGGTCCATCACAAGCTGTTCGGCTATCGCGGCGTCATCGTGGACGTGGATGCATCCTACCAGGGTTCCGACGAATGGTACGAAGAGGTGGCTCATAATGCGCCGCCGAAGGACAGGCCGTGGTATCACGTTCTGGTCCACGGCGCCGACTATGAGACCTACGTGGCGGAACGCCATCTGGAGTCGGACGCTTCCAACGCGCCCATCAATCATCCCGATCTCGGGCGATTCTTCGATGGATTCCGCAACGGCGCCTACGTGGTACGAAGAAGGATGAATTGATGCTTCGAGCCATCCAGTTGTTTTTCGAAAGCCGGATCCGTTCCGGTGCCGAGGCGGGCAATGCGGCGGACAGCGAACACGCCCTGCGTCTCGCCACGGCGGCCCTGCTCATCGAAATGGTTCGCGCGGATTTTCAGGTCAGGCCGGAAGAGCGGCAGGCCGTACTGGATGTCGTGCAGAGTGCATTCGGGCTGACACGGGAGGAGACCTGCGAACTGATCGCCCTGGCGGAGCTGGAGGCCGATGAGGCGGTCTCGCTCTATCAGTTCACGAGCCTTATCGACAAGCACTTTCCGCCGGAACGCAAGGTTCAGGTGGTGGAGCTGCTGTGGCGCGTTGCCTACTCGGACGGCATGAAGGACATGCACGAGGAACATCTGGTGCGCAAGATTGCCGATCTGCTGCACGTTCCCCATCGCGATTTTCTCCGGACGCGCCATAAAGTGGAGGCCGAACTCGGCCGCTGAGGCGCGCGCCTTCTCTTCCGCCGCGGCCCGCGTCGGGCCGGTCTGGCAGAGGCCGATCATGAAGTTTTCATGTGGGAGGTGAACCATGACAGCCGTGTTCACCCATGTGGCGCTTCATGTCCGCGATGTCGCTGCGGTTGCGCGATTCTATGGCGCATATTGCGGCATGGAGGTGGTCAGGAAGCGCGGCGAGGAAGACGCGGCCATCATCTGGCTGGCAGAGCCGGGGCGCGAGAAGGAATTCGTGTTCGTGCTGCTGCCCGGCGGTCCGGGGTACGTGCAAGCGCAGCGTGACTACAGCCATCTGGGCTTTGCCCTGGAAAGCCGCGCGGCAGTGGATGAAATTGCGCGGCGGGCGCGGCGTGAAGGATGCCTGTTGTGGGGGTCCAGGGAGGAGCCTTATCCGGTCGGTTATTACTGCGGCGTGCGGGATCCGGACGGCAACGTCGTAGAGTTCAGTTATGGGCAGCCGTTGGGGCCAGGGGCGGGAGAGGGATGAACGACGCTGCGGCAGAGGCCCTGCCGGAGTGCGGATGCAGGGAGCGCGCGTCGAAAAGAAAAAGACCGGGGATTGGCATCCCCGGTCTTTGCAGCGGTCTCAGGCGACCATGTCCTTCAGGTTCTTCAGGGGCTGAACCTTCACGACATTGCGGGCCGGCTTGGCCTTGAAGACCATCTCTTCACCCGTGAACGGGTTGATGCCCTTGCGGGCCTTGACGGCGGGCTTGCGGACCACCTTGATCTTCATCAGGCCGGGCACGGTGAAGACGCCGGGACCGTTCTTCTTCAGATCACGCTGGATCAAGCCGCTCAGCGCGTCGAACACGGAGCCCACCTGCTTCTTGGTCAGCCCGGTCTGGTCAGCGATGCCGCTCAGGATTTCGGACTTCGTCGCGGCCTTCTTGACAGCGGGAGCGGCGCTCTTCTTTGCAGGTTTGGTTGCAGCCTTTTTCTTTGCGGCCATACTTACTCCTTTGCAAATAGGATTGAAGCGATCAGGCGCGGATAAGATAACATACGCATGTCTCCGGTAAAGAGGTCCGGCGCCATTTTTTAGCGGTTTTTTGCCCGATTTTTGTACCATGCAGTGCGAATGCCGCGCATCGGGCCATGCCGTGAACCCCGTCCCCGGGCCTTTATTTCCAGAACAGGAGCCGCTTCTCCCTTATGCGGCCGGGCGCGGCCGCTTCTGCTCATGCCGCCACAGGGCTGATCCATGCACGTCCTGGTCATCATCGTATCGGATACGCATAGCGTGCTCGATGCGCGCATCGCGTCCCTGGCGCGGATGAGCGATTTCGCCGTGCACGCAGGCGACATCGGTTCGCTGCAGGTGCTGCATGCCTTGAAGCCGCGGCAGGGCGTGGTGGCGGTGCGGGGCAACAACGATACGCCGGACAAATGGCCCGCGGGCGAACAGGACGCACTCGCGACGCTCCCTTTCGAGACCCGCCTGGAACTGCCGGGCGGTTATCTGCAGGTGTTGCACGGCGACCGCGCAGGCAGGCCACAGGGCCTGCATGCACGGTTGCGCATGCGCTACGCGGATGCCCGCGCGATCGTGTACGGACACAGCCATCGCCTGGTCTGCGATTGCGCGCAACTGCCCTGGGTGCTGAATCCGGGTGCGGCGGGCAGGCAGCGCACGTATGGCGGGCCGTCCTGCCTGGTGCTGCGTGCTTCGGCACGGCAGTGGGACGTGGAAGCGCGCCGCTTCGATCCCTTGCCGGCTCATCCCGCGCCGATGAAGAACAAGCGCATCTGATCGCGGTGGGCATCCATGGGGCGTGCCGCGCAACCCGCGCCCGTATTCCGTCATGTCGAATGCCCTGTTGCCTTGGGCGGCTGTCACAGCGATCATGCCCTCTTGGTTAGAGTGAAAGCGGCTTCAAGTGGGCGGTGCATCATGGCACGCATTCTCGGTATCGGCATCGCGACCCTGGACATCATTCTTCTGGTGGACGGCTATCCGCAGGAGGATGCCGAAGTGCGCGCCGTCGGGCAGCGCATCTGCCGCGGCGGCAACGCAACGAATACGCTGGTGGTGTTGAGCCAACTGGGGCACGCGTGCGCCTGGGGCGGCGTGATCGTGGATGAGCCGGACGGCGCGCGTATCCTGGACGACCTGAAGAGGCATGGCGTCGATACCCGCTACTGCCCCGTCGAACGCGCCGGCAAGGTCCCCACTTCCTATGTCGCGCTGAATCGCCGCAACGGCTCGCGCACCATCATCCACTACCGCGACCTGCGCGAGTTCGGTTTCGAAGACTTCCGCAAGATCGATCCGGCGCTTTTCGACTGGATTCACTTCGAAGGCCGCAACGTGGCGGAGACCGAGCGGATGCTGGCGCACCTCGCGGCATCCCATTCGCACATTCCGCGCTCCGTCGAGATCGAGAAGCCACGGCCCGGCATCGAGCGGCTGTTCCAGGGCGCGGATGTGCTGCTGTTCTCGAAGACCTACGCCGCCGCGCGCGGTTTTGCCGATCCGGTGCCATTCCTGCGCGCCATGCGCGACGAGGCCCCCGCGGCCGAACTGATCTGCGCATGGGGTGCCCAGGGCGCGCACGCCCTCACGCGCGACGGCCGTGGCCTGTACTGTCCCGCGTTCCCGCCGCCGCAGGTCGTGGATACCTTGGGCGCGGGGGATACCTTCAACGCGGGCATCATCGACGCCCTGGTGCGCGGCCGGGACATGGCCGCCGCGCTGCAGAACGCCAGCCGGCTGGCGGGCAGGAAGTGCGGCCGGCTGGGCCTGGATGGCCTTGGCGAAGGTGTTGAGGATTCACACCCCCGGCCGTAGATACCGTCTCAGCCATCAAGCGTTTTTAGGGTTCAAACGGGGGTTAAACGCAAAGGCTGCCAAGAACGCAAAGGAGGAAGGAGCGTGAACCGTGCCATATCCGGGGTTCGCGCCATGGGCGGAGGGCGGGCCGGGGAGTGCTACTACGGATAACTTGATCTCTTATCTCTTTGCGCCTTTGCGTTAAAGAGACATCAAGGTTCGTTTGAGCTGCATCTCCATAAGCGGCAGGCCGCGGCACCGGCCCGCCGGATGTGCTAAAAAGGCGTAAGTGCTTTTTCATCCCCCAGGCCCATGAAACACCCTGCGATCCAGGCTCGAAATCTCACCAAGCGTTACGGCGATGTGGTCG